>JACQTF010000137.1 GCA_016210925.1 Acidobacteriota bacterium | reverse complement strand
TTTTGGGGGGGCGCGAGTGGTCTCGGAGAGACGTGATTGGCAAGACGCTTTCCCGTTATCGCGTTCTTGAGAAGCTGGGCGGCGGCGGCATGGGTGTGGTCTATCAGGCCGAAGACACCAGCCTGGGCCGCGGCGTAGCCCTCAAGTTCCTCCCGGAAGAGTTCTCCAAGGACCGTCAGGCCTTGGAGCGATTCCAGCGCGAAGCCCGCGCTGCTTCTGCCCTGAATCATCCTTACATTTGCACGATTTACGACATTGACGAGCACGAAGGGCAGCCCTTCATCGTCATGGAGCTGTTGGAGGGCAACACGCTCAAGCACCTCATTGCCGACAAGCGGCTGGGGGTGGAGCAGGTGCTGGAGTGGATCACGTCTCTCAGATCTGGGGCGCGCAGTACAACCGCAAATTCGCGGATATCTTTGCCGTGCAGGAGGAGATCGCGCGGGAAATCTCCGAAAAGCTGCGCGTGCAGTTGACCGGTGACGAGAAGAAGCGGCTCACTCGACGCCCCACTCAGAACAAGGAAGCTTACCAGCTGTACTTGAAGGCCTTATACTTTTGGAACAAGTGGTCACCCGACGATTTCAACAAAGCCATTGAGTATAGCAGGCAGGCCATCGATAAGGAGCCGGGGTACGCCCCCGCCTATGCCATGTTGGCCAACTCTTACAGCAAGCTCGGGTCCTATGGTTTTCTTCCGCCCGCCGAGGCCTTCCCAAAAGCCAAGGCCGCAGCCCTGAAAGCCCTCGAGATCGATGAGAGCCTCCCGGAGGCACACGTATCGCTTGCGTTGACGCTGCTGGTCCATGATTGGGACTGGTCCGGCGCCGAAAGAGAATGCCGTCGCGCCCTCGCATTAAACCCAGACTATTCGCTCGCCCACCAGGTCTATGGCAGATGTCTCGGCGTCAAGGGACGCATGGACGAGGCTTTGGCCGAGTTTAGGCGGTCTGTGGAGCTCGATCCGCTCTCTCCTGCCAGCAGCTTCGTCCTGGGATCATGGCTTTTCTTCGCTCGCGAGTACGACCAGGCCATCGAACAACTCCGCAAAACGCTGGACCTGGAGCCGAGCATGATGAGGGCTGAGGAATACATGGCCTGGGCTTGTGCTCACAAAGGAAGGTACGAAGAAGCTTTCGCAGAGTGCCAGAAAATGAGTGCGCGCTCCGGCGGCCATTCCCGCAGCAGGGCTGTACTCGGATACACCTATGCCCTGGCAGGCAAGCTGGATGAAGCGCGGAGCTTTGTCGTAGGCTTCATCGATGATCTGGAGCAAGAACTTGATTCCCGGATCGAGCGCTGTTTTTTTTCATTGGGTTTACCTGCTTGGCCATTCTTCGCCCATTCTCCTCCGGGCTGCTTCCTGAAGTTTCGGATCGAAGACGCCATCCAGTAGCCGTTGCCATGGTAGCCTGGCCTGGTCGCGTTGCCCTAGCCTCACGTGACAGCGCCCGGCGTCCAGCAATGCATCTCCCAGTTTCGGATTGCGTGGGAACCGCTCCAGGACGATGTTGAACTGATCCAGCGCCTGCCGAATCTCTCCCAGTTCATACAGACAGCGCCCCAGCCAGAAGTGAATATTTCCTGCCAGAGGCTCTTGCGCAGGGATCTCCAGGGCCATACGTTCAAAAAGAAGTCTGGCCTTCTGGAGGTCGCCGCTCATTGCGGCCGAAAGGGCCTCCCGATAACGAATTTCGACGGAAGCGACAGGAGAGGATGCTGCCTTCCCCGGTGAGGTGACCGAAGGGTAAGGCGGTGCGGGTGGAAGGGGCTGGGGCGTCGCTGATTTTTGGGTTTCTCTGGCCAGCCGAAGCGAAACCTCCAGGCTTCGAACCGCCTCCTGGATGCCACGCAGTGAACTCCATTGATACCACAGGGACCCCGCCACAACAGCGAGGACAGCGACAACGGCGACGGTTGCCGCCGCTTGCCTGGTGCGCTGAAAGCGAACGAGAGCGGCCAGGCAGGCCGCAGAACCCGTGTCCCCCGGCTCCAGGGCCAGGGCCTGTCGCCAGCAGCGTTGCGCAGCTTCTAACTCCCCGAGATGAAGATGTGCCTTACCCATGAGGCGATAGCTCTCTGCCCGATCCCCTTCCACCGCCACCGCCTGCCGCAGCAGGGCGAGGGCAGCGATAGAGTCACCTGCTCGAGCCCGGCGAAGTCCGTCGTTGAAGAGGGCATCGGCGTTCATGATCATCACTCAATCAATCTCGTAGAGGATGTCCAGGACCGTTTGCTCCCGAGCCGCCACCTCGCTGCTGCCGGAAGCCATGGCCTGTTCCAGGCGCACGACGGCCTCTCCCAACTTCTTCCGGTTCTCGCCCACTTCTCGTTCCAGAACGGCCCTGGCGCGTGCCAGCACGGGAGAGCTCTGCGAGGAAGCAGCCACAGGCCGGCTCGTCTCCGGCGCCTGCAGCGGAGGCGAGGCGGCGGCGGCCGAGTGCACCCGCCGCTGGCCTGCCGCGGTGTCGTGGACTCCAGCCTCCCGCTTCTCGGTGCCGTCCCTTCCGGTCCCCAGGGTCTTCACCGTGAGTTCGCGGGTGCTTCCCGTGCCGCGCTCCTGGGCCTTCACATGAAGCATCCCGCTTGCGTCATAATCAAAGGAAACCAGGATCTGCACCTGCCCCGTGGGCGCGCGCGTCAGCCCTTCAAAGCGAAACTCTCCCAGAAGCGTGTTCTCGGTGGCGATTTCGTGCTCCCCTTGATAGATCTTGATGTTCGCCGCATCCTGAAAGTCGTAGGATGTGACATAGACCTCGGACTTGCGGGCCGGTATGGCGGTGTTCCGCGGGATGATGCGGCTGAAGGCGTTGGGAAGATAGAGGCCTTCCCATAGGTGCAACACCTCGATGCCCAGGGAGTGAGCGGCCACATCCACCAGGATCATGTCCACCGCCTCGCCCGCTATGATCCCCGCTTGTACGGCCGCACCCAGGGCTACCGCCAGGGCCGGATCCACCTCGGCATGGGGGATCTGTCCCAGGGTCTCCTCGATGACGTGCCAGACCAGCGGCATGTGCGTGCTGCCTCCCACCAGGAGCACCTTCTGAATCTTCTCCCGGGAAATTTTCGCATCCGCAAGAGCGCGCTCAAGCGACTCGCGGGTGGATTCCACGAGAGGTCCGATCCAATTCTCCAGCTCCTGCCGGCTGACCTCCCGGATCAGGTTCAAGGGCAGAGCGTCTTTTGTGACGATGAACTCCTCGCTGGCCTGCGCAAAGGGCGCGTCCGACAGGGCGATCTTCACGCGTTCGGCGGCGAAGGTCATTCGGGCGAGAGCGCGCAGGTCTTGCGCCAGGTCGATTCCATGCGCTTGCCGAAACTCCTCCACGAGTTTGCGGAGGACGATCTGGTCGAAATCATCGCCCCCGAGGGCCGTGTTGCCGTGGCTGGCCAGGACCTCCAGGATGCCGCCGGCTCTTTCCACCACCGACACGTCGAAGGTCCCCCCGCCCAGATCATAGACCAGGCAGATCTGATCTTCCTGGCGCGTGAGCCCGTGGGCCAGCGCCGCGGCCGTCGGCTCATTGAGAATCCGCACCACTTCCAGGCCGGCGATCTCCCCCGCCTGCTGGGTGGCACGCCGTTGTAAATCATTGAAGTAGGCGGGCACTGTGATCACTGCTCGCTTCACCTCTGCCTGGAGATAAGCCTCTGCGGCAGATTTGAGCCGGCGCAGAATCATGGCGGAGATCTCCTCGGGGCTGTAGGGCTCATTCCCGATGAAGACTTTCTCCCGCTGTCCCATGCGCCGTTTGATCGAGCGGACGGTATGCCGGGGATGAACGATATACTGGTTGCGCGCCGGCTTCCCCACCAGCAGTTGCCCCGTGGACGGCTCGCGTCCCACCACCGAGGGAAGGATCTTGTCTCCATCCACAGGGATGATCACCGGCCGCCCGTTTTGGATGACAGCTACCTCTGAATTCGTGGTTCCCAGGTCGATTCCTATGATGTTGTCCATCTCATCCCCCCTTTGCCACCACTACCTGCGCAGTCCTCAGGACTTTCTCTCCCATCCGATAGCCGCGGACAATTTCTTCCACGACGCAGCCCTCCATCTCGGGTGGCGCCGGGCGCACCTGCAGCGCCTGGTGCAGGCGCGGATCAAAGCGCCGTCCCGTGCTCGGTATGACCTCGACGCCGAGCGCCGCGAGGTAGGCATCCCCCTTGGCCGCTATCACCCCGGCCCCCTCGGCCAGGGCTCCGTTTCCCTGCTGCGCCAGGGCCTGAGCCAACCGGTGGAGCGAATCGATCAAGGGGAGAAAATCCTCGGCCAGTCGCCTGCGCGCTTCGTGAAGATGATTTGGAGAAGCAACTCCGGAATGCCGCAGAATGTCCTGAAGCTCCTGAGACAGTGACTCCTGGCTGACTGCCAGCCGGTAGAGGCCTTTTCCCAGCTTCTCCATCGCGTCCTGCAGTTGCCGGACCCAGGCTGGATCCTCCCCTGGAGCAGGAAGGGCAGGTTCGCTGGCCGAAGGGCGGACTTCCTTCGAAGTCGGAGACGAACGGGGCGTTTCGGTGATGGCAAAAACGGGATGCTTCCTCAATCCCCTCTTGCTGAAAATCACTGGGACCACTCCACCTCGACGGAAAAATCCCTCCTCCACACCTCGCACCGCCGCCGCTCCACCTGGAGGATCAGCTCACGGGTCAGCGGCACAGGTACGGGTTCCGGCAGATGGATCTCCTCCGGATAAATCTCCTCGAATTGCTCCAGGAACTGGCGCGCCCGGGCCGCCGCGTCGCGGAGCTTCTCATAGGCTTCCCGGACGGTTTTGAATCCATCGGGGTCCCGCTCCGGCGGATGCTCCTGCACCCGGGCAAAATAGGCCCGGCGTATCTCGATGTCCGACGCGCCGGGATGGACGCCCAGAATGTTGTAGGGGTTCACCTCACCTCCTGAAAAGAACGGAAAGCTGTCTTGCGAGAACCGACATGTCTTCCAGCTCTTCCAGCGTGATCAGGAGCTCACTGTCGCCGGTTTCTTCGGCCAGGGAGCGGGCGATACGCAGCTGTTCTGTCGCCAGCTGGCGCTTCCCGTCCATGAAAAGAATCGTGGCCAGAAGGGCATGCGCCTCAGCATTCCGGGCATCCAGCTCCAGGGCCAGCCGGGCATGCCTTTCCCCCTCCTCGGTATATCCTTGGCCGACGTATGCGCGGGCGATCTGCAATGGGATGAGCGCCCTCGTACAATTTTCCATTGCGGCTCGAAAGTGCTTCGCCGCCTGTTTCTCCAGACCGTGGCTGAGAAAAAGAGAGCCCGCGGCACCCTGCGCGGCGGGACGGTGACCGAAACTCTTCAGGATGCGCTCTCCCAGGCGGTCGCAGTCAGCGCGGGTCCCGTACTCCAAAAAGATTTTGAGCGCGCCTGTCCACGCCTCGGGGTTCTGCAGCTCGGTCTGCAGGGCTCTTTCCACCGAGTCCTTTCCTCGTTTCCGGTCGTTGAACGTGAAGAAATACTTCGCCAGGACCAGATGGGGAGCAAAGTGTTTGGGGAGTCGTTCGATCATTTTCTGGATCAGCGGTAGCCCCTTCATCGCGTATTCTTTGGGTGACATGGCGCTCAGGCGGCTTTCCAAAGCTTCCACCAGATAAGACTGGGCAGCCTCGTTTCCCGGTTCCAATTCCACAGCGCGGTTCCAGGCTTGGGTGGCGCCTTCGAGATCATCCTTCATGAGGCGTGCCATCCCGAGCTGGGTCCAGCGGGTAGATGACTCCTTCTGGTTTTGCTGAAGAAATTCCATGTGCCGGATGGCCTCGTCCCAATTCTCCGCCTCCATGCTGAGGTGGGCCAGGCTTTCGCGCGCCTCTGCGTCCTCGGGCGCCGCCGCCAGGACGGACCGAAATGCGGCCGCCGCTTCAGGCCCGCGACCCGCCTGCAAGAGACAGTTTCCCAGCTTCCTCCAGGCCTCCGAGGCAAACACCTGGTCCCGTAGAGCGGAACCGTGCGAGGAACACGCTCGGATCCACCTCTGCCAATAGGAGGCTGCCTTCTCCCAATCCTGGAGCCGTTCATACGCCAGGGCGAGGTTATGGAGGACCGGCAAATAAGCTGTCGAACTCTTCTCCATCTCCCTCCAGAGCAGAACGGCCGCCGCCAGGTCCCCTTGCTGCGCCAGCCGGAGGGCCTTCGAGGCCATGGATGGCTGTTTGCATTGGCGTATCCATGGCTCCAGATCCGGCGCCAGCGTGCCGGCCCGCTCTAAAGACAACCGGGCGCTGTCCTGGTTGCCTCCATCGAACTCCTGGACGGCCCTGCGCAGGTGGAGGCGGGCCAGGCACTGGGTCAGCTCCGGCGTTCGGATTCCGCCGCGGACAGCCGCCTCCAGACATTCCAGCGCACGACCGGGGTTGCGTTGTTGCAGCTCCAAATTTCCCAGCGCCAGTTGAATGACGGGATTGTCCGGGTCCGCGAGAGCCGCCTCCCTCAGATGAGACGCGCCAGGCCTCAGATCGGCATCGGGCTGAGTAACCGCTGCCGCCAGGGCCCGAAGGAGCAAGAATTCTGAACCCGCGCCTTGTTCCGAGTCTCCCGGTCCGGCCCCGAGTTCGCCGCTCCCCAGGGACAGGGTACCGATCGCAGCAGGAAGAGGCTGGGTCGATCCATTGCCGGCGGCAACGGATTCCATGAAGCCATCCCTCGAATGCGCCGCGTCCGGAGAATTCCAGCCGGCCAAAAGTTCGGAGCATGCCTTGAGGAACCGGGTCTCACGGGCGGAAGTGTCCAGGCGGGAGATCCACTTTGGCGCTTCCTGCGACTGGGAAGCCAGCCCCGCCCAGGCCGCATGATAGGTGTAGCGAGAGCTGCCAGGCCGGAGTTCAACGGCCTTGCGGAGGGACCACATCCCTTTGGAATAGAGGCCGGCCTTCAGAAAGGCCAGGCCGAGGTGAAACCATATCTGTGGGTTCGCTGGTTGATAGCGTGAAGCCAGGCTGAGGTCGGCGATGGCGGCATTGATGTGTGCGCCGGAGGCGTAACCCTGGAGCGCCCGCATGAAGAGCGCCTTTGCCGCCAGTTCCAATGCCGGAGGATCGAAGGTGTCGGGCTCGAGCCGCGCCAGAATCCGTATGGCGTCGGCACCGTGTTTCTCCTCTACCGCTCTGCTCAGCTGCGCCAGCAGAATAGGGTCGGCCGATCCCCGACGGGTCTTTGACGGCCGATTCGCCTTTCCCATCTTCTTCACCTGCCTTCCTTACCCTCCTCGCCTTCCACCGACGAAATTCCGGCTGTTTCTCCAAGAGGCGCCATGCTATTCGTACGCCACCCGGATTTCAAGGTCAAGTCCAACTTTTTGACTTTTTGCTTTGCCCGTTCAATTCGTTACGTCCTGGAGGAACCACTCCAGAGGCAGGGGTCTGCCCAGACCCTTTTCCTTTGCCAGCTCGTAGACCTTGAGGGCGACGGCGGCGAACTGAACTCCGGTACCCTCGTTGCGGCAGGCGGTGATTTGGCGATCATGGACCCGGCCCGGGGCCTTGCCCAGCAACAGTTCGGGCAAAGTGTGAATATTTTCCTGCCCCACCCATCGGCGTTCTTTCTCCATGTCCTGTCTGGAAGTCCCTCCCCGGAACTTGGGATCTGGGGGTGCGGTGTAGCGGGCCTCGGAGGTGGATCCCTGAACCCCGATGGGGCTCCGGTATTCGATGTATTGGTCGATCTTCTGCCAGCACTCGTCGTCGAATTCGAAAGCCTGGGTCAAGACCAGGTGAGTTCCCTCCTTCACCCATCTTCCCAGGACGACGGGCTCGGTGGAGTTGGTGCAGGCCGCCACGATGTCCGATTGCCGCACCAGCGGTTCCGGATCCTCTATCGAGCGCGTCTCGATGCCGAGCACTTCTGCCGCCTGCCGGGCAAACCGGAATCGGTGCTCGGGGTTGGGGCTATAGACCAGGATCTTCCGGATGTCTCTCACCTTGGTCAAATGCAGCGCGTGGGTCCAGGCCATGCCGCCCGAACCGAGGATTCCCAAAATCGAAGCGTCCCGCCTGGCCATATGCCGGGTGATCAGGGCGACGGTCGCCGCGACCCGCATGTGCTGGATATGGGCATCGTGGAGGAAGGCCAGGAGCGCGCCGTCCTCGGCGCTGAACAACAGGATGAGCCCGAAGAACCTGCCGGGGACCACACAATGCCAATCGATGCGCGGATGTCCATCCACGGAGTAATGGTGCAAAAGGTCGGACTTGATCCGGATCGCCGCCACCTGCATCCCCCCGATCCCTCCCTCCATGGTGCAATAGCGGTACCAGCGATCGGGGCTTTGAGTGGGAATCAAGATGTTCGCTTTCGTCCTGTTGACAGCGGACCCTGCCCCCTCTTCCCTGTAGGCCCGTTCGAGAACCTCCATGCAGATTTCGGGCGTGAGGACCGCCTCGCTCTCTTCCCGGCTGATCAGCAGAACCTCCCGGCGGGCGATCTCTCTTTCATCCCTGGGATCGATGTGGGGGTAGACGTTAGGGTAGTGGAACTTTTTGCTCATAAGATCTCCTTCGAGGCTGAAAGCGTAAGAAACCCCACGGCGGCGTGCTTTGTCAAGATTCATTTCCTTCCGGCCAGGCCGGGCAGCCAAGTCCTGTGCTAGAATTCACTCCAAGGATTGAAGCAGGTACTGGGAGTGAAGAAAAGGAGGCGGAGCATGACTCATGGATCTCACTCGCTGAAAAGAGTGGGCGTCATTACATTGGCGTGCCTGGCGGCGGCAGTTGCCGCGTGGACGCTCCTGGCCCGAGAGGGGAAAGCGCGGGAATCGTATCCGGCGGTGCAGGCCGCTGTGCGGAGACCCACCGGCTCTCCCCAGCTGGTTTCCTACGAGCCCTTGCCGGAGATGGGTGATTCGGAGCTCTGCGCGTGGATGCCGGTCAGCAGCAGCTCGGTCGCCACTCTTCGGCAGGACCAGTTATGGGCCCGCGCGGCGGCAACGCGAGCTTTGGACGAGAAAGGCGTCGCCGTCGAAGGAGACAGAGCCCCCCGGCGGGTCATCCGAGACCCGGATCCGACTTACAGCGCGATCGCAGTGGATCCGGTGCGCGATGAAGTCGTCCTTCAGGACGAAAACTTGTACCAGATCCTGGTGTATGACCGCCTGGACCATACCCCGCCCCAGGCTGCCATGACCGAACCCAAGCGCATCATTGGCGGGATCAAGACGAAGGTGGAATTCAATTGCGGCCTGTACGTGGACCCGAAAACCGGCGACATTTATTCTGTCAATAACGATACCGTGAATACGCTCGTGGTCTTTTCCCGAAAGGCGCGGGGCAATGTGGCCCCGGACCGAGAGCTTTATACCCCGCATGGGACTTACGGCATCGCGGTGGACGAAGAGGACCAGGAGTTCTTCCTCACGGTTCAGCACGACAATGCGGTGGTCGTGTATCCCAAGATAGCAAAGGGGAAAGATGCTCCCGTCCGGCTGCTTCAGGGAGACCACACGGGGCTGGCGGACCCCCACGGAATTGCCGTGGATACGAAGAACGATCTGGTTTTCGTTTCGAACCATGGCTCGGTCCATCAAGTTCGTGCGGAGGCAGGTGAGGGGTCCGAAAGCGGCTCGCCCAAAGCCAACTGGCCGCTGGATCGAGACATGGCGGTTCGAGGCTCAGGCCAGCTTCTGCCTCCCTCCATTACGGTGTATTCCCGAACCGCGAGCGGGGATACCGCGCCGCTGCGCGTGATCGCAGGTCCCAAGACCCAATTGAACTGGCCGGCGGGCATTGCCGTGGAACCGGAGCGCGGCGAGCTGTTCGTCGCCAACGACGCGGGGGACTCCATCCTGATCTTCAGCACGACTGCCAGTGGCGACGTCGCGCCGATTCGGGTCCTCAAGGGCCCCAAGACCGGCATTAAAAATCCCACCGGCCTGTTCGTGGACACCAAGAACAACGAGCTGTGGGTCGCGAACTTCGCCAATCACTCCGCCACGGTCCATCGTCTTACGGCGGACGGTGACACAGCGCCCCTGCGCACGATCCGCGCCGCTCCCCGGGGCAAATTCGCCCTCGGCATCGGCAACCCGGGAGCCATAGCCTACGACACGAAGCGCGAAGAAATTCTGGTGCCCAACTGAGTGGCCCACCCGCAGATTGCGGCCTTCGCCAGGTTGGCGAACGGAGCGACTCCACCCAAGAGGATGGTGACCGGACAGGTGACGCGGTTGGCCCGGACGATGCACGACATCCGGTACGATGAGGTCCATGATGAGTTCCTTGTACCGAACCAGTTTGCTCAGGCGATCCTGACCTTCCGCGGCGGTGCCAACGGGCAGGAGGCGCCCGTTCGGATCATCCACGGGCCGCGCACGCAAATGAAAAGGCCGGACCGGCTGGACGTGGATCCGGTTCACAATGAAATTCTCGTTCCCGACGGAGACCGCATTCTGGTGTTTCCACGGGAGGGCCAGGGTGACGTGGCCCCGATTCGGGTCCTCCGGGGGCCGGCCACGCAATTGCGCGACGCCTCCGCCATCGCCGTGGACCCGGTCCACAACCTGATGGTTGTGCCCAGCAGGTTGGGGAACGATCGTTACAGCTCGCTCCTGATTTTCAACCGCACGGATCAGGGAGATGTAGCACCCCGCCGGGTCATCCGAGGTCCTAAGACGGACATTGTCCGGATCAACCAAATCCAAATGTATCCGCCCCGCGGTTGGATCGTGGCGACCCAACCCGGCCGCAGCGAGATCGAGCCGGAAGGGGCTTTCGTCGGCATTTGGAGCATCAACGATCAGGGTGACATTCCGCCCCGATGGGTGATCGGGGGACCGAAGAGCACGTTGAAGAAGCCGCGCGGCGTGGTATTGGACCCCAAGAACAAGGAGGTCATCGTGGCGGACATGCGTCTGAACGCCGTGCTGACGTACTACTTTCCGGAGATGTTTTAAGGGATGGAACCCCGCACCTACCAGACAAGTTGGTTCCATGCTGCCTGGAAACGGGTAGGTGCAGGGTGGAATCGCGTCGCGGCGCTGGCTCTTTCGTTTTCGGTCCTGGCGGCTTCTCTCGCCTGCACACGCAAGGAGGGCGGTGCCCCGGGGGCGCGGCACCTGACCTTCGCCTCCGGCTCGGCCGGCGGGGAATGGTTCATCGTATCGGAAGGGATCTCCGAGATCCTGAGAAAGAGCATGCCGGGCCTGGTGGTGACCGACACCCCGGGTGGCGGCGCCGGCAATATCAAGCTCCTGGCCAGCGGACGCGCCGATCTTGCCTTCTCTCATACCTGGATGATCAAGGCGGCGCTCGACGGTCGCGAACCCTACGATCGGCCTTACCGGCAGGTGAGGAGCATCGCTCATTTCTATCCCAGCACGGCGCAGTTCATGGTGGTGACGAAGACCGGACTGGACAGCCTGGACGACCTGGTCCGCAAGCGATACCCCCTTCGCCTCTCGGTGCACCAGACGGGGTCATCGGTGGAGCATGTCAACCGGCTCCTGCTCGGGGGATACGGGGTGACCTATCAGGACATCGAGTCCTGGGGAGGAAAGGTCTTTTTCCTGGGCGCCCAGGAGTCGGCCGACATGATTCGCGACGGGCATCTGGAAGCGTACAGTTTTGTGACCATTTTGCCGGCGGTGACGTTCAAGGACCTGAGCGTCACCCGGGACATCCGGCCCTTGTCCATCAGCGAGACGGTGGTTCGTCGGCTCCAAGAGGAATACGGATTTTTGCCGACCGTCATTCCGGCAGGAACTTTCAAAGGCCAGGAGCGCGACGTGCCGACGCTGTCCACCTATACCGTCCTTTTGGTGCGGGAGGACATGCCGGAAGAACTGGCGTACGGAATGACCAAGGCGATCGTGGACAATTTGAAATACCTGGCCCTGGTCCACAGCGCTCTGAAGGAAATGGATCCCCACCGGATGTGGAAGGACAACGGCGCCCCCCTTCATCCCGGAGCGGAGAAGTTGTACCGCGAGATCGGCGTCATGCCCCGCACCTACTAAACGACCTGGCTGGAAGCTGCGGGCAGGGGGAGTAGGTGCGGGGTTGTTTACCCGCCTCTTTTGCTAGCCTTGAAAAGCGATCGAGAGAGAATTTTGCGGTCGGAGGGTTCATGGCAGGCCTGATCGCCCACCTACTCAAACCCGGAAGCAGGCGACTGCTCCAGGGGCGCCAGGTCCGCTGGGCGATGGTCCTGGCTGCCTTCATCGGACTCTACCACCTCTATGTGGCGGGCACGGGGATTCAGGTCGTTCTCAGGCATCGCGCCATTCACCTCAGCCTGTTTTTGGTCCTGGCCTTTTGGATGTATGCCTGGAGGCAGCGAGAGGAAAGGGGCGTTCCGTGGGTGGACCGGATCCTGGCGGGCTTGAGCGCCGCCATCGGCTTGTACTACCTGGCCAGCTTGCGACGGCTCGAGGCCCGCTGGGCTGGGGTGGATCCCCTCAGCGGAACGGATTTTGCCGTAGGCCTGATCCTTCTCCTGCTGGTCCTGGAGGCAGCCCGGCGCACCGTGGGCCTCCCGTTGTCTCTCCTCGCGGTGCTCTTCCTCTCCTACCCCCTTTTGGGTCCTTACCTGCCGGGCCCTCTTCTGCACGGTGGGTTTTCCTTGGAGCAGGTCCTGGACCATCTCGCCTTCACCACCGATGGCATTTTCGGGCTGGCCCTGGGCGTCTCCTCCACGTACATCATCGTGTTCGTGCTTTTTGGCGCCTTCCTGGAGAAATCCGGAGCCGGTGACACGTTCTTCGATCTGGCCAAAAGGTGCATGGGCCGCCAGCCGGGCGGGCCAGCGCAGGTAGCCGTTCTGTCCAGCGGCCTGTTCGGCATGATTTCCGGCAGCCCGGTCTCCAACGTGGTGACCACAGGGGCCTTCACGATTCCCCTCATGAAGCGCCTGGGCTATCCGGGACACTTCGCCGGCGCGGTGGAGGCCGTGGCCGCCACAGGGGGTGTGGTCACTCCGCCGGTCATGGGCGCAGTGGCCTTCCTGATGGCGGAGATGGCCGCCACGCCCTACCTGGAAATCTGCAAGGCGGCGGCGTATCCCGCCTTTCTCTACTACCTCTCTTTGAGCCTGATGGTGCGGTTCCGTGCCCTGCGGACGGGCTTGGTGGGACTGCAGCCCGACGAGATCCCCGAGCTCAGGCAAACTCTCCTGCGAGGAATGCACTGGTTGGTCCCGCTGGCAACGCTGCTGGCTTTGCTGGCGAAAGGGTATTCGGCCATGCTGGCCGCGTTCTGGAGCATCGTCGCCATCGTTGCGGTCAGCTGGCTTCGAAAGGGACCTTCCCTGGGACCCAAGCAAGTTCTCGATGCCTGCAGTGCCGGGAGCCGGGGAGCCCTCGCCGCGGTGATGGCCTGCGCCCTCGCCGGGATCATGCTGGGCGTCTTGAACCTGACCGGCCTCGGCGGTAAATTCTCCGCACTGGTGCTTCAGCTTTCGGGCGGCCAGCTCTTTCCCACCCTCTTGTTGACCATGCTGGTCTGCCTGATCCTCGGGATGGCTTTGCCGATTTCATCGTCCTATATCTTGACGGCGGTCCTGGCGGTGCCAGCGCTGGTGGGCCTGGGCGTGGACCCTTTGCCGGCACACCTGTTTGTGGTCTATTTTTCCGCGATATCCGTCCTCACTCCTCCCGTCGCCCTCGCGGCCTACGCAGCGGCCGGCCTGGCGGACGCGGACTCCAACAAGGTGGCATGGTCGGCGGTACGGTTGGGCCTGGTGGCCTACGTGATTCCGTTCATGTGGATTTACGCCCCCGCCCTGCTCCTTCGCGGATCGCTGCAGGACATCCTGCTCAGCCTGGCGAGCTCCCTGGTGGGGGTTTGGGCGCTGTCGTCAGGGATGGAGGGTTGGTGGAGAGGGCCCCTGACGATGTGGTCTCGGACGACGCTGCTGGTCGCCGGATTCCTGCTGATTTTCCCGGGAGCACGGACGGATGTGGCAGGAGCCGCCCTGATCGCCCTGGCGCTGCTGCTGCCCAGAGTGGGGATTCGCCTTCCGTTCCGCAAGCCGAGGTCGCCTAACGCGGCTGCTCCGGCCACGCCCATGAAGGAGGAGGACTGAACCGGCATAGCCGAAGGAGACGGTCATGATTTCCAAAGAGACCCTGTGCGGCCTGTTCGAATACAACTACTGGGCGCGAGACCGCCAGCTCCAGTCATGCGCGTCGCTGACGCAAGAGCAGTTCCTCCGTCCCATGGGTAGCAGCTACTCCTCCCTGCGCGACACACTGGCGCACCTGGTGGCAGCTGAATGGGTCTGGCTGGAGCGCTGGCATGGGCGTTCACCGCGGACGAGGGAGGAGTTGCGAGCTTGGCAGGCTGAAGAGTTTTCCACACTGGCTGTGGTCGAGGAGCGCTGGCGGGCCGTGGAGAGCGGCGTACGGGAGTACCTGGCAGAGTTCACGGAAGAAAATCTGGTGCGCCCGCTCACTTATGTGAACCTCAACGGTGAGACGTGGACTTATCCTCTGTGGCAAACGCTGTTCCACTTGGTGAACCACCAGACCTATCATCGCGGCCAGGTCACCGGCCTACTGCGGCAACTGGGCGCTTCGCCGGCTCAGATTGATTATCTCGTTGCCCTCGACTTTCGCTTGCAGAGATGAAGGAAAGTGAGCCGCGCTCCGCCTCGGTGACTGGCCCCGTTCTGGACGGACGGTCGAGCATGTATGCGTGGATCTTCTTGAGGGTCTTGACCTGGCTTTCAGCGACGCCCGGTCCCCAAGGCGGATCTCGGCCAAATTTCTGATCCACTCTTCATCTCCCTTTCATAGGATCGAAATTCTACGCCTCAGGAGCCTCCTGAGAAACTGCTTCCTTCGGAGGACAGTTTCTGGCCGCATGTGTCGCGATCTCATCGCGTAAAGCCGACTAACGGCAGGCATCAGCCGTGCGCCACGAAATCTAGCGCTCCAAGAGAATCAGGGTGGCGCGTCGGCTGCATACCGTTGTTAGCTTCGGTATAGCGGACGCCGCATGTGCGTCTTGAAGAAACTGGCCTCCACCCCCAATGGGTTACACACCCGTCCCCCTCGCCCCGGCCCCCCAGACCTCTGGCGGCGGGGCAGTTTCTTAGGAGGCCGGCTTTAGATGAGCGACGGGAACAGCCTCTGTCCTGTCGGGCATCCTCTTTCCTGTCGCGACCTCATGCACAGTGTGCAGTATGTCCGCGCTATAGTACCTGTTCCCGCACTGGTCGCAGACACCGATTGTCACATCTTCCAAGATGATGAACCCGTTCTTGTGTTTGAACGATTCCCGCTCGACGGTACGCGGCTGCACTGTGCCTTCGCAATATTCACATCGATAGCCGTACATAGTCTTGACCCCTCAGACTGCAGTAATTTCGTAAACCGTGATGATCAGGTACCGGTCACTGGCGGCAAAGCGGCCTACCGCCCCGACCTGGGTCATACCATCGGTAGCCATTCCCTCGATCACGTACTTACTCCCTCTCGGGTCATTCCTCTCGATTCCCGCAACACGACCGGTGAGAACAGCATGCTCAATGTCGACGATCTCCAGATTGTCCTCGGCCATCTCCTCCGCTGCATGCGCAGTCATGTCGTATTGCCGCAACCTGATCTTTTCTCTGATCCGTTCGATCCGTGATCGCGGCATGCACCCAGTTTACCGGCAAACGCTCGGATGGAAAATGCGTAGGCAGATCCATTCTCAAATTGATCACGCAAGCCTAACGGAGCTGCGGCGGCTTGTTAGCCGTCGGAGCGCTGGCGTCGCGGATGACTTGCTCGACCCTTCTTATGAACCCGTCGGTGTCAAGAAAGTAGTTTGGGTATGCACGCCTCAGTAGTTCGATCGGGCCTGCTGATACGAGCACCACTTCTAACGGTTCGCCGCTTTTCGCACGGTTCTCCGCGGCGGTATACGCAGCGGTCGCGTCCTCGAGCGCCGTCTTCGCGAAGGGGCGGATCTGCACTCTCTTGTTCTGCGAGTCGAGAATCACGAGGTGGTCCCCGGTCGTTTCTCAGTGGTGATCGCACCGACCGCAATGCTGAACCCGCGGAGCTTCTCAAGAACCCGAAGTTGACCCTCGGCGTTGGCGACCTCTACAAATGTGCGGCGTGGATCAAGTTGTTCGTATCCCGGCCCGCCAGTTTCCGAGAACGGATTGTGCCCAGGACAGCTCGTCGGCTGAAGCGGAGTCGGACACAAGAATCGCGCCCGCCCTGTTGACCTGACTTCTTGAGAACTGTGGTGTCGGCCAAGGCATCAGTGCTGCTCCCGACGGCTAACGCCCGGCATCAGCTGCGCGCCAGGAAACGCAGCGATCCGAGGGAATCGCGGTGGCGCGCCGGCTGCATGCCGTTGTTATGCACCGCTCTGGAACTGGCCTGGGTCGATAAGCCGGGCACCGTGGTGTACGGTGAGAATCTGCACCTCATGTCGCTGGATTCTGTAAATCAGACGATAGTTGCCGAGAATGATCTCCCGAAAGTTCTGATCATGCAGCTCAGGCACCACCCTACCTGACCGTGGAAAGTCCACCAGCCGATCAGTGGCGCGAAAGGCGCTCTGGGCAAAGACTGCCGCAACTTGAGGTGCATCTCGGGCAATGAAAAGACAGATCGCCTCCAGATCGTCCAGAGCTTGCGGAGTCCATTTTACTTCAGCCATTTCACCATGCGTTGGCGAGCCTCGTCCTGAGTGACGAGTTCACCATTGTCTGCCTGTTTGAGCCCCCTTTCGATTTTGTAAAGCAGGTAGAGCCGCTCAAGAGCATCCTCAACGCTGGCATCATCAGGCAACTCTTCGATGGCTTTCAGAATTTGTTGCTTCGTATCCATGGATCCCCTCCGGATCGCTGAACTCCCAATCTTAGCAAAGCCTGTTTCGAACCGGCCACAGCGAGCGGGTGACGAGTGTGCATAACGCTCTGGGTCGGCCGCGGTGGGCGAGCGCGGACATCCGCCCTGTGCTGGCACCCCGCCCACCGCCGGCTGCACCCAGGAGTTAGGCGCCCATCATGCAGATCCCTTCGTTCGCCGCGTGATCACCACCGGCCTCTTGCCAACGAGCGTGGCCGCAAATACGTGTAACCGGTCTCCGTAGTCGCCGGTGTACAGATCATAATAGGTTCGCTTCGAGCCTATATGATGAAAAACCCTACCGAGTATCTCAGTACCCGGAAGAGATCGTTGAGCTTGAGACAGTCACCTCGCGCCTCGTCCTGAGATGCTCTCAATTTCAATGCCCACACGGCAGCGTTGTTTTCCTGCGGGACGGCACCCGACACCTCCGCGGGGATGTGCAAGACGATATCCGGACGTTGAGTCAGGTTGTGGCGAGCAGACTTCTGGTACTCCATTTCCAGAACCCAGTCGGCAAGAAGGAGACCGCGGCGATCTAGCTCACGCTGCAAAGCGCAATAGAACCGACCCTGATAACCCCGCTCTGTGGCAAAAAAACGTGTCTCTCGAATGGACTTGAGCGCCGCTTCCGTGGCTTTGAAAACGTCTTGTCGGGGCGGAAACTTGATCTTGACGGGTTGATGAGAGATGGACACAACGTTTCCTTGGGGATGGGTCGGGCTCATTTTTCTCTTAAGGGTCTTGGTGGCCCAGATCACGGACCGCACCAGTTGGCAAATGAAGTACGGAGTTAGCGCGAACACCCACGCCAGCCCGGCGTCGTGACTACCGAGGAGTCCATCGTAAAACTTGCCCATCTCGAAAGCGGGGAAGAACGCACGAAGCCCGAGCGGCAAGACGAGCGCCCCCACGACCACACCACCCATCAGGTAGAGCCATTCTCGAGCCAGCCATCTGGTGCTCATGAAGGCTTCCAACCTCCAGATCAGTAGGTGCGCCTAACGGCCTGCGGTTGAGCGGCCGCGTTCTTCAGCGGTCCGCTCCAACCGCGTTTAGCTGGTTCGCTTCTTGAGCGAAACCGAAAGCGGAGATCGCTCACCGAGGGATCTGGCTTTCAGGATGGAAAAGCCGAGCACGTTTCAATCACTGTTTACCTTTTCCATGACTGCGTCGTTTTCAGTTTCTCGAAAATAACCAGCTTTGCGATCGAAGACCACGTCAAGATAGTCGCCCTCTCTATTGTACCAAACCTTCACTTCTTCTGCCAGTCAGTAGTTAAGCGACATCTTGACCCACAGCATCGTCGAGCTGGGGCCATGCTCGAGCGACGGCACGTTGCGTTCGCCGTAGAGGGTCTTGCTACTGTAGTGGCCAAGACCCATGCCGACGCTCGACCTATTGTTGAGGGGAAGCGAGGCGTTGATTTCAGCATCTATGCCGCTCCCCGCGATCACATTGCCGCGCAACTTCGCACTCCTGAGGCTCTCGACTTTCTTCGCAAGGCCCAGCGTCAGTTCGCCAGAGTGATCCCCATGCGCGACGTATTCAAGCCCGGCGTTCAGCAGCAGGCCATCCTTGAAACGGTACCCGCTCTTGACCTTGTAGGAAATACCGCGCGAGGTCAGGTACACAGAGGTCTCGGGGACGCGAACATTGTGGAATTCGTACGCACCAATCGGACTGTGACTGCCGTCTCGCAGGTAGTGGTACAGCCCCCGGCTGTAGCGGTACGTGCTGCCGCTCACAAGCAGGGCGGCCAGCAGGTGCGCCGTGTTCACCTGAGACTTCGAAGCCAAGATACCCAACTGGTCATAGCTTCCGAAAACACGGTCCATATCATATGAAGGAACGCGGCGACCGTAGGCGATCGACCACGATCTGTCGCGGAAGTACGCCAACGCGAATGTCCAGTGCCCGTCGCCCTCGTAGGCCTCGTCGGCCAGGCGCTCAGCAAATGCCATTTGGTTGTTGACCCCAGCCGCGTGGATGATGAGCTCCTGCTTGGCCAAGTAGCGGGCCAGATCGGTTCCCGTCAGATTTTTGCGCTCCGCCGGTTCAAACTTGGCATCATACGTATGAACGGAGGCCGTCTTGGACAGGAGCCCACCACTCAGCAGCAGGCGTCCATAGTGCTGGAAAAATCCGTTCTCTTCAACCGTCGCGTCAGTTAGTGTGCCGCCAAATTTGTAGTTGCGCCCATAAGCTCCGACGCGCGTCGCGTGGCCGAGTTCGTGGTAGGCGACTCCAAACGCAACCGATACGTGCCAATTGCCGAAGAGAGTCGCGGAACGTAACGCCACGCGGGCCATCTTATTTTGGGGAAGAAGGCCCTCCAGCTTATGACTAAAGAAGCTGTACCCCTGCATCGTCTCGAGCCCAACATCTGCCATCTGCGTGTTGGTGTAGAACTTCTTGAAATAACTGGAGTTGATCGACAGCGACCGTCGCATAGGTTGGCTGACCGCCGCAGGGCGGTTGCCTTGTCCCACAGCTACGGGCTCGCGGCTGGAGGTCACATCCTGTACGGCGACCGGTCCACTCTCTCGGCCAGGTTCGGGTGCCTGAGCGTTAAGTATCGTCATCGGGGTTAGCAAACCCGCGCCGGTCACGAGAAAACAGGCTAAACTCTTATGCATCGTTCCATAGTCTCAGGAATGGGACAATCCAGCTAACGTTCTGCATCAGCCGCGGCGGGCGCCAGGCCAGACGCGACAATCTTCCGCGGCAGCCGACGGGGCCCGCCGTCGGCTGAATGCAGTGGTTGGGCGTAGCTTACCTCAGCCTCATCTCCTTGAATTCGTCATCCGTCACGACCTGGATGGACGAGAGGTTCCGGCAGTACTTCCGAGCGATCACAAGCTTCTCCCTGAAGTTTCCGATCTGCTTCTTGCCATTCTCGTGATACACGACGAAGATCAGTGCAGGCCGCGTCCTCTGCCGCATCGCTTTGACCGAGTAGTCAGCAAGTACGCACGCGCCGACGAGCGCTTTTCTCATAGGATCATTCTCAACTTCAATGATGTACTTCAGAGCTCCGCGCCGGCTTCTGAGCAATAGATCGGGCTGGTACCGGTGCCGGGCCTTGTCGGGCAAAGCGTTCTCTTCCCCTCAAGATGCTCGGTAAACCGATATTCTGCCGCCCGACAAGGATAACTCCGTAGCGGGGAGTCTGGCTAACGGCCGGGCGTCAACCGCGCCGCCGTAAGCGGCGGTGGCAAGCCGTTTTCGGGCACCCTGCCGCCCTTTACTTCAGAACGCGACGACACCTGCTTGAACTCTCTTTTTGGCTTTGAACTTTATCCCGAGGAAAGAAGACTCTCGGAGCGCGCCCGCCTTCACTCTGATCTTGCTGTAGTGCGTGGGTTGTCCTTGTAGTGAAGTGGGGATTTTCTCGAAGATGGCTGTTTCACAATAGGGCTGATTTGGAGGTGTAGCGGGTTTCCAGATGCCACTTTGCGCAGTGCTGGGCCCCTGTCCCCAGCAGCCAGTGTCGTCATCGAAGTACCAACGCTCGTGAAAAACACCGATTCTCTTGCATGCGGTTTCCGTGGTGATTTTAGGCCCGGCGTACGCAGCGTACGATTGGACGGGCGTCAAGACATCGAAATCCCTAACCTCAATTACCCAGTGCGGGTCATACGAGGTATCAGGGGAAGTGGCTAACGTAACACTGACTGGACCGCCGCTCTGGTTCGCTGGTCGCGATATATGTGGGGGCGGCGGTGTCTGCGGACAGTCTGCTCCTGCCGACTGCGGAACGGCAAGAAGAACAGCAAGAAGAAGGACGACGTAGCGACAGACCATTTTCAGCCTCCTTTTGAGGGGCCCAGCAGTCTCCCTGGGGTGCCTAACGCTGGGCGTCAGGCGCGGCTGAAAGCGGGAGCGAGGTACGAGCGGACGCTGGAAGCCGTCGCCTGCACGCCGTGGTTAGGCCGGGTCCTGAACAGCACCCTCGCCACAGACAACGTCATTCTGCATGGTAGACCTTCAGGGCAACGACCAGAATGGCTTCCTCTTCGAGCGCCTCAAACGCTGCCTCTCGCAGAGCATCCGTATACCTGGAGATGTTTGCAAAGTTTTCCTCAAAAGCAAAAGGCGTATCGGTGTAGAGGAGGTGAACGCGGTCCTGCATCTGCAAGCCGAGCCTGGAGAGGTAGGTCCCATCGAGTCCTCGTATGATTGTCGCGCCACCGAAGGTATAGGTGAATTCTTGCGCGAGCGCATCCAGGAGCTTCTGATAGGTCTGCCGAGGCAGATCAGGGATATACACCTCAATCCTTGCCTTCTCGGATAGCGGCAATGAACTTCTCCCTGCGCTTGCCAAAGGCCCGCATGCGTCTCAAGGCTTCTTTTGCAGACAGCTTCATGCGCTTCTGTTGTTCCATCTTGCCTTCTTCGATTTTCTCTGGCTTCCTGGCCATGGAGTCTCCCCGGAATTGAGAGGAACGTCTTTAATTCCCTTGTATTGTAGCATGCTTACCGTTTTACTCAGCAGCCAATATCGAAAGATGAAAAATCCCTTGCGCGGTGGCCTAACCAGAAGTAGGCTGCCGACTGGGGAACGGCAAACACAGCCGTTCCGGCAGCCTAGCCCGACGCGTTCGTTTTCCCTTTCGTGGTTGTATCCTACTCGTTCGCAACATTTTACCTGGCAAAAGTGGCATTTGGCGTCCAGAAGAATGGCCGCGCATTCGGCGGCCTAAACCCCTCCGGCGTGCGCCAGCCTCCCATCACAGCGTGTCTGCCGGGCCACGAAGGCCACCCCTCAACGGTTCAGCACGTGCGTGTAAATCATGGTCGTCCTGACGTCCTTGTGCCCCAGAAGCTGCCAAACCTCCGCATGTCGTACCCGTCCCCCAGCAGGTGCGTGGCGAAGGAATGATCGCTTGTCTCACCCGGTCCAAAGGCTTGGGTTTCGCCACCCCGAAGCCAGTGCCATCCCTGAAGGGCGGCTGCCACTCGCCGATCCCGAGGGACCGAGGTCGGTACCCCGCCGACCCCCTCACGACGTCAAGCTCCGTCGATGCCCTCGTTCCGACAGGCAAGATAAGAAGCGTTGAGCTCACTATACTCCCGCCCGCTGGGGAAGGCAAGAACTGTGCAACTGCTGGCTCGGTGGACACCGCCATACACGTTTTCGTGAGTCTGGACACCCTCCTTCGCATCCCAGTGGGGGAGATGTCGCATTCTCACGGCATCAGCCCCGGCGGGGTGGTGCCGGGGGCCTCGGGCGGCGATGGTGGCCGCCGGCCTGTTGATGATTTTCCCGGGGTTGCGAACGGACCTGGTAGGAGCCGCCCTGATCGCCCTGGCTCGAGGTCCCCACTTGATTGCTCGTGAGTCTTCGGGTAGACTGTGTTTAACGTTTGAGTAACAGGGGAGCAATGGAATGAAATTCGTCAGCGTGCGGGAACTGCGGCTTCAGACCCCCAAGGTGCTGAGGCGAGTTTCCAAAGGCGAGAAGGTGATCATCACAAACCGGGGAAAACCTCAGGCCGCTCTGGTCAGGTTGACCGAAGACGACATTGACGATGTGGTATTGACTCATCCTTCCTTGCTTCAGGAGATCGACGCAGCCCGGCGGGAGTATGAAGCAAAGGGGGGGGTGTCGCTGGACGATGCAAGGAGAAAGCTCAGGCCCAAATAAATGGCCACGCGGCCTATCGACCTCTCACCTCGCGCCCTACGGGATCTGCAAAAGCTGCCCACAGAGGCGGCTCAGAAAATCTTCTCGGACATGGAGGACCTACGGAGGGCTTCGTTGCCCGGCCCGCCCAAGGCCAGGGAGCTCAGGGGGCGTGATCTGTACCGCCTGAGAACGGGGGACTACCGTTCGATTCTTGAGGTCCGGCAAGAGAAGGTTGTCATCCTCAGGATCGTTGGCCGTAAAGATCTAGAGCGGATCCTCAGGAGCCTCTAGCCAAAGTTAGGCCTGTTGAAGAGATTGAAAAATTCCGCCCGGAACTGAAGCGTACGACTTTCTCCCAGAGCGGCCATTCGGGAGTTCTTCATCAGACCGATGTCCACAGTGGCGACCCCAGGAACGATGAGGTGGTTGCGCCCCACGTTGCCCTGGAAGAAGGGCAAGTCCACTCAGCCATCATGGTAGTATAGATGCGGCTTCTTCTTGGATTTTGCTGGAGCTGGAAACCTATGCCGAAACTTTCCCGCATGATCCTGGGATTCTCTTTTCTGATCTTCAGCCTGCCGGCCGCCACTGCGAGAAACATCTTGGTTCAAGGGGGAACGCTGATCGACGGAACGGGGAACGCTCCGATTCAGAACGCGCGGATTCTGGTGGAAGGCAACGTGATCCGAAGGATCTGGACCGGAGATGAGCCCGCACCAGCCTTACCTCCGGATACGCAGGTCGTGGATGCCCGGGGATCGAACACATGGTCGGGGTGGCGATGGCCACCATTCGCAGCCCGCAGGGACGCAAAGCAGCGGAGGGCATGCACATTGAGGCGGGACACAAAAACAGTTTTCTGTACCAGTGGATGGAGCCTGCCTACTTTGAGGAAGTCATTGAACACTTAGTCCGCCGGAATGTGTTCATGAATCCGACGTTACATTTTGAGTGGAAGGCCCTTACCGAACACGCTCGAGAGCACGAGCTGGAAGACTCCCGGCTGCTCAGCAACCCGAATCTCCAGTACATGCCGATGGATGAGCGCCTGGTCACTCTAGGCCAGTATCATTGGGCGGACAAGAGATCTGCGGAGGAGAAAAAGCAGTTTCTCAATGGTTACAGGAAGGTGCAGGACTTTTTGCGCCGGTTTGTCAAAGCCGGGGGGAAAATTTATTCCGGGACGGACAGTGCTGCCGCGACCACGCCGGGGCTGAGCCTGCACCATGAGATGGAACTCCTGGTGGATGCGGGGCTGTCCCCGACGGAAGCGATCCTGACTTCCACGAGGTGGGGAGCTGAGATCATCGGCCTGGACAAGAAACTGGGGACGGTGGAGGTCAACAAGCTCGCCGACCTGGTGATCCTGCGGGGCAATCCACTGGAGGACATCCGAAGGACCAGGGAGATCGAGCAGGTGGTCCGCGACGGTGAAATCGTAGACCTCAGCTACCACAGCGACTATCGTTTTCCCTTCCGTCGACCCGGGCCGCAATCGAAGCATCTGTACAACCCAATCCCGGTGCTTTTGGACATCAATCCTCCGGTGGGCGCGCAAGGAACCGAGGTGAAGCTGAGGGTATCAGGACGAGGCTTTGTCCCAAACTCGGTGGTGCTTTTTGACGAAGTGCCCGTCGGGACGGTGTGGGTGAGCCCGACGGAGCTGTCGGCTGTCCTTACGCCTTCGCACACATCGCGCGCGGGGACGTTCCTGATGAGGGTGGAGACGCCCAAGCCCGGCGGCGGTGTTTCGGCGCCCATCGAGTTCATCGTCACTTTCCCCTGACCATTTCTTCCCCGAGGCATGAGGCGCAGGTGGAGTATTTTGGTTGTGCTCGGTTTGGTCCTGGCCGCGAGCCTCTTGCTGCCCCCTGGGGCAGAGGGGGCACCCTCCACCCCGCCCGACATCGAGGCGATCCGAACGGCCAAGCGCGTCGAGGCCCTCCGAATCGCAGAGCAGATCCGTGTGGACGGTGTTCTGGACGAGCCCGCCTGGGAGCTGGCCGAACCGGCGACCGACTTCTACCAGCAGCAGCCGGCCGAATTCCAGCTTTCCACGCGCCGGACCGAGGTGCGGTTCCTCTATGACACGACGACCCTCTACCTCGGCGCGATGCTGTACGACGATGCGCCAGACCGGCTCATCACCAACGACCTGAAGCGAGACTTCGGCGGACGCGACGGGGACTTGCTCGGCCTCGTGCTCGACACGTTCCAGGATCGACGGAACGCGTACGGGTTTCTGACCAATCCGGGCGGCGCGCAGCGCGAGACGCTCGCGTACGACAACGGCCGGCGAAACGATGCCAACTGGCACGGCGTCTGGTTCGTCCGGACAGCCATCCGGCCCGACGGGTGGAGCGCGGAGTTTGCGATCCCGTTCAAGACCCTCCGCTTTCCGGAGCGGCAGACCCAGGAGTGGGGACTCAACCTGGTCCGGATCATCCGCCGCGACAACGAGATCACGACCTGGTCGCCTGTTCCGCGCCAGTTCACCCACTATCACGTGGGCTATGCAGGCGCGCTCGTGGGCATCGCCGGCGTCAAGCCCGGGCGCAACCTGCAGGTGAAGCCGTTTGCCACCGGCCAGATCGCACGAGGAGTGTTAGGCGACCCGGGGTGGAGCGGCGATGGCGACGGCGGTTTGGATCTTAAATGGGGCATCAGGTCGTCGCTCGCGCTGGATGGCACCTATCGGACCGACTTCTCGCAGGTCGAAGCCGATGAACAGCAGATCAATCTGACGCGCTTCAGCCTTTTCTTTCCCGAGAAGCGCGAGTTCTTCCTGGAGAGCCCGGGGAGCTTCCAGATTGGCATCGGCGAGGCTGAGAACCAGGCGCCGCGCCGTGATCTGGTGCCGTTCTTCAGTCGCAGGATCGGGCTGTCGTCGGACGGGCGGCCGATCCCGGCCATCGGTGGATTGCGCCTCACCGGCCGGGCCGGCCGGCAGGGGATCGGGATCCTGACGATGCAGACCGACTCGTTCGAGGGCCATCCGGGCGACAACTTTACGGCGGTCCGCATCACGCGGAAGGTGTCCGATACCGCATCGATGGGGGCGTTTTACTTCGGGCGCGAATCGAGCGGCACCGGCGGCTTCAACCGGGTCGCCGGGCTCGAGCTGCTGCTCGCGCCGCGGCGCACGCTCGAGATCGAGGCCTTCGCGATGCGCAGCGGCAGCGAGGGCCAGGCGGGCGACTGGGCGGGCCGTGCGGGGTTCCGGATCGACAGCAGCGCCCACCGCGCGCGACTCGGCCTTCTGCACGTCGGCGACACCTTTCGGCACGATCTCGGCTTCGTGCGCCGGCGCGGCATCGCCACGCTGTTCGGAAACTACTCGCGCATCCTCCGGCCGGCCGACACCACCGGCCGCGTGCGCGAGTACAGCGTGGGTGCAGAGTTCGAGGCCACGGGCGACGACCGTTACAGCCGGTCGTTGACGCGGGTCGGCGGCCTCAATTACGGAATGCTCTTCGCCGGTGGAGGCCAGCTCCGCGCCTGGGTCAACAGCACGTTCGAGCGCCTCGACGCGCCGTTCGACATCGGCTCGAATCTGACGATCGCCCCAGGCGTGCACCGGTTCGAAGACGTTGGCGTAGAGTACAACTCGAACAGAAGCGCGCGGCTGTCGGGCAGCATCGAAGTCGGGGCGGGCGAGTTCTGGACGGGCCGTCAGAGCACCGTGAACGGCAGCGCCCGCTTCCGGCTCAGCGCCCACCTCGCTGCCAGCGCGAACGTGCGCCGAAGCGACGTCAATCTTCCGCAGGGCTCGTTTGCCGCCAACCTGGTGGGCCTGAGACTTGATTGGTCCTTCACGCCGCGGATGTTCTTGAACGCCTTCATTCAATACAACGGCGAGACTGACGCCTGGCTGTCGAACGTCCGCTTCAACCTGATCCACCGGCCGCTCAGCGACATCTACGTCGTCTGGAACGAGACGCGGTTCCCGGGTGTGACGCGGCGCGCGCTGCTGCTCAAGTACACCCACCTCATCGCGTTCTGACGCGGACGAGTGGCCGCCGGACGAAGCGTCTTTGGACCCGTTCCCCTGACCCTCACGAAAAAGGGAGCAATCACAGGCTACCGCTCCCCTGGTTCTTCGTTTTTCCAGCGGCCTTCCCGGAGACGCTCAGCTTCCCGTTCCATCTCGAGGAGCTCTTCACGAGGCGGCATCCGCAGCGTGGCCCCGTTTTTCCTCACTTCCTCCTCGAAAATCTCCCGGATTTTGGGATCCTCCTCGCGATAATTGACTGTGTCCCGGTCGCTTTCGGACAGCTGTCCTCCTGCCACGGGATAGAGCGTGTTTCCAATTCGCCCGCCAATCCTCACCCATCTGGCCCTGGTACTTCCGCTCGGGAAATGCTGGTGATACCACTGGACCGGCGGGACGACCATAACCCCTTCTCTCCAGTCCGCACGCATCACCTTGTCGCCATTGCCGCTGGCAAAAGGTTGGACACCCGCGCTCTGAGGCCACATGAGGGTATATCCCGTCCCGTAGAGTTCCACGATGACCGAAGCAGGACCGTGCCGGTGTCCCCGCTGATAGGTTCCCGGCTCCATCTCTTCGATGTGACTGATCATGGCGTTGTCACCCAAGATGAAATGACGATCCCTCTCTCCCACGCCCTGGGTGCCCAAAAACGTCGGCGCCATGTAGGTATTTCTTTCCAGGTTCGTGATCGTGAGCGCCCCATGAGTTTCGTCGTAGGGATAATGCCGTGCATTCTCCGGATCGTAGTAGTTATTCTCCCCAGTAAAGCGACCCATGAAGTTGTGGTCGCTGCCGAAGATGAAATTCGGGTCGTGGAAGATGTCCATCACGATCGGAGCCGTCGTGACCGCCGCCAGCCTCGCCGGTGTATTCCCGGTGTTGACATGCTCGTGCCAGGCATTCAGAGGCACGGCGAACCATGATCCCTTTCTCCAATGCCCGGTGATCTTGGGAGCATCCTTCTTGTTCTGCCAGACTCGGGTTTCGCCTTCGCCGGACAGCACCAAAATCTGCTCTTCGTAGAGATGGCGTTGAGGCAAAGTCTGCTTTCCGGGCTCAACCTCCACCACCCACGCGTCCGCAATTTCCCCCATCCCTTCCAGAAATACGTATGCCCCATTCCCCCCTTTCCTCTTCCACGGCTTCAACTCGATCGCGTTCAAATCTGCAACGTAGCCACCATGAACGGGTATGCCCTCCTTTTCAATGAATTTCCTGTAAGTGCTCCGCCTGTCCCACGCATCTCGCTCCTTGTTGGAGCGAAACCTCAACTGGGAAAACACCAGGGGAAGAATCAGCCCTGTGACCATGAAGGCCACCAGAGCCTTGAAGCCAGGTCGCAGAAAATGTGCTGAAACCCTCCGCATACCTTTACCCCTTTCCGGCATAGTGCCTGAGCTTTTTAGGGATGAATCCTGCATCCCTGACGCAGTTGGTTCGGCTAAACTCTGCGTCCCACTATAGGGGGCTGTTGCCGCTCTGTCAACCGGCTTTTTCAGGCGGATTCCGCCCGCATCATGCTCGGTCCCAAGATGGCAGCGCGCGCGTATTGGGCCCGCTCGCCCCACGCCCAAGGCCGGCAGGCGGAAAAATTGGCGTTGCCCGTACGGGAAGAGGCCAGCCGGCGCGCGACAGACGCCTCCCGGTCCGCGCCGCGAAAATTTGCCGATTTTGGTTGTTTCTTCGCGCATGGTACAATCTCGGAATTGTTTTTTATCGGGCTGGCCAATGGGAACCGGCCAGGGTCCATCTGGAGAAGAGTTTGACATATTTATTCGGAGCGTGGACATCCGGCACTCTCATGAGATCGGCGGGGCGCAAGATTACAATGATGTAGAAGAGACGGTCCTGCACTCTTTGGTGGATTGTCATAAAAAACTCGGATTGAAAGACAATCGTGTGGGTGAAGTCGAGGGAGAGGCTGCGAACGCTGCAGGAAGCTGCCCACCGGTCTCGTGCTCACAACCATGGTGAATATTCGAACTAAAACTTAAACGGGAAAATTCACAGGGAGAGGACAATTATGAAAATGAATCTGGTGGTTCTAATGATCGGGATGTTGCTGCTCCCGGTGTGGGCACAGCAGCTTCCTGAGGAAATGATCGGGTATCCTGACACGATCCTTCACAACGGTATCGTGTTGACCATGGATCGCGACGATGCCAACTTCACCGTGGCCCAGGCGGTCGCCATTCGAAAGGCCGAGATCATCGCCGTCGGCGATAACGCCCGGATTCTGCGGTTAGCAGGGCCAAAGACCCAGAAGATCGATCTGCAGGGGAAAGCCCTCATGCCAGGGGTGATCGACACCCATTCCCATCCCGAGGGAGCTGGCAAGTCGCATTTCCAGAGCGAGTTCAGAGATAAGCTTGGGGCGATGGACCTTTATAAGAGGGCCAGCATTTCGATGATCGAATGGAATGACCGGGCAGCCGCTCTGGCCAAGTTACAAGCGGCCGTCGACACGGCGAAACCGGGCCAGTGGGTCATCACGAATGTCGGTCACGAGATCGAGCCCGGCTCTCCACCCAATGCCAAGGCATTAAAGGCAGACTTCGACAAGATTGCTCCCAATAACCCGGTGGCTTTTCTGCAATCAACGACTCACGCGGTGCTCAACTCTCGCGCCCTTGAGATTTTACTGAAACACTATAAAGACATGCCGGGTATCTTTAAGGATGAATCGGGAAAGCCCACCGGATATCTCTTCGGGGGAGCCCGGGGAGCGCTCGATGAAATCCTGCCATCGCCTCCGCCCGACCTGTTCATCACGGCTCAGAAAAAAGAGCTCGAAGAGAGGGCCGCTCAAGGGGTGACGACCATTTCTACCCGCCTGGCGGCGGATGACATGACCACCTACGCCCACCTGGACCGCCAGGGAGAGATGCCCATCCGGATCGCCTACACTCATCAGATTGGATGGTGGAATCCCATGCCCGAGCGAAGTCTCAAGAATCTCGGGGGGCTGCAAAACCATGGAACCGACATGCTCTGGCTGACGGGTATCAGTCCCGCTCCTCCAGACGATGCTCCGGATAGCGAAGGGGGAACCTGCAGCGCGGCGCCGAAGCTGCGGCTTATCGTGACCGATGCCGTGGCGAAAGAACTCACCATTGGTGACAAAACGAAAACGGTCGTATCCAAAGATCTTTATCCGGAAGGACCCGGTCTGTGCCGCTGGCGCCAGCCCGGAGGAGAGGTGAGCGAAGCAGCGGTATTGGCTGCCAATCGCCTCGGATATCGAATTGCCGGCGTCCACACCTTCGGTGATGAAGGCATCGGGGATATGCTGGATTCCTTTGAGAAAGGCGACAAAGATCGGCCGGTTGCCGGAAGGCGCTTCGCAATCGACCATACCATGATGGTGAGTCCAGAGATCATTAATCAGGCGGCCAAGCTGGGGATCATCTGGAGCGTGCAGCCTCAGATGGCGGAAGGTCCCCGAAGCGACCTCACCGCGATGACCTATGGGGAAACCATCGCCAATCAGTGGTTTCAGCCGACCAAAAGCATCATGAAGGCCGGCATGATGGTCACTTACGGTGCAGATACCCATGGAGATCGCGCGCGGCCCATGTTCGGGATGGAGTATCTGGTGACCCGAAAGAATCATCGCGGCGTCGTCTACGCACCGCAGGAAACGGTTGATCGGGCCACGGCCCTTTTGATGATGACTCGCTGGGGCGCCTACTACATCGAACGCGAAAATAAACTCGGCACGATTGAGAAGGGGAAGCTTGCGGACCTGATCGTCCTCGACAAGAATCCGCTCGATCCCAAGGTACCGGACGATCAGCTTTCCGACATCAAGGTGCTCTTCACCCTGGTGAATGGAAAAACCATATTCGCCGAGGCACAATTTGCCCGAAGTGTCGGACTTCAGCCGGTCGGCTATCAGGGTCAGTTTGCCACTCGTTAAGTCCAGTGCCCTTCCTGGCGCAGGGTCATGAGAACTTCCGGGCAGATCTTGTTCCTGCCCGGAAGTACCATTCACTGCAGTGTCGACTGAACAGGAGGTCGAATTGGCGAGCCCCGCGGAGCTCACCGTCAAATGAGGAAACAAGGAGGCTTCTCCTCAGAGCGAAGCGGCCGTCGAGGTGTCCCTTGAGGGGGCCACGGATGCCCGAGTTGGATCGGTCAGTCTCGATGTGACGTTTCCGAAAAAGCTCCTCACCTTCATCCGGGCGGAAAGCAAGCAGAATCATTGAGCACTTACAAGTGGCGCATTTCTCCCTTGACTCCATGTACACAATAGGAATAGATTTCAACCTACGCACCGCCAAATATAAGAGAAGGCTGAAGTGTGTTCTGCGGAGGACAGGGTTTGCACACGTGAGCGGAGGGTGATTTTTTGGCCAGGGACTCGATGACCTTAAGGAGAAGCTATTTGAAGGAGAACAACATGAAAAGAGCTTTGGTTGCGGTAAGCATGTGGTCGCTGCTTCTGGTTGTGCCGGTGTGGGCTCAGCAGCTACCCGAAGAAATCATCTTGTATGCAGACACAATTTTCCACAACGGTATCGTGTTGACCGTGGATCGGGAGGATCCCAACTTCACGGTGGCCCAGGCGGTCGCCGTTCGAAATGGCG
>JACQTF010000136.1 GCA_016210925.1 Acidobacteriota bacterium | reverse complement strand
TAAGGGGCCGGGCGGCTATCAGCTAGATCATACGCTTCCGGCGCGGTTGCTGTGGCCCATCAGTTACGGCCCGACGCTCTTATGCAAGGACTGCAACGCCGCCAAGGCCGAGAAGTCGCCCTCGGAGTTTTACAACGACCAGCAATTGCGCGAACTGGCGGTCAAAACGGGGATCCCCTACGACGTCTTGCGGAGCAAGCCCCAAGTAAACCCGGAGGCGGTCAACCGTATCCGGGGTAACATCGACAACTTCTTGTCCCGGTGGATCCAGTACCCGGAAGAGATCAGAAAATTGCGGCGAGTGATCCTCCAGCACGCGGGGATCGACATTTTCGAGGGCGCTACTACAGTTCCGCATTTTCTCCTGGACGAACCAGGGTAGGTTTGAAAACCACCAGACATGTCGTTCCGAAAGCTCAGGCGCCGCGTTATCAACCGGCTTGATGAAGGTGACCGGGGGGATCGCGCTTGGTTCCTGATCACCCGCGTTCATCTCAATGCAGGTCGGCTTAGGGATATCGCCACTTACTTGTACGATCTGGGTGTTGACGCGGGCAGGGATTTGGAGGCGCACGATTACGAGGCGCTGGCCAAGCTCGCTGGCGTTACCGGCCCTGATCCGGGAATGACCCTACGGCGCCATCACTTTTTGGCCATGGAAACACCGCTCAATTTGGTTCGCCGTGTTGACGGGAGGAGCTGGCGAAAGATCAGACTGACTCACATGGGTGCAAAACTGGCCACGACCGAGAACAGCGCGGCTCTTCTCGAAGCGGTTCTTGATCAGGTGGTTTTCTGCCGGGAGCCATGGTACACGCCGACACGCGTTAATGAGTACCGGCACTTCGAAGTGCGCCCCTACACCCTAATACGGCAAGTAATGGCCGATTCCGACGGGTGGGTAGACAGAGATGAATATGACCTGTTTATTTCCCGCATCCGCCGGGAAACAGAAGCGGCTTGGGCAATCAAAGGCATCCGAGAATTCCGGGGGCTAAATGGATATGAGCGGTCCGAGCTTCTCGAGGAGGTCCGGCGTCGGATACCGGGAGCAAAGGCATATCAGAATTGGCGCGACATGGGCCTACATACGTTTTCGTTGTTCAGCATAGGCACGTCGACTGTCCGAGTGGACCAACGGCTGTTGCTCACCGCGACCTTAGTGGAGCGGGGACGCGTTCCAAAACCTGAACGCGCTCAGCAGAGACGGGTAGCTGGCGCGCGAGCGACGGCACTGCGCATCCCTGAGCCTCCTCGTAATCCGGGTCTCGCCACTCCGCCAGTGGCCCCCACCGTGAACCCCGGTACGGAAGGCGAACTGCTCGTCGCAAAGCTGCTTCAAGCAGCGGGGTGGTCGGTGGTGTTTTACACTAACCGACGCGGCTTTGGGTTCGACATTTGGGCTCGACGGGGAAAATCAACAATGCTGGTTGAGGTAAAGAGCAGCTTCCACGGGTTAGGCCCTATCACCCTAACCAGACTTGAGCACGAAGCAGCAAAAGAGTACGGCCAAAATTACATTCTCGCGATCGTGGAAAACGTCAGCGAGGTTCCCACTGTCCGCTTCATTCAAGACCCGGTCAGGACCCTCAAGATCCAGAAAAGAACGACGCGAGAGTACCACATCGCCAGAGACGCCTGGGCCATTGCTGGTCAGCTTTTCAGGCTCCGCAGCGCGCAGTGAACCATCATTGCAATACGAGAAACTGATGGGCCGTGACTGTCCCCTTGTCCCTGATGCCATGGGACTCGCAATGCTCCACGCTTTCCGAGAAGCGGTCGACTACGCGGAACCAGGGGGACGCAACTTCTTCGATCTTCGCTGCCATGTCGCACTTGGTGCTTTGGCCGAGATGTAAGACAACGACCCCACCGGGCCGAAGACGCTCCCGCGCTTGCCGGAGGATCGGCTCGTACACTCGGAAGCTTGTTTTTTGCCTCTCATCGACAAAGTATCGTGGGCGGGATTCGAAATCAGAGCGCTCCCAGCCAGCAAACCAAAGCCGCATCCAATTGGCGAGGTGGAACCGCGTACTATCAAAAAAGGGCGGGGACGTAATCACTGCGTCAAGCTGGTTCACCTCCGGTGGCCACCAGGACGTGGCGTCGCAATCGAAAATCGTCCCTTCCACAAATTCCGGGGGAAGCGTCGGCTGGAGACTGCGTTCGACTTTCTCCCGCAGGCGGAGAATCAGGGGACGGTACTGCTTGGGACCTGTTGGGCAGAACGGTGTTATCGGGTGAGAGCGCCTACTGAGGGCATACGGCCGATTCCCATGCAGGATGTGAACAAGCGAGGCCATTACGAGCCGCTCACTCGCCGAACGGGGAGGGTTCAGGCGGAAAAATCGGCGGGCCAAAAGAATCTCCTCGAACGTCCGAGGGTGGAAATACTCATCAATCGTCCTATTGAAGCGTACCTCCCTGGCTCTGATTTTTTCGTCCTCTGACGGTGTAGCAGAAGCTAGGAACTCTGCGAGAGCTGTCAATCTGGCCTCAGTTTCCTCCCTCCGTGGCCTCCCGAGCTTGGCTCCGGCGATGATAACCGCGGCTGGGCTGATCTCGAAGCCGTAAGCGGTCACGCCTTGGAGAGCAGCCTCGAATGGGATCGTCCCAACCCCCGCGAATGGGTCTAGCATGCGGCCACCGCGAGGAAGGAAGGTTCGAGTCAGGTGGTGAGCCAGCGAGGGCTTCATTTTGCCTTGGTAGGAGCAGAGGGTATGCAGTGGGTGTCCCCAGTTGCGTTTGAAGAATGGGTGGGACTGATGTGGTAGTTCGCGTTTGAAGAACAACCACTTTTCCCACCAGACCGGCTGCGAGGCCGGCGATGGGGACGTTGATGGACAATGGGAAGCCGGTGGCTCATAGCGAAAAATGAGAAGCACCTGCCTAAGTGGCGATGTATCTCGGGAGACCCGACTCCGCAAGACAATTGACTGTTCGAGACCGAACCCCAAGGGCTCGGCGATCTCTACGATCAGGCTATCTGTGGGAACGTGGATCTTCGCGTAAATCGAGTCCCCGATGTCAAGGGCAACCACAGCGCCTGTGCGGAGATGATGGGCAAGCCCAGCGAGCGCACGTTCCATGTCGCGGAAGTAACAGCTGACCATCCGAGGGATGCGCGGGTCGTATGCCACCTGTTCGAGCGCCTCAACCACCCGGCAAACAGCGAGGCTCTTGGAACTTTCCTTTTGGCGGGTCACGTCGTTGATGCCGGCAGTAACAGACAAGCGGCGGAATGTCGCCAGATGCTCAGCACTCCGAATCGACCGGAGAAACCAAAGTTCAACCTTGGTGTTGCGGAAATAGTTCGTGCCGTTAAGATAAGGGGGGCTCGTTACCACAGCATCGATGTCGAGCGGCGGCAAGGTGCTCAGACGCTGAGCGTCTCCAGAGACGACGACAGGGGCCAGCCCGATCGGACTAGCCTTCTCCAAGTCCTCCGCGACGATTCGCAACTGATGCTCACAGAAGGGGGTAAAGGGCTTTACGTCGTCTAATTCGTTGCCGCGTCTGAAACGGAGATCTCCGGCGCGGCAGAGTCTGGAGCTTGGGATGAGGGCAGCCAGCACTGCCACGGTGGCGAACTGGGCCAGTGAAGGGTCGTCACAGGCGAGTCGGTCGAGCAAAGCGCGAGCGCGAAGGACGTGGTCAAACGTTTCTTTGTCAAAAAACTCACTCGATTCAAAAATCGCGGTGTACGCCCTCGCCAGCGCCAGATCGGGCTCAATGGATCTCAACTCCCGCCGGAGCCGGTCAGCAAGATCGACAAGCATCCCTATCGTGCGCGCTCGTTCTCGCGCCGGCAGCACGAGGGCACGGACCTTTGCTTCAATCAAGAATTGGAGCAGGGGATTGATTTCGCAGAAGAACGCCTGCCGCCCAAGGCGGGCAGCCTCTAGCGGAGTGGTCCCAATTCCCGCAAAGGGGTCGAGTATCCTCCGGGCCGATGGCGCAAAACGGGCCAATATCTGGTTGACGTAATAGGGAGAGTAGCCCTCGAGGAACGGGTACCAACGGTGGAGGGGTGCCGATTTCCCCGCACGAAAAGTCGTGTGGATGTGTACGTCCTCTACGAAGGGCAAAGCGGCATGCGGAAAGGGCAAATTGGGCTGCCGCTCCTTTGCTTGCTTTGTATTGAACCACTGGCGGAGGAGCCGAAGACAATACGTGTTTAGGGCGAGACCTTCACGGTCGGCTGCGGAGCGGAGTTGTTGAAATGACTGGTGTCCTAGGAGGGATCGGAGCTCATAACTGCTGAGATTGGTGAGCGCCTGGAACATAGCAAGGTTTCGGGCCCCAAAGGCCAAAGTCAAATTCCTGCGGCTTGGATCCGCGGCGGGAAAATCTGCGAAGTACACTGACTTGAAATACTGGTTTGGCATAACGGGCTGAGAAGAAACTACCATTTTATGGTAGTCGTTTCAAACGTTTTTTGGGGACCTGCCCTCTCAATCCTGGGGAGGCAGAATAGGGGGTCCAGAGCTAACCCCTTGCACGGCCTATGCGCCCACACAGTAGCGGCAGGCGGGGCATCTGCAACCTTGCCACTCAAAAAAAAGTCCAAGCGAGCAAAAGCGCCAGCGACCCGCATTTCTGGCTGGTACGCACCACCAGTTCTTGCCCCTCCATCATCAACCTCAACCGGGGGCCTCTTCATTTTTGCGAAAAGAATCAGCCAAGGGAGGTTAAACCTTGGCGTTATGGAGGGCTCTGTACCATGGGGTACAGACTTTTCCAAAACGCCCACGTCGGGCCAGCCCGTTATCCCGGCGGCCACTGGAGCGGCCGGCCGCCCAGCAGATGGAGATGGATGTGGCAGACGGACTGCCCTGCGCCTCGATTCGTGTTGGCCACGACGCGGTAGCCGGGCCCTGCAATGCCCCGTTCCTGGGCGATCTTCTTGCACACCTGGAACAGATGGCCCAACAGCTCCGTGTCGTCCGGCTGGATGTCGTTCAAGGAGGCAATGTGTTTTTTGGGGCAGACCAGGATGTGGGTGGGGGCCTGTGGGTGGATGTCCTCGAAGGCGTAAGCCAGGTCGTCCTCGTGGACTTTCCTACCGGGGCTCTTTCCCTGGATGATGTTGCAGAACAGACACGCCATCCCCTCGCTCCCGGTTCACTGCTTCAATTCCACTTCCACCAGCTCCACCACGTCCTTCCCGGCATTAAAGATCCGGTGGGTCAGCCCTGAGTCCTGCCATGCCACGGTACCGGCCTGCAGTTGCAGGCGCTGCAACTGGCCTCCCCCATGAAACTCCAGGATGCCCCCCCGGACCACGACTCCCACGTGGGGGAGTTCGTGGGTGTGCTCGCGGTACCGTATCCCCGGCTCCAGGATCACCTTCCGGACCCGCACCTTTTCGTTTTCGAAGAGCACCTGACGGGCTTCCTGGCGCTGCTGTGACGCATCCCCTACACCAATGGCGAAAACTAGCATTAGTGCCCCAAGGATCGCTCTCGGGCTCATAACCCTCCTGCTCCATTTCCGGGAAGATTGGAAGACTGGAAGGCTGAAAGAGTGGCGAGTCCGACCCTTCCAATCTTCCTGTCTTCCGGTTTTTACGAGGCGGCCCGCCTTTTGCCCTGGGCCCCCTGCTCTTCGAGGACGCGGATCATTTCCCGGCAGAAGTTCGGGAGGTCTGCCGGGAACCGAGAGGTGACCAGGTTCCGGTCCACCACCACCGTCTGGTCCACGTATTCGGCGCCGGCGTTCACCACGTCATCCCGGATGGTGTGGTAGCAGGTCACGGTGCGACGCTTCACGATCCCGGCAGAGGCCAGGACCCAACCCGCATGACAGATGGCCGCCACCAACTTGCCGGCTTCGTCGGTCTTCCGGACGAACTCCAGCACCTCCCGGGACGCGCGGAGCTTGTCCGGGGCGTGTCCTCCGGGGATCACCACTCCATCGAAGTCGTCCGGGCGGTAGTCCTTCACGCTGCCGTCCACCTTGACGGGATAACCTTTCTTGCCGTGGTAGGTCTCCTTGCCCAGGCCTGCCACCACCACTTCCGCCCCGGCTTCGGTCAGCCGCAGCTTGGGATACCACAGCTCCATGTCCTCGTATTCTTCCTCCACAAAAAGAAGGATGCGGGCGCCTTTCAAAGTCATGATTCACCTCCGAAACGGTACTGCCGTTCCCACCGGCCGTCGGTCCCGTGCTCCACGTTATCATAGAAGGGAGGGGGTTGCAGCGAGGCAAGCCATTTGACTTGCCCGTGGACGCGGCCTAAGATGGCCGTCCAGGGGCACGATCCTTCCATATGATCGACAAAACGATCTCGCACTATCGCATTCTGGAGAAGCTGGGGGGCGGCGGGATGGGTGTGGTGTACAGGGCAGAAGACACCCGGCTCGGCCGTAGCGTGGCCCTGAAGTTTCTGCCCCAAGAGCTCTCACAGGACCGCCAAGCGCTGGAGCGTTTCCAACGGGAAGCCCGCGCCGCCTCGGCTTTGAACCATCCCTACATCTGCACGATTTACGATATCGGCGAGCACGAAGGCCAGCCGTTCATCGTCATGGAGCTGTTGGAGGGCCAGACGCTGAAGCACCGGATTGTGGCCAGGCCGTTCCAGACGGAGCAACTGCTGGAGCTGGCGATTCAGATTGCGGATGGGCTGGACGCGGCCCACGCGAAGGGAATAGTGCATCGGGACATCAAGCCGGCCAATATTTTCGTGACCCAGCGGGGCCAGGCAAAGATCCTGGACTTCGGGCTGGCCAAGCTGGCACCGCCGCACCGGCCGGTGGGGGGGATGTCGGCTTTACCCACTTTCGGGACCGCAGAGGAGCACTTGACCAGTCCGGGAGTCGCTGTAGGCACCATGGCGTACATGTCGCCGGAGCAGGCCCGGGGAGAGGAACTGGACGCCCGCACCGACCTGTTTTCGTTCGGCGTGGTGCTGTACGAGATGGCCACGGGCCGACAAGCGTTCTCGGGCAGCACGTCGGCAGTGATCTTTGACGCCATTTTGAATCGGGCCCCAACCTCGCTGGCGCGCCTGAATCCAGTGTTGCCGCCGGAGTTGGAGCGAATCATCACCAAGACGCTGGAGAAAGATCGCACGCTGCGCTACCAGACCGCCTCGGACCTGCGAGCGGACTTGCAGCGGCTGAAACGGGATACGGATTCGGGACGGGCGTCCGCGGCGGCGCCGGGAAGCGGCGCAAGCGTGACCCAGGCAGCAGCGGCTCCTACCGGCAGGTGGGCCCGAATCGCGATGGGTGCCGGGCTCGTGGCGCTGGTGGCCACGATCGCGTGGTGGGCGACGCATCGCGGCAGCCCTCCCTCCCGCCATCCCAGGCAAACCACGGTCGCGGTCCTCCCGTTCCAAAACATCGGGACCGATCGAAGTACTGACTTTCTTCGCCTGGCGCTGCCCGACGAAATCGCGACCACGCTGAGTTACACCCCCTCCTTGGCCATCCGGCCGTTCGCGACGACGAGGAAATACGCGAGCGCGGATTTCGACCCGCAGGCGGCCGGCCGCGAAGTGCGGGCCGTGTACGTCGTGACGGGCCACTATGTGCGGGACGCCGATCGCCTCCGGGTCACTTTGGAAGTCATCGATGTGGAGAGCAACCGTTTGCTGTGGCGGGACAGCGTGAGCGTCCTGGCTCAAGACGTGATGGCGTTGCACGAACAAATTGCAGCGCGCGTTCGACAGGGGCTGGTCCCTGTGCTCGGCGCATCGGCGACGCCAGGAGAAATGGCCACCCGGCCAAAAAACCCGGAGGCATATGACCTCTATTTGCGCAGCGTGGCCATCTCACACGATCCTTCGCCGAATAAACAGGCGATCCCCATGTTGGAGCGGGCCATCGGACTCGACCCAACGTATGCACCCACGTGGGCGGCGTTGGCGTACCGCTATTACTACGACAGTCAGTATTCGGATGGAGGGGAAGCGGCCTATAGACGCGCCGAAGCAGCTGCGGAACGCGCCCTTGCTTTGGATCCCAATCTTATAGATGCTGCAGCCAGTCTTGTCGTCCTTCGCACTGAAAAGGGAGAGCTCAATGCCGCCTATGACGAAGCCGAAGAATTGGTTAAGCGATGGCCTGACAGTGCTCGGGCGCACTTCAGCTTGGGCTACGCTTTACGTTATGCGGGCTTGCTTGAAGACGCTACGCGCGAATGCGATGTTGCCCTCGCACTCGATCCAAACAATTACTCTCTGCGATCCTGCGCGCTCGCGTTCTTTCAACTAGGGAGGTATGAACGGGCGATGGATTACGTCCGCCTCGATGCGGGTTCCGAATGGGCTGCCAACACCGGCGGGGCTATCCTGCTGCGCCAAGGCAACGCAGAGGAAGCCCTGCAGAGCTTTCAGAGAATGAGCCCGAGCCCCGGCGGCCCGCGCAGCTTGATGGAAGCATGCCTCCAACGTGGCCCCTCCTCGGTTATGGACGCCATCGCTCATGAAGTAGAAGCTCGTTTCACGGCGGAGCGGGACCCCGAACCCAAGTATTACGTTGCTACACTGCTGGCCTTCTGCGGCCAGCGAGAAGCCGCCCTGCGGCTGCTGCGACGCGCCATCGAACAAAACTACTGTGCCTATCCGGCGTTGGACCTCGATCCATTGCTGTCTACGCTGCGCCAGGACCCTGAGTTTGGCGCCATTCGCTCCGTGGCGATCGAGCGCCAGAAAAGATTTCAGGCACACCGCGACCAGCGCAGCCGCTGAGTCCCGCCTTTCGAGATTCGGTTCCTCGAGGTCAGAATTTCAGTTTGAGTTGGTGTCTTCGGGCGGTCTGGAGGGCTTCGGGGTAACCGGCGTCAGCGTGGCGGGCGATCCCGATGGCGGGGTCGTTGGTCAAAACCCGATTCAGCCGGGCCTTCATTTCCCGGGTCCCGTCGGCGACGATCACCTGCCCGGCATGCAAAGAATATCCGATCCCGACTCCGCCGCCGTGGTGGAAGGAGACCCAGCTGGCGCCTGAGGCCACATTCAGCAGCGCGTTGAGGATCGGCCAGTCGGCGATGGCGTCGCTGGAGTCCTTCATCCCCTCTGTCTCCCGAAAAGGCGAAGCGACCGAACCGCAATCCAGATGATCGCGGCCGATGACGATGGGGGCTTTCAGCTTTCCCTTTCCCACCAGGTCATTGAGCGCCTCCCCAAAGCGCGCCCGTTCCCCGTAGCCCAGCCAGCAGATACGAGCAGGAAGGCCCTGGAATTTCACGCGGGTTCCTGCCAAACGGATCCACCGGTTGAGGACCGGGTCTTCGGGAAACAGCTTGAGGACCCAGTCGTCGGTGGTGCGGATGTCTTCCGGGTCACCGGACAGCGCGACCCAGCGGAAGGGTCCTCGTCCCTCGCAGAACATGGGGCGGATGTACGCGGGTACGAATCCGGGGAAGTCCATGGCGTTCGAGACCCCCGCTCCCAGGGCCTGGCCCCGGATGTTGTTGCCGTAATCGAAGGTGACGGCGCCGCGGCGCTGAAGTTCCAGCATGGCCCGCACGTGGGTTGCAATGGACTCCAGGGAGCGGCGCACATAGTCGTCGGGGTTCCTTTCCCGCAACCGGGCCGCCTCCTCCACCGAAAGTCCCGCAGGGATGTAGCCATTCAGTGGGTCGTGAGCGCTGGTCTGGTCGGTGAGGACGTCAGGAGCGATGTCGCGGCGGACCAGTTCTGCGAGCACCTCGGCGCAGTTCCCTACCAGGCCCACGGAAATCGCTTCGCCCCGCTGTCGGGCAGGAAGAACGATGCCGAGGGCCTCGTCCAGGCTCCCAGCTCTCCGGTCCAGGTAACCGGTCCGGATGCGGCGTTCGATGCGGGCGGGATCGACTTCGATTCCAAGGAAGGTCGCCCCGTTCAACGTCGCGGCCAAGGGCTGGGCGCCTCCCATGCCCCCCAGCCCTCCACTCACCAACAGCTTTCCCCTGAGGTCTCCACCGAAATGCTGGCGCCCGACCGCCGCGAAAGTCTCGTAGGTGCCCTGGACGATGCCCTGGGTGCCGATGTAGATCCAGCTGCCCGCTGTCATTTGCCCGAACATGATGAGTCCCAGGGCTTCCAGGCGGCGGAACTCGTCCCAGGTCGCCCAATGTCCCACCAGGTTGGAATTGGCGATCAAGACTCGGGGCGCCTCAGGGTGAGTGCGGAAAGCGCCCACCGCTTTGCCCGACTGCACCAGGAGAGTCTCATCGTTTTCCAGCTCTTGCAGCGCGCGAACGATCCCGTGGAAGCACTTCCAGTTTCGCGCTGCCTTTCCCGACCCGCCGTAAACGATGAGGTTCCTGGGGTCCTCGGCCACCTCTTCGTCCAGGTTGTTCATCAGCATCCGAAGCGCTGCTTCCTGGTGCCATCCCTTGCAAGAGAGTCGGGTGCCGCGCGCGGCGCGGACTGGCTGATAGGTAAGGGTGCTCAAAGTGGGTGTCCTTCGCGACGACCGGATACGTTCGCTTACAGGACCACGGCCAGTAGTTCCGCGACCCGCTCCACGGAGCGGACCAAGCTCATGCTTCCCTCACCAGCCTGGAGAAGGTCCTCTGCCGGATCAGATCGCGGATCTTCCCGATGTGGGGGGAGAGAGGCGCGTCCTCCTCCAGGAAGCTGGCGGCGCGCCGAACCGCTTCGTAAACGCGAGTCGTCCCCGTCCCCGGCTTCAAGGGTTTCAGAAAATCCAGTGCCTGGGCCCCGGCCAGAAGCTCGATGGCCAGGATGGCTTCCACGTTCTCCAGCACCGGTTTCAACTTCAAAGCCGCCGTCATTCCCATGCTGACGTGGTCTTCCTTGTTGGCGGAAGTGGGAATGCTATCCACCGAGGCGGGGTGGGCCAGGACCTTGTTCTCGGAGGCCAGGGATGCGGCGGCAACCTGGGCAATCATGAACCCGGAGTTCAGGCCGGGATTTTTCGCCAGGAAAGCGGGCAAGCCGCTCAGGTCGGGATTGACCAGGCGCTCGATCCTGCGCTCGGAGATGTTCCCCAGGTCGGCCAGGGCGATGGCGAGGAAGTCTAAAGCCAGGGCCAGCGGCTCCCCGTGAAAGTTCCCGCCGGCCAGGACCTCGCCGCTCTCGGCGAAGATCAGGGGGTTGTCCGTGGCGCTGTTGATCTCGATCTGAAATCGCTGCCGCGCGAAGGCCAGGACGTCTCGGATCGCGCCGTGCACCTGCGGCATGCACCGGATGCTGTAGGCATCCTGGATGCGGTGGCAGTCCCGGTGTGATGCGATGATCTCGCTGGAAGCCACGAGCTGCCGCAGGATCGCGGCCTCGCGGAGCTGGCCGGGATGGGGCCGGAGGCGATGGATCTTTTCGTCCAGGGACGCATCGGTTCCCATAAGGGCTTCCAAAGACATGGCGCCGGCGGCGGTGGCGGTGTCCGCCAGCGTCTCCGCCCGGAGCAGGGAGAGGCCGCCCACGGCACCCATGGCCTGGGTGCCGTTGAGAATCGCCAGCCCCTCCTTCGCTCCCAGCTTGAGCGGCGCCCTCCCGGCCCGGGAGAGGGCCTCGCCTCCGGTCATCCGATCCCCACCCACCAGGGCTTCTCCCTCTCCGATCAGCACCAGGGCGAGATGCGCCGACAGCGCCAGATCACCGCTGGCTCCCACGGAGCCCCTGGACGGGATCACCGGGTGAATCCGACGATTCAACAGCTCCAGGATCGTCTCGATGACCAGCGGGCGCACGCCGGAGTGGCCCAGAGACAGGGCATTCGCCCCCAGCAGCATCATGGCCCGCACCTCCGCTTCCGAGAGCGGCTCGCCGATTCCGCAGGCGTGGCTCCGCACCAGGTTCACCTGGAGCTGCCGTATCTGGTCCGCGTCAATCGTCACCTCTGAGAGCTTGCCGAATCCTGTGGTCACCCCGTAGAGGGCCTGCTTCTTCTCCACCAGCTCCCGAACCAGAGCCTGGGAAGCCCGAACTTTTTCTCGCACGCGGCCGTCCAGCTCCACCCGAGCGTTCTCCTGGGAGACGGCCGCCAGAGCTTCCAGGGTCAGGTTGGATCCAGTGAGCAGGATGGTGTCAGCCACGGTTAATCCTCACGGTTCCGGACTTGGTGTGGACCTTCACTGCAGAACCACCCCGTCCCAACACCTCGATCAGCGCTCGCTTCTTCTTTTTCTTGAAGACCGCGTGTTCGCCCGGATAGCCGATGAGGATCTCCCCAACGTCGGTGCTGGCGAACAGTTGGACGGAGAAGTCGGAGGCCGGGAGGACCAGCTCCACGTCCCCTTTGTGGGTGGCTGCGGAAAACGAATGGCCTTTCCAGCGATCGCCGTCCAGCCGGGCCCGCACGTGGCCCGACCGGGTGCTGGCCGAGACGTACCCGCTCACCCGGGTGAAAAGCAGGTCGCCGCTCCCGACGTCCACTTCGATCCAGCCGTTGATGTTCTCGATCTCCACGGACCCCTGACCCACGGAGACGCGCAGGTCGGTCCTGTCCCGAGGGACATGCAATGTGTAATGCGCCGACCAGGGGCCGGTCACCCCCGTGACCGGGAGGGCCTGGACAGCGGCCAACGTGGGCGTTTCCGCCACTTCGAACCGGATCTTCTCCAGGTCGCCTTCCGAAGCCTGGCCATCGGTCCGTCTAATGACTTCCAGCCGCAGGGAGGCGTGTTCCCATCCCACGATCTTTGCCGAGCCCCGTGGCCGGAGGTCTACCGTCACCTTGCCCCCGGGATAAAAGTCAAGGACTCGAACCTCACGGGATTCCGCACCAGTCGCAGTCGCGCTTCGGAGGGACAGAAGGCACGCCAGGAGGAATGTGAGTTTCATGCTGTGAGGAAAATTTTAACACAGTACTCTTGTAAATTTGTGGAGCTGGCCGGGAATGAAAAAGGGCAGACCTTGCTGCCATGACACACGAAGACCCCGCGCCGGTCGCAAAGCAGGGCTAAATGGAAAGGGGAAAGCTTGCGAAGGAACGGACCGTGTGCTCGTCGATCAAGAAGAAGGCCAGGGCATAGAAAACGACCAGCAACGCGAGGCACGCGTAACGGACCGCCCGGACCGATCGCGCACGGCTCCGGAGCCCGCCCAGGGTATGGTACATCACATAGCATTCCACGGCGAAGGGCGGGAAACCCAGAAATCCCAACAGGGGCATCTCGAAGATTTTCAGCCAGCTGAAGCCCGGCACCGTGTAGATCCACTTGGACGTGGCCCAGTAGTTCCAAAACTCCCACAGGCCTCCGCACGCGAAGCCGGCCAGCAGCAGGTCGAACAGGGTCCGGTAGTCGCCGCCCTGGAACTGACGCAGCAGGGAGCTTTCTCCCCAGCGGTAATTCAGAGGCTCCAACAGGAAAATGAAACCCAGCCATACCAGGGGAAAATAGTACTGGGGATAAATCAGGGGCAGTGCCAACAGGATCATCCCGATGACCGGCAATTCCGCCAGCAACCGGCTGGTCACCCGGATGCGCGCGGGCCCCGCGCTCCACCTTTCTAACCATCCGACGTTCCTGAACAGCTCCGCCGTCTGGAAGATCCCGGGCAGGACCGTCCCGTAGGCCAGGAAGTACCCGGGCCAGCGAATCCAGCGCTGGTCTGGGATGTTGATGTAGTACCAGTTCTGGAGGCGCAGGTTGAACAGCTCGAAGATGAGCCAGAAGAAAGTGGAGATGGGGATCAGCCAGAAAAACTCTTTGCGGCGCGTGGTCAGGTAGGAGTCCCCGCCCAAACGGTAGTTGATCGCATCGAGGACTAAGATGTAGGACCACCACGCCAGGGAGTAGAACCACGTGGAGATGGGTTCCACCTGTAGGAACAGCAGTGCTTCGGAAGTCACCAGAAGCACGATGCCTGCAATGCCGTACCACCTCATAGCTTAAGACAAACCTAAAACTCTGAAACCTGAAACCCAAGACCTGAAAGCTTGGTTTTCGAGTTTCAGGTTTCGAGTTTCGGGTTTCGGGTTTTATTTTAGGACGTTGTATTTCCGGCAAATTTCCACCACACGGTCTATGGGGATGGCTTCCGAGATGTGGCCATCCCGGCCGCGGACGGTGGTGGCCTTCAGCAACGAGTTGTAAATGGCCTCCTCGGTCGCTTCTTTCGCCGCCTCAAAGAGGGGCGAAAGCTCCTCGTCCCGGAGCACGATGATGTTTCTCTCGCGATCGTTCCCGGGCCGGATCCGAACGCCGGGATGCACTGAGAATGCGACGACGTAGTCGCCGCTGCCGTGGGTGGAAGGCGACCCCGTCGCTGCCAGCCCCAACATGGCGCGCTTGGCCAGACGCTTCAATTGCCCCGGCGACAGGGGCGCGTCGGTGGCCACCACCATCATGCAGGACCCGTCTCCCGACGCTTGACTTTCGTAAGCCAGGTCGCTCAGGTAGTACTTTCCCAGTTCCTGACCCACCGGGGCGCCATCGATTTTCAAGATGCCTCCAAAGTTGCTCTGAACCAGCACGCCCACGGCGTAGCCACCCCGGACGCCGGGAAGGACCCTGGAGGACGTGCCGATGCCTCCCTTCCACCCGAACGCCTGGGTTCCCGTCCCGGCGCCCACGCTTCCTTCCTCCACGGGGCCGGACCGCGCCGACTGGATGGCGCGGAGGACCTCCCGTGGCCCGATGGGCCGGCTGCGTGCGTCATTGAGGAAGCTGTCGTTACACTCGCCCACGATGGGATTGACGGACTGCACTTCCTCGTTGCCCGGCTGCTGGAGCACGTACTCGATGAGAGCATCGGCCACCCGGGGCACGTTCAACGTGCTGGTCAGAAGGATAGGGGTCTCGATGCTGCCAAGCTCTTCCACCTGAGTGAAACCCATCAGCTTGCCGAATCCGTTCCCCACGTAGACGGCCGCCGGGACCTTCTCTTGAAACAGGTTTCCCTCGTGGGGCAGAACGGCCGTCACGCCGGTGCGCACCCTGTCTCCCTGGATCAAGGTAGCGTGGCCGACCCTCACCCCCGGCACGTCGGTGACGGCGTTGAGCTTTCCTGGAAGGAGCACGCCGGGCTTAATTCCAAGATCCCGGGCCCGGGGGCGAGCCGCTTCCCTGGAGAGGGCGAGGGAAAAAAGAAAGAAAATCGCCAACGCCATTGTTCTGGCCATCTCCGTCCCTCCGCAAAGAGGAGGTGTCTTCGATTATAAAGCCGATGCCGGGTCGGTAGTGAAAACCTAAAACTCTAAAATCCAAAACCTAAAACAAAAGCGAAACGTGGATGAGCCATGACACGCCCAGAGGTGAATGTGGCCGGAGTTGAAGTCGCTTCATGTTTCAAGTTTCAGGTTTTAGAGTTTTGAGTTTCGTGTGGGGAAGGCTATGCCCAGCGAACCTTGATCTCTCCGATGCCCGCCTTCAGCCGGATGTGAACACGGTGGGCGGCTTCCTCGAAGTTGTGGCTGAGGTAATGGTCTCCCTCCTGGCGGAAGGATTCCAATTCGAGTTTGGTGAGGAACTTTTTCGTGGTCTCGCTCTCCGCCCCGATCTGTAGCGGGAGGACCAGGGTGATGGAGCCGACGCCCACATTGATTTCCACCTCTGCGTTCTCGCGCCATTCGCCGGTCAAATCCAGGGTGGATTCGCCCACGCCCCCGTTGAACTCCAGGACGGCGAAATTGGCGTTTCCCAGGCCCACCGCCTTGAACTCGGCCACGCCGGCCTGGACGCGAAGACGCTCGCAGCGAATGGAGTTGGGGGTCTCCAGTGTGAGGAAGGTCTCGCTGACCCCCGTCTTAATTTCCAGATGCCGCAGCTTCGTCCCGGACAGATCGATCCTGGATTCGGCCACCCCGATGTTCAGCTCCAGGTCCAGAGGCAACGTGGGCGCCAGTTGAAGCCACAGGCGATTTCCCTTGAGGGTTGGAACCGAGCCGCGTCCCTCCAGGGAAAAACGAAGGCGCGCCCACCGCGAGCCGAACAGGTCGTAGTCGATGCGGGGCGTAAAATATTTTTCGTCGTAGTCCAGATCGTATTGATACAGGAAGGCCGGATCTTTGCTCGGGCCAATTTCCAGCTTTCCGGCACCGTAGTCCAGCCGCACGGAGAACTCCTGCACGCCCTTCAATGGCTGGGATTCTTTTTTGTTGACGATGCGGCCGGGCTCCGATTGGAAGGCGCAGCCCGTCAGGAGGAGGATGAGCGATGCCACCGGAAGGCGAAGCAGGCCCTTTTTCATCACTCAAACCCCGCTCCGTCCGTACCCTCTCGTGGTAAAGCGACCAAAGACAAAATTTGTGCCATGGTGCTACGCCCGTAACGGTTGGGACCGCTCCTCGGACGGATCGGGGTCAAATGGACTTTCGCACCTGTTTTTTCAACGCGATCGTGCCGAACGAAGTCTCGACCGTGATCTTGGGACCGCTCTTGCCGATCTGTCCGGAGATGACGCTGTCCTTGCTGGCCAGAATTTTCACCTCGAAACCCTCGAAGTCCGATCGGATGTGGCCCGATTCGGCCTGCCCGTCGATGGAGAATTGGCTGTCGTCCGGCAGGGCCAGTTGAACATCCCCGTAGCGGTTCTTCACGGAGATGTCCTGCTTGGGGGGAGCCTCCAGGGTCAACTGCACGTTGCCGTGGTGGTTCAGGACGCTGACGGGGCCCGGGGACCCTCCCAGGCTGACGCCGCTGTAGCTGGTGCGGATCTCGCTGGCGCTCCGAAGCGCCTGTCCCGACACGGAGGAATGTTCGGCCTCGATGCGCAGGTCGGAGATCAGATGACTCAGTGTGATCTTGTCGTGCCTGGAGCGGATTTTCACAGGGCCCGTGACGGACTCCAGCTGCACCTGTCCGTACTTGCTGTCCAGGTCCGTGCTCCCTTCCACGTCCCGAATCCGGATGGTCTTGTAGCCGGAGCTCACCCGGGCGTCCCCCTTCACGGATTCCACCCGGACCTCTGACCCGGGAGCCTCCACGCTCACGGATTTGCCCGCGCGCTCCACCACCACGGAACTGTACTTGCTCAATACCTGAACCGTCCCGCCAGTGTCGGTCACGGTGATGGGAGAATACCCTGACTCCACCCACACGTCCTGGGAGACTTTCTCCACCCGCACGGGCCCGTACTTGGTCACGATCTTGAGGCTGCCCTGGATCCGGCGAGCCTGGACGGACTCGTACTTGTTCTCGATGGTCACTTCGCCTTCGAGATCGGACGCCTCCACCGACCCGTACTTGTTCTCCAGGCGATGGGCCCCCTGGAATCCCTTCACCGTGATTGGCCCATACCGGTTCACCACCTCCAGGGAAGCCTGCCGCGGCGCCAGGACGCTGATGTCCGTCGTAAACCGGATGTCCTTGTCTTCCAGGTCGGGCTCGCTGGTCTTCATCCCGACACCGCCCTTGGACTCCTCGAACGCCAGATGGATGGCGCCGGCGATCTTCCGGGCGTCCTCTTCCCGCTGCGTGTAAACGTATTTCTTGAGCTGGACCGTCAAGCCTTCGCCCTCTCCCGGGAGCACATCCACCCTGCCGTACCGATTTTCCACCTTCAGGATCGAGCCCGGGGAAAAAACTCGCGTCTGTTCTTCGGTGAACGTGTAGGAGGGCCCTGAGAATGGGCGATCGCCGATGCGAACGGACCAGTCGTGCCAGGACCAGTGCAGGCCGGAGAAGGAAGAGGCGCCGGCTGCCAGTCCCAGGAGCAGGATCAAGAGGACGGCCACAATTTCTCCGAAGGAGATCCGGGCACGCGGGCCTCCCCGGAGGTACTGGATCACTTTTCCGATTCCCAGCAGGATCAGCAGGGCTGGCCAGTACTGCCGAAACCAAGACCACCAGGGAACGGAATAGCCCAGGTTCCTCAGGAGGAAGAGAACGCCGAGGACCACGACGATGGCGCCGCCGATCAGGGAACCGCGGCGCGTTGGTTCGGACATGGGCTCCTTACCTCACAAAAAGTATCGAATCATCATGCGCGCCCCCAGCAGGATGAGGAGCACGGGCCAGTACCGCACCATCAAAGCCCAGACCGAGAAACTTCCGAAAAGGTTCTGCCACAGGAACAACAACCCCACGGCGATCAGCAGGATGCCCAGGGTCAAGGTGCCGCGTCTTGGTCCCTCTGCCATGGCTTTTCCTATCGGGTCAGGCCGGTCCGGCGCGAAAAATAAATCAGGTAGCCCCCCAGGACGATGAAGACTACGGGCCAGTAGTCTCTAAGGGCCCGAAGGCTGAGCACCCCCAGATTATTGAGCAAGAACAGGACACCCAGCCCGATGAGGATGCCGCCCCACAATGGAGCGCTCTCGGAGACCGTTTTCTCCAGGGGAGACGGAAGCTGGGGCGCGCCCCGCTGCAAATCCTCGGCGGAGCGATACGCGTCAAAGAGCATGAAGACGTAAAAGACGAACGCGCCGAAACCGAAAATCCCGTGCACCTCGTCCCCCATGATGGCCAGCCCTGCGAAAATGGCGAAGAAGGCCACGGCCTTCAGGTATTGACGGTTGTAAACGGCGCCCATGGCGGGGATCAGAGCGCACAGGGCCGCCCGCTTGGGAGACTCCGAAGGGACCTCGAGGCGGTGGGCCGTGGTGGCCCACTCCGTGCCGCGGACCAGGCAATCCTGGCAGTAAATCTTTCCCCGGATCTGGTTGGAGCAAGCCACGCACAGGGGACGGGAACAGACCGTGCAGGTGTTGACGGAATCTACCTCTGGATGATGGACGCAATGCATCGATATGCCTCGCTACTATTTATTCCCGGATTAGGCCGAAAGTTCTGGTAAAGCGCTTTGGTTACCCCCCTGGGTTTGTTTCCCGTCCCCCCCTTTCTCCCTCTCCGGGGTAATCTGGTCGGTAACTTGGTCCAGCCGGTAACCGACCCGGTAGTACAGGGTCATGGCCAGGTAGTTGAGGTCTGCCTTCAGATCCTCGGTCTTGTCGTAGAGCTGGAGGCTGCGGCTGACCACCTTCCGGGAGACGATCCGGGCGTTCTTGTACAGATTCTGGGGCTGGAGGTCCGACGCGGTCATCCCATGGAAGGACGGACCCAGCAGGTCCGCCCCCAGAGCCACGCTGAAGAGGATCAGGGCGGTGCTCAAGCCGAACCGGGGCGACCGCACCACCTGGAGTCCCACCGCCGCCCATTCCCAGAGCTGGGACCAGGGCGTCTTTTTCCAGGACGTGCGCTCCAGGATCTTCCCCTCCAGGGAAGGGAGCGGCTCGTGGGTGGGAAACTCGCCGAGTGTGACTATCACCTCCTGCACCAACTCAGCCAGGGGGCGGCACCCGGCGCAGCCGGCCAGATGTTGCTGCACCTGGTCGTGCTCCTCCGGGCTGAGCAGGAGCTCCAGGTAGTCACTCAGGTGGTCTTCCACGAAGGTGCAGGTCATGGCTCCCGTTGAAGCCTCCCTCGAGCTTTGTAGAGCACCCGGGCCAGTTCCACTCGTCCCCGATTGATACGGGATTTTACCGTGCCTTCGGGGATCTGCAAGAGCTCCCCGATTTCCTGATACGTCAGCCCCTCGATGTCCCGCAGCAAGACCGCCTCCTTCAAGTCGCCCGGCAATCGGTCCAAACATCCTCGGACGAACCGGACTTTTTCCGCTCTCTCCAGGGCCTCGTAGGGGCCACCTGCCGGGCTCCCGGTGAGATCCAGGGTTTCCATTTCCTCGCTTCCTGCCACCGTCTTTTCCTTTTTGGTCCGCCGGTAGTGGTCGATGATCAGGTTTCGGCCGACCCGGATCAGCCAGTGGGCAAATTTTCCGGTCTGCGGGTTGAAGGAGCGGAGGGTCTGGTAAACTCGAAAGAATGTCTCCTGGGTCAGATCCTCCGCCAGGTCAAAGCGATTCACATAACGATACGCCAGATTGTAAATCCGCCTCGAATGTCGCCGGACGATGAGTTCCCAGGCCGCGGAATCTCCCGCAAGGCAGCTCTCGACCAGCTTCTCATCCGGCCAGTCCAACCCGGGAGCTCCTGGCAAATCCACTATGGGAAACGAAATGGGGTTTGGAAAAGTTCAAAATAACATTCTCTTGGCCCGCACGGGCGCCGTAAAAACCTGCTTCGGCGTAAGACCTTAATATCATATAATTAACGGGCTGTTTTGACAGGGGATGTTGGTGGCGCCGGGATCCTGGGAATGAACAAAACGTGGATCTGGAAAGGGGCCAGTTTCCTTCTGGCGGGGGCGCTGCTGTACTGGTTCCTCCGAAACACGGCGTGGGGCGATATCCAGAGGGGCGTACAGGAAGCCGACCTGGGCTGGCTGGCACTGAGCTTGAGCCTGTCCCTGGTTTCCTGGGTCTGGCGGGCGCTGCGGTGGGGCGTTTTCTTCCGGCATCTCAAGAAGGTTCGCTTCCGTAACCTGTTGACAGCCACGGTGATCGGATTCGCCGCGAACTCGGCCCTTTCATTCCGCGTGGGCGAGTTCGTCCGTCCGGTCTTGCTGAGTCGCAGAGAAGGGCTCTCGGTGAGTACGGCGTTTGCCACCGTGGTGGTGGAACGAGTCTTTGATCTCATTGTCGTGTTGGGGCTTTTCGCCATCACCCCGCTTGTCTTTGATCTAGGACCGTACCTTCCGGGAGGCTCAGAAGGGAGTTTTGCCGTGATCCGACATGCCGGGTTTCTGAGCCTGCTGACCTGCATCGGAATGGGTCTGGTTCTCTTCGCCTTTCATGCCAGGACGTCCAAGGCCATGGGGGTGTTTCGTTTGGTATCACACCTTCTGCCGGGATGGTTGAGCTCCAGGGCGGAGCGGCTGCTCTGCGCCTTCTCGGAGGGATTGGGGGTCCTCGGCAGCTTGCGCTGTCTCATCCTGGCCCTGGGCTATTCGGTGGTCCTCTGGTTGGGGCTCGCTGTGTCCGCGTGGTTTGTCTTCCTGGGCTTTCACCTGAATCTGCCTTTTTTCGGCATGCTGACCCTGTTGGTATTAATGGTCCTGGGCGCGGCGGTGCCGACGCCTGCCGCAATTGGGGGATTTCATCAGGCCACCAAGTACGGCCTGGTGCACCTGTTCAACGTGCCCGAAAGCACAGCGGTGGCCCCCGTGGTGGTGCTGCACGCGCTTTCGTTCTTCCCGGTGATCCTGATGGGCCTGGTCTTTTTGGCCCAGGAGGGGCTCACCTTCAAATCGCTGGGCGGGGACTCTGAAGGGTTCGTGGCATCTCCTTCCCCGGGGAACGGGGAGGGAGTAGCCTCGAAAGGGGAAACCATCCTGGAGGAAAGGCCTTGAAGTGTCCGTTTTGTGATCACCCTAAAGACCGGGTCGTAGATTCTCGGGAGAGCCGGGAGGGCGACGTGATTCGCCGCCGCCGCCAATGCCTGAGCTGCGGGCGCCGGTTCACCAGCTACGAGCGGATCGATGAAATCCCCTACATGGCGGTCAAGAAGGATGGCCGGCGAGAACGCTTCGACCGCAACAAGGTGCTCTCCGGTCTCTTGAAGGCGTGCGAGAAGCGGCCCGTGAGTGTCAACCAGTTGAACGAGATCGTGGACGAGCTGGAACGCCACGTCCAGGACAGCCCCGACCGGGAATGCTCGACTGCGGAAATCGGAAGGTTCCTCATGGAGCACCTCAAGAGATTGGACAAGGTGGCCTACCTCCGGTTCGCTTCCGTGTACCTGGAGTTTAAAGACGTCAGCGAGTTCATGAAAGAGATCAACGAACTCTTCGAGAACAAGACCAAATCCACGGCCTAGCCTCACCCCTTGTCCCAGCCACTCACCCTCCCAGGCGAATTCCAGCTGATCCGTCGAATCCAGAGGTGGATGCCTGGGCGATCCCCCCGGTTGATCCAGGGAATCGGCGATGACGGCGCGGTGGTGAAGGCCGGAGCGGGGCGAGCCCTGGTAGTCACCACGGACCTGTTGGTGGAGGGCATCCATTTTTTGCGCGAGCTCTCGACGCCGTACCTGCTGGGATGGAAGGCGCTGGGCGTGAATCTGAGCGACCTGGCCGCCATGGGCTGCCGTCCCGAATTTTACACCGTCAATCTGGCGCTTCCGGACTCCGTGACGGAACCCTACGTGCGGGAATTGTACCGGGGCATGAAGCGGTTGGGCGACCGACACGGAGTCGTGTTGGTGGGTGGCGACCTCTCCTCTTCCATGACCGGGCTGATGGTGTCCGTGACCGCGTGGGGCCACGCGCGTCGCCGAGCCTTGGTTTACAGGCACGGGGCCAGGCCGGGGGACTTGATTTACGTCAGCGGGGATCTGGGCGGTTCCGCCACCGGGCTGGACGCGTTAAAAGCCCTCGGGGACAGGCGGCGACGGCAGGTACTTCGGGCCGCTGAGCGGGCACAACCCCCCAGAGGCCGCGGGCGCTGGATTCTGGAAGCAGTCACGAAACACTTGGCCCCGCAGCCCCGCGTGGGACTCGGGGCCTGGCTGGGAGAGCGTGGTCTGGCCACCTCGCTGATCGACCTGAGCGATGGTCTCTCCAGCGATCTCCTCCGCATCTGCGAAGCCAGCGGGGTGGGCGCCCGCCTGGACGAAGCAGCGATCCCCATGGCGGAGTCGTGCAGGAGGCTGTCCCGCGATCCCCTGCGGGACGCACTCCACGGCGGTGAGGATTATGAGCTCCTCTTCACGGTGTCGCCGTCGAAGGAACACGCCCTCCGCCGGTTCCCAGGCCTCCGCTTTTCGCCACTCCGCAAGATTGGTACAATTGAGAGGGGCCGGCGGAGGATAAGGTTGCGGACAGCGGAGGGAGAGAGCTTGCCGCTCAAGCCGGGGGGTTACGATCACTTTCGTGCGGCCGAACCTGCATGAACCTGAAGAAAAACCTCACAAAGCTCTTGAAGCTGGACGACACCCCTCCGCGAACCGCGCTGGCTTTTTCCATCGGCGTTTTCCTGGGTTTTTCGCCGTTCCTGGGCCTGCATACGATCCTAGCCCTGGCCATCGCTTTCTTGCTTGGATATAACCGTCTGGCCATCCTGGTGGGTCTCTATGTCAATACGCCCTGGACCGCGGCTCCGTACTATGCCTTCGCCACCTGGTTTGGGGCCTTGATGCTACGGTATGATGCGGCGAGCGCGTCGTCGCTTTTCACCTACAGCTCTTTCATGAAACTTCCTTTCTGGGAGAAGATCTCCCACCTGGAGGCACTGGTTTGGCCGATGATGGTAGGGTCCACAATCCTTGCGCTGGTGGCGGCCTTCCTCAGTTATCCCCTCGCCCGCCGCTTGCTGCGGAGGGAGCGGAGGTGACCCATCGCCATCTTCGGCGTGGCCCAGGTCGCTCTGTTCGAGCAGCCCCTGTGCCAGCCTCGCCTCGGAGAGTGAGTCGGCCTGCGGTGCCAAAAAATATGCTTGAAATATGCTTGGAAGTGTGGCGACATATTTGTAAAATACCCGTTTTGGTAAAGATGGGCTCAGTAGCTTAAGACGCAGGGATGGCCTTTTTCCTCGCTGGTCCTTCCGTTGCGGGAAGGTTTGGTGGGTTTCAGAGTCATCTCTGGTTTCTTGGAGGAATCATGAGAAAACGAATGGCCATCACTGTCACGACGATGCTCCTGATGCTGGTCGCTGTCCTGGCTCAAAAGTCCAAGCAGAAGCCTGCCCAGGAGCAAGCTGCCCAGGAGCAGGCTGCCCAGGAGCAGGCCGCCCAGGAGCCGGCAAAGCCCGTGTTGGGCCAGGCCCAAACCCAGGAAGAGTACAACGACTACATGAAGATCTCGCAAGTGACGCTCCCTGTGGATGAGCCGGGGAAGGCGGAGTTGGTGAACCAGTTCAAGAGCAAGTACAACCGGACCCCTGGAGATCCGGAGCTCGGGGTCTTTGTGAGGGTGAGGACTGCCGAAGAGTTCCTGAGCAAATACCCGGAGTCGGGGCTGGCTCCGTTCGTTCACCAGCAATCGGCGCTTTTCTATCAGCAGCTGAACGACTTCTCGGGGCTCTCGGAGCACGGGGAGAAGGCCCTGGAAAAGCTTCCTGAAAACCCGCTCATCATGACCATCCTGGCGAGCGCCTACGCGGAGAAGCAGGACCACGACAAGTGCCTGGAGAAGGCTGAGAAGGCCATCCAGCTTTTGAACAACATGGTCAAGCCGGCCGCCTTGACCGACGAACAGTGGACGCAGAACAAGGCCAATTTGCTGTCCACCAATTTCGCAAGCCTGGGGATGGTCCATCTGTCCAGGGCTCAAGCAGGCGCTGGCGGCGACGAGCAAAAGAAGACGGACCTGCAGAAAGCGGTGGACAACTTCCAACAGGCCCTCGCCAACAACAAGATGGACGACATTTCGTACTATCGCATGGGAATCTCCTTTACGCTCCTGAACAAGGGGGACGAAGCCATCCAGGCTCTGGCGAAGGCGGTCGCCGTCAACGGCGTGGTCTTCGAGCAGGCGCGCGACCTGCTGGAAAAAATTTACAAAAAGACCCATCAGGATTCTCTGACAGGTCTGGACGAAATCATTTCCAAGGCCAAGCAAGAGCTTCAGCCCGCCCAGCAGCAGAGCTAGTCCCGTTCCAACTGAATGACACCGCGCGGGGTTGAGGAAAGGCAAAAAGGAAGCGATGGAGCGCCCTACAGGGGAGTGACCCCAAAAGGTTGGAACGGGACTAGTGGGTTGAGGCACGGCAGCCCGGCGGGCAGGACCGGCGAGGAAAAGGCAGCTTCGCTCCCCCGGAGCGAGGCTTTTCCACGGGTCCGTGGAACGAGCTGTCTGCAGCTCTGAGGTGGGAAAGACCCCCTGGCTGTTGGCCTGGAGGGACGGCGTTCCGGTGCCTTCCCAGAGAACTCTATCTCCCCGAACCCCGAGCGCCTCGATTGCCTCTCCTGGGCGGCCCAGAAGGGTCAGTGTGCTCAAGCGCCTGGCAAAACTATTCTCGAACTCCACCACGCTCCTGCCCGAGGCCCGCGCCACCCTGTTGCGGGAAGTGGAACGGCGAGTCGGACACCGCTTCAAACGACGAACCCTGCTCGATCAGGCTCTCACCCACAAGTCCTTCGTCAACGAAACTCCGCAGCTGAAGCTCCTGGACAATGAATCTCTGGAATTTCTGGGAGACGCTGTGCTGGGTTATGTGATCAGCTCCCACCTCTTCCGGATCTTCCCTGAAATGTCCGAGGGCGAACTCTCCAAGGTGAAGGCTTATCTGGTCAGCTCCGCGAACCTGTTCAAGCACGCCCGGAACTTGGAGCTGGGCAAGTATCTCCGCCTCAGCTACGGCGAGGAAAAGACCGGGGGCCGGAGCAAGAAGGCCATCCTGGTGGACACGTATGAGGCCATGATCGCGGCCCTCTACCTGGATGCCGGTATGCGTGCCGCCGAGAAGTTCGTGACCAGAGAGTTCCATCAATCTTTTTCCGAGATTCGCTGGAAAGAGATGCACTATTTCGACTACAAGTCCAGCCTGCAGGAAACCATGCATGTGATGAACCTGCCGGATCCGGAGTACAAGGTGGTGGACGAGATCGGTCCGGACCACCGGAAAATCTTCGTGGTGGAAGTGCTGGCTGGAGACCGGGCGCTGGCCAAAGCTCGTGGGAGCACCAAGAAAGAGGCCCAGCAAGAGGCGGCCAGGATGGCGTTGGAGGCCCTGGCCGAGAGCCAGGGGACCCGGTAGACGGCATGATGTCCTATCTCCTGGGAAGGCTGTTTCAAGTGATGGGTCTGGCATTGACCGCCGGCTCTCTGCTGTGGTTTCACGACCGGATGTATCCCATGTTGCAGGCGGCCGCGGTGGGGGCTGCCGTGTTTTATTTGGGCGGGTGGATTCTGGGCCGCAACGCCGATGGAGGGACGTGACCCCGCACCTACCCTTGTTTTCGCCGAAAATCGATCTGATTTTGGTAGGTGCGGGGTGATATACTTCGCACATGGCCTTGCCGCCTGAGGTGCTGGAAGAGAACCGAAAAATCCGCCATCTGCGGATGATCGTGGATCTGACGTGCAATGTCCTGCACCAGGGGAATTTGACCCTGGAGGAGGCGTACCGGCTGGTGGCTGCGGCGAAAGCGAAAGCCCTGTCGCTCTTCCCGGACAAACAAGACACCTACGATCTGATCATCCAGCCCCGATTTAACCGGATTCTGCAGGAACGCTTCCGACGAGCGTTTCACTAACGATTCCGGGTTGCAGTCGAACGGCCGGTGTCCCCGCCTGAGGGCGACCCGAGCCAAGGTCGCTCAGGGCTGCGCTTGGCCACTCACTTCCTTCCGAAGAACCAGTAGAGCAGCAAAGCGGTGGTGTCGTACAGGCTGTGGCTGACCATAGGGGCCACCAAGCTTTGCCGCCAAAGATAGATCACTCCGAAGAGGAAACCGAAAAGGCCGGCCGTGACGGCGTTCTGCAGACCCTGGATCTGGTGTCCCCACCCAAAATAGGCGCTCCACAGCGCCAACCCGAGGCCCGCGCTACCCAGCAACATTTCAAAGCGCCTTAGAATGAAAGCGCGCTGGACCTCCTCTTTGATGCCTCCCGCGAGGAGCCCGGCGATCACCAGCAAGGCCAGGTCCGCCGGCGTGCGCACCAGGTCCAGCAAGGGATTGCGGGGGGCAAAATGGCGGGGAAGGAAATACTTGAAGAATCCGGCCATGAGCAGGTTGATCAAGAAGAGGAGCGGGACGAGGACCATGCCCAAGCGGACCTCGACGCCGTACGCCTGCCGTCTCAGTCCCAGCTCCTTAAGAGATTTTCCCCGCAGATGCTGGGAGCACCCGAGGAGCAGCAGCAAGAGGGAAGCTTCCAGGAGGAGAAATAAGGCGATCCAGCGAGGAGATCGGTAGAGCTGTTCCTGGG
>JACQTF010000135.1 GCA_016210925.1 Acidobacteriota bacterium | reverse complement strand
CCCCCAGACACGCCCTTTCTCGTCTTTGCGCGTGATGTATTTCTGGATTTCCTCCAGAGGCTCCGTGCCTTCAATGTGGACCTTCAGCCCCTCCTTGATGAGTTGGGGCACCGGCTGGACGTCGTGGATTCGATCGCCGTAAAGTTCCAGAGCCATATCAGGGCGCTGGAACATTTTTCCGAGGCCGCGGCGCACGTCGAATTTCTTCAACTTTTCGTTCTGGCTGGGATTCCAGAACATGTTGTGGTCCAGGCCGAAGGGACGAAACTCAGGTTTCAGGACCAGATCCGGCTGCGCCAGCCCCTTCTCGATGGCTTCCAGCCAGATCGCAGTGGCTCCGTCGCCCACGTTGTGCATGGCGGTAAAATTCCAGCCGTACTTGATGGCAGCCATGACTGCCGTCCACTCCGTCTGGCTTCGATCCACGGATGGATCGTCCCACATCTTCTCCGTGGGTCCGTAGCCGAGCCAGTTGTTCTTGCCGTGGGGTCCGAATACGAACCCTCCCGCGCTGAGTTTGGGTTCCACCGTCAGCGCAGATGCCGTGTCGGCGTTCCCGTCGATGGCGGCCAGGCCGGCGCCCACGATTTTGACCATGTTGCCCAGGCCGAAATTTACCAGGTTCCCCAGGCGGCGGAGGTAAGCCTCCGCAAAGGGATTCTGCCGCAGGAAATCGTGAGAGCCCCGGACGCGGATGTTCAGCTCGCCCCGATGCGCCTGGATATTAAAAATGGTGAGGGAAAATCCCTGGATGTGTCCCACCAGCGTGGTGACACCCCGGCCCAGCAACGCCTGCGTGGCGCGCTTCTGTTCGTCGAGATACGATTCGTCGATGCGCGGCCAGGGACGGAGATCCCAGCCCACGACTCCCATCGCATAGCCGTAGACGCGCCCGTTCGCCTCGCCCGTCTTCTCGTCCTTCAGAATGTGCGGATGTCCCTTGGGAAGCACCTGCAGGAGCTGTGAGAGCATCAACGAGTTCAGGATGCTGTCGAAAGAGCCGGCTGTCACCATGACAGGGTTCTTGGGCACCACCTGGTCCAGATCCTCTTTCGTGAGATAAAGCGCCTCGCTCTCTTCTTCAAACCTGAAGAACGCGGGCTCCCCGGGCGGGACGCCCTTCATCAGTTCGCGGATCCGCGCCAGGACGTCTCCCTTCTTCATCTCCTTCTGCGTGGGCAGCAACTTCCCTCTGATCTCGGTGTCCTTGTACAGGTTTCCTCCCGCGAAATCGTTGTCCGCGTCGGTGGCGATAAAACCCGGTACGACGGTGTGGCCCTGAAGCTCGATGCGCTTCGTCTCGGGTCCCGCCAGGGACACAATGCGATCCGAGGGCCCCACAGCGAGGAACTTCCCGTCCCGGACTGCGACCGCTTCTGCGGTGCTGAAGGCTTCGTCGGCTGTGAGAATTTTGCCGTTGTATAAAACCAGGTCGGCGTACCTGATCACTTCCGGTGGCAGGTTTTGCGCGGCCGCCGAGCCCGCCACAAAAAGCAGCAGCGCCAGCAGGAGCCCCGCCGGACCTCGCGTACCCAAGAATCCAGATTTAGTTGCCTGATTCATAAACAATGCGACCTCCCATGATGGTTGTGAGAACCGGTATTTTCGAAATCTCATTCTCCGGCACGCTCAGGTAGTCCTTTCCCAAGACCACCAGGTCCGCCAGTTTTCCCGGCTCGATGGAGCCGAGCTTGTGGTCTTCCGCAATGAACCGAGCTGCCCAGCGCGTCTTCATTAAAAGCGCCGTCTTGCGTTCCACGGCATGATCTGGCCCCCAGATGCGCCCCTTCTCGTCCTTTCGGGTGATGTAGCGCTGGATCTCTCTCAGAGGGTGTGTACCCTCGATGTGGACCTTCAGCCCTCTCTGGAGGAGCTGAGGAACGGGCTGAGCATCGTGCATGCGCTCGCCGTAAATTTCAACGCCCATGTCGGGGCGGGAGAACATTTTGCCCAGCCCGCGGCGAACGTCCAGCCTCTTGATTTGCTCGTCCTGCTTTTCTGTCCAGAACAGGTTATGATCGAGGCCAAAAGGCCGAAATTGGGGACGCAGGGCGATGTCCTCTTGTTGGAGGGCCGTCTCGATGGCGTCCAGCCAGACCTGCGTTGCTTTGTCTCCGACGTTGTGAATCGCCGTCGTGTTCCAGCCATACTTGATGGCCGCGCGCACGTTCTCCCATTCCGTCTTGCGCCTTTCCTCCGCGGACAATTCCTCCCAGCGTCGATCCTCGGGACCATAGGCGATCCACTTGTTCTGGCCGAAGGGCCCGAACGCGAACCCGCCAGAACTCACTTTTGGTTCCATGGTCAAGGCCGAGGCGGTATCGTGGTTCCCATCCACCGATGCCAGCCCGGCGCCTACGATGACGACGTCATCTCCCAGGCCGAAGTCCACCAAGTTTCCCAGCCGCCTCAGGTAGGCTTCAGCGTACGGGTTCTGGCGGAGAAAATCGTGGGCGCCGCGGACGCGCACCGTGACCTCTTTGCGGTGCCAGAGGAGGTTCAGGACTGCCAGCGAAAAGCCCTGGATGTGGCCGACCATGGTCGTGATGCCCTCTTTGTTCAGGTCCTGCATCAGCTTCCTCTGCTCGTTCAGCAGGATTTCGTCGATCTTCGGCCAGGGGCGCAGGTCCCATCCCACCACACCGGTAGCCTGCCCGAAGAGCTGCCCGTTCGGTTTTCCAGTCTTGGGATCTTTTTGGATGCCAGGGTGGTCCAGCGGGAGCCTCTCCAGGAGCAAGGCCAGCATCCGGGAGTTGATGACCATATTACCCGAATCGATGCTGAGAGCCACCGGGTTGTTTGGAGCTACCTTGTCCAGCTCCCCGGCGGTCAGTTCAATCCCTTCGCTTGTTTCCGGGAGGCGGAAGAAAAGCTGCTCTCCCGGCTCTGCCTCGGACGCGACCTTTTTGACCTCGGCCAGGATCTGCGCTGTTTTTTCCAGCTCGTCCCCTTTGCCCAGGAGCCTTCCCTTGATGAGCGTGTCCTTGTAAAGATTTCCGCCGGCGAAGTCGTTGTCCGCATCGGTGGCGACAAAACCGGGAACGACCATGGCGCCTTTCAGGTCCCGGCGAACTGTCCGGGGCCCGGCCATCAAGAGCACGCGATGGTTCTCGCCGACGGCCAGGAACTTGCCGTCCCGGATGGCGACCGCCTGTACCGTGTCAAACTGGTCGTTGGCCGTGAGAATCTTGCCGTTGTACAGCACCAGGTCAGCATACCGAATCACTTCCGGCGGCAAGCTTTGCGCCGGAATACGCGCGCACGGAAGAGCAAGAACGATCATCGAGAGCAAAACAGGTCTAGTTTTCATGGCTCACACGACCTGGAAGAATTGTCAGGGCGCGGCTGAAGCCGACGACGGCTTTTTGTCCCACTGAGAGGCGAATATTTTCCCGGACGGCGTGCTTAAAGCCAGGCGCTCCGCATCCACGCGGTAGCGGCCGGAAGGCAGGTTCGGGACCAGGTAAAATCCTCTCTCGTCGGTCTGGAGTGAGCGGCTGACGCCCGTCTCTTGGTTCGTTATCGTCACTGTAACGCCTGGGATGACGGCGCCGGAGGGATCACTGATGATCCCCTGAATACTGGCATCTCCATGCCCTCTAGGAGCCGCGGAGAAAAGCAGCAAGAGGCAGGCCAGGATCAGGAACTGGCGTATCCGCATGCTGCCTCCTAGCGTTTCGACAAAAGCGACTTGAGGGACGCAAAAACTCTTGTTGGTAGGAGAACTATAGGTGTTTCCTTAACCACTTGTCAAGAGAGGCTGCCGCAAGGCTGCCGCTGGACCTGCGCCGGACCGTAGCGCCTAATGCCTCGATGGAGGGAGAAAGGCAGTCGCCGTATCTGGAGTGACGACCCATCCCCCGCATCACTTCCGTGGACCAAAAACTGGGGGCGGTAAGCTTCAGAAAAACTCTTGACAACCAGGAGAAAGCAAAGATAGGCTCCAAATAGTTTGCAAGTCTTTTGACTCGGCGCGCACCTGGGATTTGCCAATGGGGGTTGAAGCATGTCGAGACGCATCGTTGTCGTTGTTTCAACTTAAGACCTGAAAGTTCGGCCTAGACCTCCTCCCAGCTGGTGGACGAGAAGAAGGTGCGCGATCTACCCCTGGACGGCCGCGATTATTTGCAGCTCTCCACCCTCCAGCAGACGGCTCGAGGAGGATGACGGGATGACCAAGACCTTCCAGGAGCCGAACGCAATGCCGTGTGGCTCATTCAGCATAGCACCGGTCGACCGAGCAACCCTGTCCGCTCACATCCGCAAGAGTTTTGCCCGCTGGAAGGTCTTCGTCAAAAGCGAGGAGGGTTGAAAAATGAAACGCAGCACACTCCAAACGTTATTGGGCGTTGCGGTCATGGCGTTTTTCGTCGTCACCGATTCGCCTTCACTGACCGCGCAAACGGTCACCGGAACCATTCTTGGCACCGTGCGAGACTCCACTGGCGCGCTGATACCGGGAGTGGAGATTTCCGTCAAGAATGTTGAAACGGGGGCGGTGCGAAGCGCGATCACCGATGATGTGGGCACGTACCACATCCCTAGTGTGCCGGCAGGACCTTATGAAGTGACCGCCTCCATCCCGGGGTTTAGGACCGGAGTCCGAAGCGGCATCACCGTCACGGTCGGAGCGTCCGTGACCGTGAACTTCGATCTCGCGGTGGGCGAGCTGGCGGAAAGAGTGGAAGTCAGCGGAGAGGCTCCTTTGGTGGACACCACCACATCGACCATGATGGGACTGGTGGATGACGTGGCGATTCGGGAGCTGCCCTTGAACGGCCGCGACTGGGTGCAACTGACAACCCTGCAGGCGGGGGCTGTTTTCGCCGCCAACCAAACGCAGTCGGATGGCAGCCGAACCCAACGCGGCAGCGGAATGTACATCTCCATTTCGGGAGGCCGGTGGACCGAGAACGCCTACCGCATTGACGGCTTGGTGGTCAACGACTACGCCAACGCGGGCCCGGGCAGCGCGATGCGCGTCAATCTGGGTGTGGATGCCGTGCGGGAGTTTTCCGTCCTGACCAACATGTACTCAGCCGCGTCTGGACGAAGTTCGGGTGGGGTGATCAATGCCATCACCAAGTCCGGCACGAACGAGATCCATGGAACGGCGTTCTACTTTCATCGGAACAGTGCGATGGATGCGCGCAACTTCTTCGACAAGGCGATTCCGCCGTTTCGACGCCATCAGTTTGGCGCTTCCGTAGGCGGGCCCGTCCGCAAGGACAAGACTTTCTTCTTCGCCAACTACGAGGGGCTGCGGGAGTTTCTGAGCCTCTCCTCCGTCAACAATACGCTGTCACCCAATGCCCGCAATGGCATCCTGACCACGGGCACGGTGACGATTGATTCGAGAGTCAAACCCTACCTGGACTTGTACCCCTTGCCCAACGGGCAGATTACGGGGAACACGGGACAGTTCATCTTTGGGACTGGAAGAAAGGGGGGCGAGGACTTTGTGATGGGCAAGATGGACCACAGTTTCTCGGAGAGGACCAGCCTGAACGGCAGCTACTCGTACGACAACGCCTCGGTGGAGACGCCCACCAGCTTCAATCGAAAGGTTACGGGCTCGGTGTCGCGCCGCCAGAACGTTGTCCTCAGCCTGCAGCACGCCTTTAACCCCACGGTGATCAGCACCACTCGCACGGGATTCACCCGGACGCACGCGGCCAACGAGTTCGACCTCCGAACGACTTTGCCGGCTTTGGCAGATCCCTCCCTGGGATTCCTTCCGGGCTTACCCATGGGCTCAATTAACCCCGGGGGGGGACTGACCGGCCTTTCTGGTCTGGGCTCCTCCGACAGCAACGTCTTCGGGTACACGGCCCCGCAGCTTTCCGAGGATCTTTCCTGGGTGCGCGGCCGCCACATCCTGGGGTTGGGTTTCAGCGTGGAGAGAATCCTTTCCAATGTTGACGCCCGGCAAGGCCCGCAGGGCAACTGGTTCGGTTCCATTGAGGATTTCCTCACACTCAAGCCGCAACGGTTTGCGACCCTGTTCCCCGGCACGAACGGGAACCGCGGAATGCGTATGACGGTGGTGGGGGCCTATCTTCAGGATGACCTTCGCCTGCGCCGGAGCCTGACGGTGAATATCGGCGTGCGCTATGAGATGGCCACTGTCGTCAAGGAAGTGAACGGCAAGCTGGCCAACCTGCGGAACCTCGCTGACAAGGACCACGCGCTGGGCGACCCTTACTACCGTAATCCCACGCTGCGAAATTTCGCTCCCCGCCTGGGGTTTGCCTGGGACCCGCTTGGAGATGGAAAGACGTCGGTCCGGGCGGGATTTGGGTTCTTCGACCTGGTTCCTCTCCCTTACCTTTTCACCAATCGAGTCCCGCGAGCGGCTCCCTTCTTCGAGGAGGGCTTCATCACGCCTCCCCCTGCCGACAGCTTCCCCAACAAGGTGCTTCCGTTGCTCGGCCTCACCTCGCTTCGAGGCGGGCATATTGAGTTCGAGCCGCACCGCACTTACAAGATGCAGTGGAATCTGAACATCGAGCGCCAGCTCCTGGCAAACCTGGCGCTCAAGCTGGGTTACGTGGGCGCGACCGGCGTGCATCTTCCCGGTTCGACCGAAGACATAGACCAGGTGCCTGCGACCCTGGTCACCAAGACCGCGGACGGGCACTACCTGTTCCCGACCACAGGAACCATCCAGAGAATCAACCTTAATTACGGGCGCATTGCCGCCACTCTTTTTAGATACCACTCCAGCTATCACGCTCTGCAGGCGACCCTGACCAAGCGCTTCAGCGGCGGGTTCTTTGCCCAGGGGTCCTACACCTGGTCGAAGAGCATGGACAATGGTTCGAACACGTTCAGTGACTCCGACGGCGGCAGCGCCGGCATCCCGTGGCCGTTTGACCCCAACTTGAACCGGGGGGTTTCCGATTTCAACGTTCCCCACAACCTGGCGGTCAACTTTCGGTGGGATGTCCCCTCGCCCGCATCCCTGACGGCTTTGCCCCGCTTTCTGCTGGCGGGGTGGGAACTGGGCGGAATCTTCCAGGCCAACAGCGGCGTTCCTTTCACGGTAAAGCAAAATGTGGACCGGGCACGAACGGGAAACAGCGTTGCCGGGGGAGGGACCGGCGCGCCAAGGCCGCACTACAATCCCGCGCCCGGTTGCACTCCCAACGCGATCAACCCCGGCAACCCCGACCAGTACGTCAAGTTGGAGTGTTTCTCGTTCCCGGCGCTCGGTGTTCTGGGCAATCTCGGACGCCACACCCTGCGGGGTCCAGGCCTGGTGAACTTTGATCTCTCTCTCTTCAAGAACAAATTGGTAGGGGAGAAGCTTCGTGTTCAGTTCCGGGCAGAGGCTTTCAACGTCTTCAATCGGGCCAATTTCAGCAAAGGCCTCACGGCCGTCTTTGACAGCCAGGGAAGGGTGATTCCGACGGCCACACGGCTGAGTGCGACGAAGACCACTTCGCGCCAGATACAGTTTGGCATGAAGTTCGTTTGGTAGCTTGGGATTTGTCACAGGCTTCCCATTTGCCAACACCCCAGGCACAAAGGAGGAAACACGATGTCTGTGCACCGTTTTTTAATTTGCGTGGGCCTTTTGCTCGCAGGTTTGCTCCTGAGCATGTCGGGGCAGACTGGTACTTCCTCGGCGCAAGTGCCCCTGACCAAGGGGGAAAAATATCCGGAGCCTCGCTACCCGAAGGCGTCCAGGATCACCACTGTGGAACCTCTGCTGGAAAACGCCAAGAACATCATCACCCGCTCAATGGCTTACAGTGGCAATCAGTTTCCCGGCTGGGAGATGAAGGCCGGCCAGAAGGTTCTGTTTGTCATCTCGCGAAATACCGATCCTCTTGTGATCGAGGCGTTCACCCGGGCCTTCGAGGAGCTCAACTGCCAGATGGACCTGTTGGTCCTGGGCCCCCGGCAGAGCCGTTATGCCATGGGCGACGATCCGGCCTCAGGCTTTGACCGCACTTTGAACGCGGCACAGGTGAAAGCGGAAAGGGAACGCGCGCCGCTTTTCTCCGATTCCCGTTGGATCACGGAAACGGCGAAGGCTCGGGGCTACGATCGGGTAGTGGGCGCCACCTTTCGCCAGCCGGAGGACGAGCTGGACGTGGGGTATGGGATGGATTGGCCGACCCGAGAGCTTCTGGCCAGTCCTTCGGTCCGCTACCCGTACGAAATCGTCGAAGCCCTGGATCGGAAGACCTGGGAGAAGCTTCGCCAGGCCGACACCGTCCATGTGACGGACCCGGAGGGTTCCGACATCCGTTTCACCTGGTTCCCGGAGTACTGGCAGGTCATCGAAGGGACCCATCCCACCCTGAAGAACATCGCGGGAAGCGGCTCCCACATTTATGGGCCGGGGCGTTCCGAGATCCCCTTGATCTCCAGTCATGTGATGGGATATCCGCAGGGAATTGTCCTGGACAAATCCGACGCCGAGGGCGTTGCAGCGGGAACCAGCGGTGTGAACACTCATATCAAGATCTCCCTGAAGCGCAATGAGATTGTGAACATCGAGGGAGGGGGACGCTTCGGGGATGGCTGGCGACGGTTCGTGGAAGGGACCAAGAATATTCAGTACCCCACGTATCCGCGGCCCGGCGCGAAATTTCTCATCGAGTGTGCCCTAGGCACCCATCCGAAGTCCTACCCGCCCCATAACGTCTTCGAGTCCAGCATCGCCCGGAGAGGACAGGGGTGGATTCGAAATCGGACGGGAATCTTTCACATCGGGATCGGACAACATCTGGCGACGGCTTGGGCTGCTGCTCGAGGTCTGCCTGGGGGCCACTTCCACGTGATGATGTGGTTTGCCACCTACCGGATCAAGCAACGGAACGGAATCGAGGTGAAGACGGTGGACAAAGGCCACCTGACCGCCCTGGATGACCCGCAGGTACGCCAGGTGGCAGCCCGGTTTGGAAATCCCGACGAGTTGCTGAGGGAAGACTGGATTCCGGCCATTCCGGGCATCAACTCCCCGGGAGACTACTCGCGCGATTACGCACAGGATCCGGTCGCCTGGACCCGCGCCCATCTGCGAAAAGTCTATGCGGACATGTTGGACTTCCGTCCCTATCCGTAAATGCGTACCCGTGGCCCTTCTACGACCCAGAAGGAGGTAAGACGGAGACGGAGCGCAGACACCACCAAGGAGGCTCGATCGTCTTTTTGTTGATCGTGCTCTTGGTGGGCCTGCGCCGGGCCGTACCGCCGAATGCCTCGATGGAGGGAGAAGGGCAGTCGTCGCCGTATCGGGAGCTGCCGGCGCAGGTCCGGACGGAAGAAGCTCCAGTCGCCCTCCGGGCTCCTTCCGCTTGTCCGGTCCCTCAACCCACTAAACCCAAAACTAAGTACCGTCCTCCCGCAGATCACCCCTGGAAGAGGACATTTCTACTTTGCGTTGACAGGAGCAGGCGAACCGGGAGCGCTTTTCGTCAAAAGTCGAAGGTGTGGGTGAACTTGACCAGGATGGACCAGTTCGTTTCCCCCGCCAGGCGGGAGCGATTGAAGACCACGAAGAGATCGTCTCCCGGGCGATAGATGTAGTTCAGGCGAGCGTTGAGCCCCCATTCGTTGTCCAGGTGGTTGTACTGTAAGGTCGTACTCGTGAGCCACTGATTAGTAAAGTTGAGCTGGAACTTGCCTTCCAGGATGTGAGAGACGAACTTTGCTTCCGGCAGCGACACTCTCTCAAGCTCGTATCCCAATTCCGTGATGAACCGGTCGGACCATCGCACCTCCGGGTTGAAGTCCGCGGTGAGTCTCTCTCCTCCCCAAAAGTCCTCCCAGGAGAGGCGGAAGAAGCCGGAGATGTTGCGCCCATCATAGGGACGAAATTGCCATGAGAGCTGATCGTTGCGATACACTCCGGGGGGAACCCGAAACCTGCCGGCCAGCCGAAAGGGTTCATCCTGCCGCTCCATATTCTTCGTGTACCTGAATTCGAGGGCGTCGCCGCTTTCCATCTTGGCTTCGAGCGACACGGATTGGTCCCGCGTCCTCAAAGTGCCCTCGAGATCGGTCAGATACTCGATTCCGGCACCGAAAACCAGCTGGCGAAGCCATTCGGATTGGGGTCGGGGCTTAAACTCAAAGCCCAAAGTGCTTCTCCGCATATCCGACCGGCTCAGGAAGCCGGCTGCAGGATTGAAGGTCGGCTCCACGATCAAGTGTTGAGCCTCTGCCAGGAACCTGTCGCTGTCCCAACGAAGCCAGAACGGCGCGGCGGACCAGCCGTCGCCGCCCTGGCCCGATGATTGAGAGCGGACCACGAAGCTCTGGAACTGGAGGTTCTCGAGAAACCGAAAGTTCGCATCCAGCCCCAGCGTTGCATTGTCGCCCGCGCTGTCCGCCGTCACATGGGTGGCCATCGCGCCCACGTAAGATCTCGCAAACAGAGTTCTTTTGGCCCGATAGGCTCCGAAATTCTGCCCGGGGATTCCCTGGTGATCGCGCGTGGAGACGTTCATCACCGCCAACGACCACCCGGGCAACCGGCCCGTCAGGCGGGCGCCGAAAAGAATAGGAATCGGTCGACGCTGCGGCGTCAGCCCGATGCGCCGGGTATGCAACAGCTTCACGTCGGGCCTCCCTCCCCAACCCCGTCCTCCAGCTCCGAAGTCGAACAGCCCGGCGTCTTCCAGGAAGAATTCCCGCTTTTCTTCGAAAAACAGAGGAAACCGCGTGAGGTTGATTCTGAACTCGTCCACTTCTGCCTGAGCGAAATCGGGATTCAGCGTCGCGTTGAGCTGGAGGCGAGGTGTCAGAGGATATCGCACGTCCTCCAATCCAACTTCCAGGTCTTTGTCCGTCAACGAGTCGCGGCCCGAGCGGGCCCGAAGCACGCCTCCCGCCACATAAGGCTTGACCCTCAGGTTCAAGGCTCGCCCCATCGCGCTAAGACCCATGAGGTGGCCCGCCTGCGAGACCTCGTAAAATTCGAAATCCCTGCGATGGTTACTCCACGCCACCGCCTCGTTCTTTCTGCGGATGAACCGCTTGAAGTCCACGCCCCAGACTGGTTCGTCCGCGGACGGGGCTCGGAGTGTTTTGAAGGGGATTTTGATTTCCACCGCCCATCCCCACGCGTGAATTTTCGCGCCCACCTCCCATGGAGCATCCCAGGACTCATTCTGGACCTTGCCCTCATCCGTCATGAGGGCATCCCACTGGTTGCCTAAGGGGTTGGTGCGAAAGAAGTAGGAGTCCCGATGCCCGTGGTATGTGTCTAGGATCAACCAGAAGCTGTCGTCGCTGTCCATATCGCTGTCGCGCCTTCTCTCGGTGGCCCGGATTCCCTCGGGGGCTGAGTCGTAGCACCGAACACCCACATAGAGCGCCTGCCTGGTGTAGAGGATGCGGACCTCAGTCTTCTCGCTGGGTTCCGCCCCTTCCTGGGGTTCCTGCTGGACAAAATCGGAAACGACAGGCACCCGCTCCCATTCCGGCTCCTCCAAATCGCCGTCCAGAAGCGGAGCGCGGTCGACGGCCGCAGCCTGAACCGATTTGGCACCCAATGTTCCAGGCTCGTGGGCCTCTACCCTACCGGTCGCGAAAACTAGGACGATCAAGATTGCCTGGTTTGGGCACCCTGCGGCGAGCTTCATACGTGAGAAGATACGCGGCCCATCGACCCCGCATTTCACCGCGCAGGTCAGGCATCGGAACCGTTCGGGGCTTTGTGGCATTCCATATTGCCAGGCTGAAAAGATGGAGGATCTCATTGGTTGCAGGCCGTTTTGGAAAAAGGAGGGATCAGGCGTCAGATCAGCGCCTGAAGGCGAAAATTCAGGCCATGGCCCGGGGCCGGGTGCGGCGCCGGTTACCTGGTCTTCTTCGCTTCTCGGTTCGTCTTGTAGAAATTAAGATGCGGGTCCGCTAAGTAGGCGACCTGCTTCTGAGGGTCTTTGCTCCGAAGCTCTGCGACCCGGACTTCATATCGCTCGGCCTTCTCAAGGTCGTTCAGCTTCAGGCAAGCATCTCTCAGGAAACTTAAAGCGTGGTGCTGAACCACGGCCTGCTCTGCCCTCGAGTAAACCTCCTCGTTCTGCTGGTACCACTCGAGCGCTTGTTCCATCCAACGAGCAGCCTCCTGCCAATCCTGAGCGCGCGCGGCCACCAACGCCAGGTTGTAAACAATTCTTCCCAGACTGCGGCGGTCCTTCGCCTCTTCTGCCTTCTTCCATGCCCTTTGCAGGTAATCCCTGGCATTGGACTGGTCTCCGAGAGCCAGGTAGGCTGTTCCCACGTTCAACAGGGCATTCGCCTCCCAGGTCTGGCGCCCGCTCCTTTGGGTCAACTCTGCAGCTTGAAGAGAATAGCGCAACGAGTCCTGAGGTCGGCCGATATACAAATAAGCCGTGCCCAGATTCAGCAGGTACAGACCCCGGTAGACGACGTCCTTCCTCCTCTCGGCGATTTTCAAAGATCTGGAATAGCTGTGGATGCCTGCACCGGGACTCCCGGAGTAGATTTCAGCGTATCCGATGTTGTTCCAGCAGGAAGCGAGCAATTTCTGATCACCAGCGGCGCGGGCCAAGGGGATCGCAGCGCGCAACGTTTGAATGGCCTGGGCGTACGCCCGCAGGGCCTGGTCGTAGTCGAGAGTGTCCCAGAAAAGATCGGCGCGCGTGGTGTGTCGAGCTCCCTCGATGCGGAGTCTCTTGGCTTCAAAGTGCCGCAAATATTCCTTCCTCCCGGTTACTTTCTTGTGGAGCTGAAATAGCTTTTCGTATCGATGGAGCTGGGCATCCAGTTGATCGAATTGTTTGTCCAGGAGATCGCTGCGAGCCTTTTGTCTGCCCAATTCATCAAAATCGCGATCGATCTCATCGAGAACGGTATTCAATGATCCAGCGATCACCCGGGCGCTTCCGCGAACCAGGCTTTCCGCCTCGACCTGCTTGCCTTGGTCCAATAAAGATAAGACCTGGCCGAAAAGGTCGTTTTCAGATGCTTGCGGCCAGGAAAAGGAGGCGCCGGCTGCGGAGGAAAGGATCAAGAAAGCAGCGCCCAGTGTTGCGGATGCTGCAGCCCCCCTCGGGGCAATCGAGCGACGTTGTCTGAACATGGAGTCACTTTCAATTCAGCCTCAGAACAAAAATCTCATCCCACCTGAAGCTGACCCGCGGTTGGGAAGATCCTGCCAACATTTCCAACGCTGGCATATCCGCGGGCAGATCAAGGTGTTTCGCCCCGGATGCCCACGGCCGGAACCTCCAGATAAAATCCGCCCTCGTCGGTATGGACGGAGCGGCTGACGCGAATGACGGCAGGTTCCGCTAGAACAGCACCTTCAGCGCGAGCTGGATCTGCCGGGACGTGGTTCGAGTGCTTGTGATCTCGCCGGCGTTGCTTCGAGGCCTTCCCTCTCGATCAAACAGGTTTCTGGCGGGGATACCGAAGTTGGGCCGGTTGAAGAGATTGAAAAATTCAGCCCGAAATTGGAGCGCGCCGCTCTCTCCCAAAGCACCGATCCGAACGTTCTTCATCAGGCTCACGTCAACGGTCGCCACCCCCGGGACGATGAGGTGATTGCGCCCCACATTCCCCTGGAAAAAGGGTGTTGGGAAGCGGAAAGAAGAGGGATCGAAGTACTCATCCGGGTTCTGTGGCCGGATGGGATTTTGATCGGCGCCGGGGACCAGGTCCAGCGTACTTCCGTCCACGAAGCGCATGCTGAGCCTGCCTTTCCTGGGCTGGTCCGCGGTGAGGCTGATGGGATTGCCGTCGTTGAAACGGAGGATGCCGCTGACGCTCCATCCGCCCAAAAGCCTGCCCGCGACCCCGGTCCAATTGGCCCCGGCAAGATCGTAGACCAGGTTGGTGAAGAAGCTGTTCCGAACATCGAAAGCTGAACGGCCGTGCTGTTTTTCGGTCCGGTACCCGCGCCGGTCCGCTTCGTTAAAATCGGTGCTTCCCGTCCAGGTGGAGCTGTCATCGGTGGACTTGGAAAAAGTATAGGAGCTCTGGAATTGAAAACCCCGGCTGAAACGCCGAGTGACACGCAGCCGAAGAGCGTGATAGTCGGAGGTGCCATCGGTGATGCGCCACCGCATCCGGTTCCAGAAGGGATTCGGTAACGGGTCGTCCATTAAGATCAACCGCCGGCCATCCCGGATCTCGGAGGGAGTCGTATTGAACATGACCGCTCCCCGGAGCAGATGAACCCCGCGGGTGCCCGAGTAACCTGCCTCTAAGATGGTATCGGTGGCCACCTGCTGCTGAAGATCCAGGCTGTATTTCATCACCATCGGCTGCTCGATGTCCCACTGGAAGCCATCGGCCTGGGGCCTGCCCCCGCTCGCCACGAGGGCGGCCCTTTGGCTGAAGAAAGCATTGGGGAAGTCGATGGTGATGTTTTCGCGGAACAGCTCCGCCACCGAGAAGAAGGGCGCCATCCTCACCCCCGAGGTAATGTATGCGTTGGGCAGGATTTGATCGTGGTAAATGCCGAATCCCCCTCGGAGGGAAGTCTTGCCGCCGCCAAAGGGATCCCAGGCGAAGCCCAGGCGCGGGGCGAAGTTTCTTAAAGAGGGGTTTCGAAAATAAGGATCCCCGACGTCCGTCTGATCCGGTCGGACGGTGTAGATGTGGGGGACGGAAATATCTCGAATGGTCGCCACCTTGCCGTTGACCTCGGTGGGCACCGTGATGAACTCATACCGCAGGCCGAGGTTGAGGGTCAGGCCCTGGCGGACACTGATGTCGTCGTGGAGGTAAAGGCCGATCAGATTTTCCCTCCAGCCGCGCCTGTTATCCGAGCCCGGCTTGACGAATAGGCCAGAGCCCACGTCGTTGCGCAGGAAGTCCTCCAAACTTTGAAAATTAAAGACGCCAGGAGCGTTAAAATCCGAGCGCTGGTTAAACTGAAGCCTCTCCAACTGGCCGCCAAACTTCAGGGAATGGCGACCCCGGGTGTAGAAGACGTCCTCCTTGACCTGAAAGTTGTTTTGGATGTGGATCTTGGGGTTGGTGCTGCCTCCTCCCCAGGTGGCGAGGCCGCTGACCGAGATGATCCCCACGGCGTCGGTGACATCGCTGAAGGAGATCTTCCCGCCCGGAAAGGTGTACCCTTCCAAAGGAAGGTCGAAGAAATCGAGGTTGGTGCGGTTGAAGGAAAACTGGGCGGTGTTGATGAGACCGGGGGAAAAGATGTGGGTCTCCTCCACGGTGAAGAACTGATTCCGGGTGCGCGCCCGCGATCCGGTGTTGAATCCTTCGTCTCCGGCCCTGAAATTTTCGGCGTCGTCAAAGGTGTATCGGCCAAACAGGGAATCCGAGGCCGAGAAGTTGTGATCGATTCTGCCCGTGAGGAAGTCCTGGTCGGTGGTGGGCGTGTTTGCCGTGACGAACTGGGCCGTCCCATCAGGCCGGTCCGGGCGGTTGGGAACAGGATAGGCCTCCAAGTAGGGCCGAACCGCTGGCTGGATGCCGATGAATCGGCCGCGGAGGAACCCCTGGCGCATGGCCGTACCGGGCACAATGAAAGTTTGCGTTAAGCCCAGCCGCTCTCGTAAGCCTTCATAGCTTCCAAAAAAGAAGCTTTGATCCCGTCGGATGGGTCCACCCGCGGCAAAGCCGTACTGGTTTCTCTTAAACTCAGGCGGGTTGCTGCGCACCTGCGGGTTGTCCGGATCTCGATCGAAGAAATTCCTGGCATCCAGGTTGTCGTTGCGAAGGAATTCAAAGATGGACCCATGGAATTCATTGGTACCCGATTTGGTCACCGCACTGATCACCGCCCCCGTGTGGCGTCCGTGTTCCGCCGTGTAGGCATTCGTAATGACGCGGAACTCGCGAACCGTCTCGACCCCCGTCATGGTTTGGGCCGCGCTGCCCGAACTGCCGGCTGCGTCGTTCATGACGGCGCCGTCCAGGAGAAAGACGCTCGCGTTATACCGCGTGCCCACAATGGCGAGCTTTCGGCCGAAGCCTTTCGTGGCACTGCTTTCGCCCGCTTCGGCAAAAACCGCTCCGGTTTGCAGGGGGACCAGCTCGATAAAGCTGCGGGTGTTGAGGGGAATGTCCCGCATCTGTTTCGCATCGACCAACCCGCCCATCGTGGCAGTGGTAGACTCGATGAGGGGAGCTTCCGCTGTCACCGTCACGCGCTCCGCGACCTCTCCGACCCTCAACGTGAAGTCCACGACGGCTTCCCGGCCCACGGTGAGCGTGATGCCGCTGCGAACCGCCGTCTGAAATCCAACCAGCTCTGCCTCCACTTGATAATTTCCTGGAGCGAGGCTGGGAACGTGGTACTGCCCTAAATCACCGGTGAGGACGGTTCGCACAAGGCCGGTCTCCACGTTGGTGACCTTGACCGTCACCCCAGGCAACACACTCTGGGTCTGATCCTTCACCGTGCCGGAGATCGTGGCTGTTCTAACCTGGGCCAGCAGCAAACCCTCCCAGCGCGTGGCGAGAGGGGAAAGAAGCGCGAAGCAGAAAGGCACCAAAGTGCGAGAAAGCCGTCGTGGACTCATGGGTGGACCTCCGTCTCATCTTTTGGCGTCGCCGAGGGGAGGAGGAAGAGAGCCTCCTTCGTGAGGCTCACTATAGGTATTTCCCGGGGCTTCTGTCAAGAGAAGGTTTGAGAAAGTTTTGAGAAAGCGTCAGTCTTGTAGCGTGGGGCTGGCCTGCTGCTGTCGCATGGAGCGGGCGCCGGCGACCAGATTCTTCAGGGCGGGCCGCACTTCCTCCCACCGTCGTGTCTTCAAACCACAGTCCGGATTGACCCACAGTTGATCCCGGGACAGGACCTTGCTCGCCTTCGCAATCAACTCCCTGATCTCTTCGTCCGATGGCACCCGGGGAGAATGGATGTCGTAGACGCCCGGGCCGATTTCGTTGGGATAGCGATGGGTGGCGATGGCCCCCAGAAGCTCCCCCTGCGACCGCGCCATTTCGATGGACAGGACGTCTGCATCCATCGCCGCGATGGCGGTGATGATGTCGTTGAATTCCGAGTAGCACATGTGGCTGTGAATTTGCGTTTCATCCCGCACGGAGCTGGAGGCCAGCCGGAAGCATTCCACGGCCCAGCGCAGGTAATCTTCCCACTCGGCACGAACCAGGGGAAGCCCTTCCCGGAGGGCAGGCTCGTCGATCTGGATGACGCGGATCCCCGCTGCCTCCAGGTCCGCGACCTCGTCCCGGATGGCCAGGGCGATCTGCCGGCACGTCTCGGAGCGCAGCTGGTCATCCCGGACGAACGACCACTGCATCATGGTGGTGGGTCCTGTGAGCATGCCTTTCACGGGCTGGCGGGTCAGCGATTGAGCGTACCTGGCCCACCGGACCGTCATGGGGCGCTGCCGGGCCACATCGCCGAAAATGATGGGCGGTTTGACGTAGCGCGATCCGTAGCTCTGGACCCAGCCGTTCTGTGTGAAGGCGAAGCCGTCCAGTTGCTCCCCGAAGTACTCGACCATGTCGCTTCTCTCGAACTCCCCGTGAACGAGGACGTCGAGGCCGATCTCCTCCTGGAAGCGAATGGCCCGCTCGATCTCCGATTCGATGAAGGCATCGTACTCGGCCTGGGTGATCTTGCCGGCCTTCAGGTTCGCGCGCGCTGCCCGCACTTCAGCCGTCTGCGGGAAGGAACCGGTGGTGGTGGTGGGAAAGACAGGAAGCCGCAGCGCCTCCCGCTGGAGGGGCCGTCTCTGGGAAAAAGGGCTCTTTCGACGGGTTTGTTCCGGTGTCACCGACGCGCAGCGAGCTTTGACGGCGGGGTTGTGCACCCTGGCGGACGCGCGGCGACTCTCCGCGGCCCTGGCATTCGCTTCGAGGCGATCGGCGACGGCGGATCTGCCCTCGTTGAGGGCACGGGTCAGGGTGACGAT
>JACQTF010000129.1 GCA_016210925.1 Acidobacteriota bacterium | reverse complement strand
GTGGGCTCGGCCCTCTTTTTCTCCTTCTCAGACCTGGCGGCACGCCGCGGCCTGGTGGCCCCGCACCTGCCAAAAGTTGGATCGGTTTCGGGTAGAAAGATGGTAGGTGCGGGGTGGATGGCGGCCTACCTCAGCGCCGGCGTCAATACCCTCCTGTTCAGCACGGCGGTGGCGGTCTTGGGCTGGAGAGCCTCGGGGGGAAACACAAGCCTGCGGCCGGAGGCGCTGATCTGGTTTGTGTCTGCGGGTTTCTTCGGGCCCTTCCTGGCGCGCCTGCTGAACTACTCTAGCATCCGCAGCGTGGGAGCTTCCCGAACCTCGCCGCTGGTCGCAGTGTCTCCCGTCTTCACTGCGTTGCTGGCGGTCGCCTTCCTGAACGAGGAGGCGGATCTGCGGCTCTGGCTGGGGACGGTCCTCATCGTGGTGGGCACCATGATTGTGGCCCCCGCTTACCGGGAGCGCCCCCGGTGACCCCGCACCTACCGAGCATATTGCTCAAAGTTGCAGGAAACGAGGGTAGGTGCGGGGTTCTCGTGCCTTTGGCCGCCGCCCTCATGTACAGCCTGGGGGTCATTTCTCGCAAATCCGGGCTGACCCTCTACCCTTCCGTCCTGCTGGCCACGTGGACGACTTCAATGACCGGCTTCCTGCTGCTGGGATTCGCCCTGGGTCCCAGGGGGAACTGGAGCCGGCTCCGGTCTCTCACGCGGGCTGAATGGTTCTACTTCAGCCTCTCGGGCGTCTGCTCGACCATCTCCTGGTTCTGCAGTTTTACGGCCCTCAGCCTGGGCCCGGCGGTGGTGGTGACGCCCCTGCAACACGTCACGCCCCTGTTCACCATCGCCCTCAGCCTGGCCTTCCTTCGGGAGATCGAGCGCATCTCGCCCCGCCTGGTGATCGGCTCCCTGGTCACGGTCACAGGAATCTACTTCGTCTGCACCTAATGAAAAACTCAAACTCGGAAACCTGAAACTCCGAGAACTCACAGCTGAGGGGCTTCACGGGTTTCAGGTTTCAGGTTTCAGGTTTTGAAGGGGGTGGCAGCTTCGTCTTTCTTCTCCGCCTCTTCCAGTCTAAGGTAGGTCTCCACAATGGCGGGGATGTCCTCTTTGGTGACCTTCATGTACCAGATGCCGTCCGGCCATATCATCAGGTTGGGGCCAAAGGCACACAGATCCAGGCAACCGCTCTTGGCGACGCGGATTTTCCCCTTGAGGTTGAGCTGCTTTGCGATCTTTTTCAGCTCTTCGACGATCTCTTCGGAACCGCTGTAACCGCAGGAGGGGCTTTCCCCGTGACGGTTGTTGATGCACATGAAAATCTGTCTCACGTAAGGCTGCGGTCTCTTGATCATGAGTAACCCTTTCTTGAAAAGCAAGGAGCCGGGCCTAATGCATGTAGAGCAGACACCCGACCACGAAGGTGGACACCGTGACGGAACCGTCCTTGCCCGTCACATTCTTGAGAGCGCGGTTGTCCAAGGTGGCAGCCTCTACCCGATTTTCGAGCTTGATGGTGCTTCCTCGGGCTGCTGATTTGTTGACTTCGAAGACCAAATAGAGGAGCTCCGCCTCGGGAATTTCCCGCCGCGCCTCCACGGTCACCGTCAGTACCGAGACATCGGATTCCTTGGAGTCCTCCTCGGTCCTGGCCTCCGCCCGGGCTTCCGCCGCCTGGCTGCCGGGTCCGTCATCCACCTTGATGAAGGTCACCTGTTTGTTCGGAAATCGAATTTCGTTTTTCGTTCTCCCCAGCTGGGTGCCCCGGGAGCCGGACACGACGATGGGCAGCGTGAGCAATCCACCGGGAACCGCGGTCCCCGTGCCCAGATCCACATGGATCTCGGCATCCGCCTTTTGGTCCTGGGCCCACGCGGGGACGTGAAGCGCAGAGGCAACCAACAGGGGAAGGGCCAGCTTCATCACGACGGCATTCCGCATCGCCGAACTCCTGAAAAAGTCGTCTCACGGCACACTGGGTCTTGGACTTCCGGTCCCCGGCAACCACTCCCAAGGACGGTTGTAGCGTACCACCGAAAACCGCCCCCTTTCAAGCATCGTGAGCCAAGGCGCTAGGGCGACGTTCGCCGGAGAATTTTGACCAGGCCTCCTGCTACCATGGGCGGCGCCTGACCCGCGGCCCCAGAAGCAAGCCCCACCCGGGGCGACAAATAAAATTCCCCGGCTGCAGCCTCGGTGGGTTGAAAGCTTAAGATGGCAAGCTCTCCATCCGTCAGCGTGCCGGGACCGGTCGCTCGCAGGTGAAGGGCCACAGCCCCCCTCTCCGGGCCAGTGGGGGCCAGCTCCTGAACTTGAATGGAAGCACCGGGCGCGTCCGAACCGGGGTGGGCATCCCGGAACGTCAAATAACGTTTCGGAAAGGCCACCTCCAGGTCGATGCTCTCACACGCTCCTTTCGAGCCGGTGAGATAGATAGAAATCCTGATCGGGGACTGAGGAAGTCCCAAGCCTGTGGCCAGGGTGATTCGAGGATGGGCGCCAAAGGGTGCTCGGCGTTGTGCCGGAGCTATCGGTTCCCGGGAAGCCTCCTGAGGATCGGACGACTCCAGCACCTTCTCCAAAAAGGCGATCTGGTCCGGCTCCCACGAGAGGTGGGCCCGGCGGGCTTTCTCGCGGGCCACAAAGAGGACCGCAGCGGCTCCGGTCGAGTCTCCCAGGCCATGGAAAAGGCTCCCCAGGTTGTACAACGACCAGACCTCGTAGCGCGGGTTCCGCAGCTGTCGAGCAAGCTCCAGGGCCCGATGAGTCACCGTGAAGGCGTCCTCCAGCCGGCCGAGACAAAAGTGGGCGGACGCGAGGGTGAGCCAGGAAATGGCCTCGCGAATGGCTGGGCCCTGGAAGCGATGCTCGACCTCGACCCCCATCGCCGATGCTTTCCATTTCTCGCGGGCCGCTTCCGCTGCTTTCTGAAACCAGGAGATCGATTCCTGACAGCGCCCCGCCTTCAACGCCAGCCAACCGAGATTGTACAGGCTGATTTCACGCAGCTCTTTGGATACCTGCAGGGCCCGACGGGCTGCAGCCCAAGCTTCCTGAGGCTCGTTGAGCTGGAAATACACGTAAGTCAAGTTGTGCAGGCTGCCCTCGCGGAGCCTCGACAGACCCAGCTCCCGCGCCAGCGATTCCGCCCGGGCGAGGTGTTTCGCAGCTCTGAGATAATCTCCCCGGCCGCTCCACTTCAAGCCTTCCACTCGTTCTCGGAAGGCAATGAGCCGGCGCAGCTCGGAGGTCTCTTTCGAGCCCCGGGCTTGCTGAATGGCGCGCTCCAAGAGCGGCTGGACTTTGACCTCTATCTCGCGCGCCAGCAAAGCGTCAGCTTCCGAAGGAGCGGCACCGGAAGCCAGCACTCGAACCACGGCAGCGTCGTAGGACCTCCAGAGCTCACGCCATCGGTCGTCTCCGGAGGCGGAACGCCATGAGTTTGCCCCAGCCATGCCCACGCTGAAGAAAAACACGAAAACGAAACAACCAGGAGCAAACCTCCGGCTGGCCCATCGTTCGCGGGTAGGAGAGGCGGTTCGCAAATGCTGGGATGGAGAGTTCAGTGACAGGAGGCTGGGCACGTTTTTGGATCAGCGCCGCTCTTCAGGGTCCTTCCGCAATGGGGGCGATCTGAACCACGGGTTTCTCCGCTCGCCTTCTCTTCGCAACCCACAACGCGGTCCCAGCCAACAGGGCGAGGCCCGCAAAGTCGGTCCGTATTCCCGGCTTGATGAGCAGCAGGGCGGTCACAAAAAGGATCACCCGAGCCCGCGCCGGCAGTAGACCCCTGAAGTATCCCACCACAGAACTGGACAGTGCCACGATACCGATGCTGGATGTAGCCATGGCCAGCACCACATCAGGCCAATGCCCTTCGAGCAGCAGGGCGGGGCTGTAGACAAACATGTAGGGCAGGATGAACGCGGTGATCGCCAGCCTCGAAGCAACAAAGGCTGTGGCCATCACCGGGGCCCGGGCCACCGTGGCGCCCGCGTAAGCAGCCATGGCGACAGGTGGAGTCACCATGGAGATCATGCCAAAGTAGAAAATGAACATGTGGGCTGCCAGGGGTGTTATGCCCATGGCGATCAGCGCGGGCGCAATGAGGGTCGCCAGCAGGACGTAGCAGACGGTGGTGGGAAGGCCCATCCCAAGGATGAGGGAACAGATCATCGTCAAAAATAAGACCAGGACCAGGTTACCACCGGCCACGTCCAGGATCAGACCCGTGAAGCGATTCCCGAGACCGGTCATCAAGATCAGCCCCATGATGATGCCCACGCAGGCAGCGGAACAGGACAAAATCACCATATCCTTCCCGGCCTTCTCTAAGACGCCCAGGATCCGCCTGGGCGTCAATCGGGTCTCGGGCTTAAAGAGCGAGAGCACGAACATCACGGGAAGGGCACTGAGCACGGCAAGGGTGGGAGAGTAGCGCCGGACGAGCAACGTGACCAGAACACCGACCGCGGCAAAAAAAATCACGCCGCGCCAATCCCATAGGATCTTTCGCGCCGATCCCAGCTCTTCCGGCGGAAGCCCCTTCAGGCCCCGCTTCTTTCCGTAGGCATGGACGGCTGCAAAGACGGCTCCGTAGTAAAGGAGCGCGGGAAAGATGGCTGCCTTGCAGATCTCCGCGTAGGGTATGCTCAGAAATTCTGCCATCAGGAATGCGGCCGCGCCCATCACCGGCGGCATCAGCGCCCCGCCGGAAGACGCAACCGCCTCGACGGCCCCTGCCCACTTAGGCTCGAATCCGACGCGCTTCATCAACGGTATGGTAAAGGTGCCGGTGGTCACGACGTTGGCGACCGCGCTCCCGGAGATGCTCCCCATCAAGCCGCTGGCCAGCACCGCGACCTTCGCAGGCCCGGCGCTGAATCGGCCAAAGAGCGACTTCGCCAGGTCCATCAGGAATTGGCCAGCCCCGGTGGCCTCGAGCACAGCCCCGAACAGGACGAACAGGAAGATGTAATAAAAGGTGACGTAAATGATGAGACCGAAGATACCCTCCATCGTGGTGTAAGACTGGCCCACGATCCGGCTCCAATCGTAGCCTCCGTGAGCAGCCAGGGACTCGGGCAAATAGTAGCCAAAGGCCGCGTAGCCGATCATGGCCAGGGCCAGCAGTGGCAGGGCCCAGCCCACGCACCGGCGCGTCCCCTCCAGGACCAGGATCATCGCCCCAGTTCCCAGCACCAAATCCAAGGTGGTGGGATCCCCCACGCGCGCCATCAGCTGCTGGTAAAAGAAAAAGACGTACAGACAGGCCACCGCAGCCAGAAGCGCACCGGGGACCGTCATCCACCGGGCAGGAAAGCGCTTGGACAGGGGGAACATTAAGAAGGCGAGGGCAAGGGGAAAAAGAAGGAACAGGGCCCGCTCCTGAAACGGCGGGAACTTCAGGGTAATTGCCTCAAACAGGGCGTAGGCCGAGAAGGCAACGGCGATGACTCTGATCGCTGTGGCGCGTAGGGAATCCATGGCTCCAGCTAGCCTTTCCTAAAATTCGCTTCCGGCGTATCCGATCGTCAGAATCCGCGAAACGGATTTTACGATGCGGGCGGGGCAGATTCGATGATCAGGGAAGGTAGGCGATCCCTTCCATCAACCTTCGGGCCGTGCGAACAATGCCGGCCTTTCTCACAAGCCACTCCGATCCGGATCTGGAAAGATCCAGGTCGATGGGGAGAATGCCGCTGGGGTGCCCGAGGCGGACCCGCGCGCCGCGGCGACCGCTCTCCGCCAGGCATTCCCAGGCCACGCTTCCCTCCAGGCGCGCTGCGACCGCTGTGGCGATTCCGCCGGTGATGGCGTAGGCCTTGTGGGCCCTCCCCATGGAAAGGGTGCGGGCCAGCAAGTCGTAGCGCCCCGCATCCACCGGGCTTCCGTCCAGGGCGCGGTAAGACGCCGGCGGGGCAACGCAGGCCACTTTGGGTATGGCCGCGCTCTGGGTGGCCGCCAGCCGCCAGTCCTTCACGAAACCCAGTCGCTCGGCGGCGCGGGCGCGGATCTCCAGGAGGATTTTCAATCGAGGCTGGTCCTGATCGATTTCCGCTGGCGACTCGGTGCCCTCCATTCCGAGGTCCGCGGCACGGACCAGAACCGCCGGGTTCGAGGCATCCGCCAGCGTCACCTCGTACCGCGATCCGTCCTCCAGCACGATCTCTTCACGCACTTTTCCCGTGGGGAGCAGCCTTCCCGTCTTCGAGCCGCCCGGCTCCAGGAAGTTCACTCGCACCAGGGCCCCGCTGAGGCTCAGGCCCCAGTCCTTCAGGTCCCTCTCGGAGACCTCGGGGTCCCCCTGCGGAAAGATTTCCGCCTCCAGGATCTTGTGCGTGTTCGTGTTCAGGACCCGGGCTACGGTGTGGTCGTTCCGCAGCCTCACGTAGCCTGCGTCCAGAGCGTACAGTCCCACCGCCGACGAGAGGTTCCCGCAGTTCCCGGAGTAGTCCACAAACGTCTCGGCGATACTCACCTGGCCGAACATGTAATGAAGGTCCAGCCCCTCTCCCGGCGAGCCCGGTCGAAGGATCGCAAGCTTGCTGGTGAGTGGGTCGGCGCCGCCGAGCCCGTCGATTTGCCTCACGTGGGGACTTCCGAACAGAGCCAGGATGCACCGGTCGCGCTCACCGGCCTCGGCAGGCAACTCCGCCTGCTCGATCAACACTCCCTTGCTGGTGCCTCCCCGGTAGAGGAAGCAGCGCAGCGACCTCCCGCTCATGAACCTCCCTCCGCTCCGTGATTGAACAACAGAGGACCCCATTTTGCCAGGACTTTCTCCCGCAGCGCCTTGCTGGATTCCGCCACCGGAGGAAATTGATCCAGCCACTCGTACGGACGACACGCATCGATGATGGCCCTCGAGTTGAAGCCCTTCTGGCCCTCCGGGATGATGGGATCCAGGGGCCCGCTCCAGGTCCGGCGCAGGATCTCGATGTCCTGCTCGGGGTCGGTACGGGTGGCCAATGCCCACAACACGTCATCGGTATTGGCAGGATCGACGTCATCGTCCACCACGATGGTGAACCGGCCGAGATACGCGCTGGCGTGGCACTGGGCTGCCACGTAGCCGGCCTGCCGGGCATGTCCTGGGTAGCGCTGCTTGATGGAGACCACCGTCAGCAGCCGGCTTCCGCCCGCCATGTGGCACCAGACTCCCTTGATGTCGGGCACGCCCGCCTTCGCCATCTGCTCCCAGACCAGGGCGGCCCGCAGAAAACACCGGAAGTAGTTGTACTCGCAGGGCGGACGCGTGGGAGGCGCGCCCAGGAGGATAGGATTCTCCCGGTGCATCAGTCGCTTCACCCGGATCACGGGCTCGGGACGCGTGGAGCTGGCGTAATAGCCTGTCCACTCCCCGAAAGGTCCCTCATCGAGCAGGTCTTCCACCCGAGCCTCACCCTCCACCACGACCTCCGCGGTCGCAGGGATCGGCAGGCCTGTGTGCTCGCCCTCGATCACTTCCACCGGCTCGCCCTTCATGCCGCTCATGAATTCGTACTCGGACACGCCATAGGGAATTTCCAGCCCGCCCAGCATGTAGAGCAGCGGATCGTGGCCGAAGGACACGGCCACCTTGCAGACCTCACCCCTCTTGAAAAACTTTTCCCGCTGGATCCGTCCATGCTTCCCCGGCGAGATGTAGAAGCCCAGGCTTTGCTTGTCCTGGATCATCACCCGGTAACACCCCACGTTCACCCATCCCTCGTCGGGATCGCGGGTGATGTCCACGCTTCCGGTTCCGATGTAACGACCGCCGTCCAGCTCGTGCCATTTGGGGGTGGGGAACTTCAGCAGGTTGATGTCGCTCCCGGTGTACACGTGCTCCAGGACAGGCCCGTACTTTACCGTCCGGGCCTTCACGGGAGTCACCTCCCGGAACCGCTTGCGGAAAGCCTGAACCATCTCGATCTTGTTTCCGGCGGGCGCCATCCCCAACGTCAGCGCCAGCCGGTTCATGGAATTCATGGTGTTGCTGAGGACCCGGTACCCCTTCGGATACCCCGGCACTTCGTCGAACAGCAGCGCAGCGCTGCCTTCCCGGTGGTGGAAGAGTTCGGTGATGGTCCCGATCTCGGAATCCCAACCGGCCCCCCGGAGCACCTTGAGCTCGCCGATCTCATCGACGGCTCGAATCCAGTCTCTCAAATCCTGGATGGCCATGTCCTTTTAACCTCCGCTTCTTCTCTTCTCGAACCGGGATCGTCCGCACCAGAGCGAAGAAAAAGCCCCCAAGTGGTGGGCGACGTTCATCATATATCAAAGGTCAGTCCAAATTGAAGCCTGAAAATTCAGCCTAACCAACCGCGGGAGGCGCAACTCTTCGGGCTGGACCACGCTTGCCAGTTCGACCTCGCCTTGTACGGCCTCGATTCCTGTGGTATGGTGGGCGCCATGTCGCGCCTCGTTGGCACCCAGCTCCCAGACCCGCTCTGGGAACTGTTGAACGGGCAGCACCTGGGAGACCATCAGAACAAAGCGATCTTAGTAGCCACCGTCGATCCGGAGAACTGGCCCCACTTTGCCATGTTAAGTTTCCTCGAGGTCATCGCCATCAGCCGTGAGGAGCTCAGATTGGGCCCGTACGTGGGCAGCGGCACCACCGCCAACATGAAGAGAACGGGGAAGGTCACCCTCGGGTTCGTGGATGAGGGCTTTGTCTACTACGTGAAGGGAACCGCCCGGGGGCTGGGGCCGCTGGCGGAATTTCCGGGGATCGAGAAGGTGCAGGTGAAGATCACGGGCATCCTTGCGGACTTTCCCGTGGAAGAGGTGGAAGCCCCGGCCCGGATCAGGACGGGAATTCAGGTGGAAACCAGGGAACCGCAGGACTTGGCGCAGGCGCAACGAATGCTGGCCGCCCTGAAAACCTGAAACTTGGAAACTTGAAACCTAAAGTCTTGAGGCAGGCTCTTCAGAGTTTCACGTTTCAGGTTTCAGGTTTCAGAGTTTGAGGTCCCAGGTTTCAAAGTTTCAGGTTTCAGGTTTCAGAGTTTCAGGTTTCTCTCAGTATGTCCAGTCGCCGATCGGTGCTAGAGAAGATGGGCTGGGCGCTCGTGGCTCTGGGTTTTTCCTCGGGGAAGCTCCCGGCGCAGGAGGGATCCCGCGCCGAATGCCTGGCTCAGGCCTCCGGGCTGAATTTGGACCCCGACCGTCTCGAGGTCCTGCGCGCCCGCCTGGACCGAACCTCCCCTGACGTGGCGCTGCTGCGGGCCGCCGACGTGGGCGATGCGGAGCCGGCTTTCCTCACCACTTTGGAGACCAAAGAGGAATGAGCAGCACGAAACCGGCTCAACGGACCCTCTCCGAGTTGGGAGACCTCCTTCGCACGAGGGCCGTTTCCCCTACCGAAGCAGTCCGAGCCACCCTGGACCGCATTACCGAGCTGAACGGAACACTGAACGCTTACATCACGGTGCTCGCCGATCAGGCGGAAGCCCAGGCACGGGAGGCGGAGCGGGAGATCCGGTCGGGCCGGTACCGGGGACCCCTGCACGGAGTACCCATCTCCGTGAAAGATCTCTTTCACATTCCGGGCGCACGCACCACCTGCGGATCCAAGATCCTACAGGACTTCGTGCCAACCGAAGTCGCGACCGCGGTGCAACGGTTGAGGTCCGCAGGGGCGGTCCTGGTGGGCAAGACGAACCTTCACGAGTTCGCCTTTGGGGTGACCAACATCAACCCCGTGTTCGGCACGGTGCGCAACCCGTGGGACCTCGACCGGATTGCGGGCGGCTCCAGCGGAGGATCGGCGGCAGCGGTGTCCGCAGCGCTCTGCTCGGCCTCCCTGGGCACGGATACCGGCGGCTCCATTCGGATCCCTTCCGCCCTGTGCGGCATCGTGGGGCTCAAGCCCACCTACGGACGCGTGAGCCGCCATGGGGTGGTGCCTCTGAGCTGGTCCCTGGACCACGTGGGCCCCATGACTCGCTCGGTGAAAGACGCGGCCCTGATGCTCGGCGTCATCGCCGGGCGGGATGGCAAGGACCCCTCTTCCGCCCGGGCGCCGGTGCCCGATTTCGCTTCCTCTCTTCCCGACCACCTGCGCGGAATCCGCCTGGGAATTCCCAGGGAATATTTCTTCGATCAGGTGGATGCCGAAGTCCTCGAAGCGGTGCGGCGCGCCTGCCGGCTGCTGGAGGAGTCCGGTGCCACGAGCCGAGAGGTCTCCATCCCTCGCATGGATTCCATCCCCTCCATGTATCTGATCACCTACGCGGAGGCGGCCTCCTACCACGAAAAAAACTTGAGGGAGCGCCCGGGCGACTACGGAGCCGACGTGCGCGGGCACCTGGAGTTTGGCAGCACGCTGCTGGCCACCGACTATCTGAAAGCACAGCGATTGAGGAACCTCTTCCGGAGGGAGCTGAAAGCGGTCTTCGAAACCGTGGACGCCCTCCTTACTCCCACAGTGCCCGTGCCCGCGCCGAGGTCCGACCAGTCCACGGTCACCATCGGGAACGTCGAAGAAGATGTCCGCAGCGCGCTGCTCCGCTTCACGCGGCCGTTCAATCTCGCGGGAGTCCCCGCGCTGTCGGTTCCCTGCGGTTGGACTCGCTCAGGCTTGCCCATCGG
>JACQTF010000022.1 GCA_016210925.1 Acidobacteriota bacterium | reverse complement strand
GCAGCGGTCAGCGTCCGCGGTTCCTCCCCCTCGGGCAGGACCAGGTGTTTCCCTGCAGCTCGGGCTCGTTCGCGGATTCGGTCCAGGATAGCTGTCATGGTCAAGAGCCAGCCATCGCTTCACTCCAGCCTTCCGCCCCGAAACAGGAGATCTTCTGCACGACCGACGCTCCGTCTCCCGTGCACCGTGGCCCGCTTCGCGCGCGGGCGCTTCCCCGTCCTTAGCATGGTTGAGAAAACGGATCAACCGAAATTTGGACGCGGCGGGGTCAACTCTTGGATTGGGCAAGGCGCTGGGTGATCCGGTCGATGCTCTCCTTTAGGGCGGGATCCTTTTCCAGCTGGTAGGCCCGCTGGTACGCCTGCAGCGACTTGTCGTACTGCCGCCTCTTCTCGTACACGAATCCCAGCCGCTTGTGTACCTGGCTGTGGTCCGGGATCAAACGAGCTGCTTCCACCAGCGCGCGCTCCGCCTCCTCCAGGTCGCCGACGAAGATCTGGGCCACTCCCAGGTTGAAGTACGTCGCACCGTCGTTCGGGAGGTAACGAAGCGCCTTCCGGAACTCTTCCACGGCCTGAGCATAGTTCTTGGCCTCCAGCGCCAGGGCCCCCTTTTTGCCGTGCACCCGGCCGGCGTAGTCCTGGGACGCCGGATGGTTGGGCTTCCGGGTCAAAGCGTCCTGCAAGGCTGCCTGCGCTTCGTCGAGCCTGCCCACCTGAAAGTAGGCGATGCCAAGCATCGAGTGGTCGTCGGCATCCCCGGGGTCCACCCGAAGGGCGGCGGTCAGATCCTGTATCGCTTCCGTATATCTCTTCTGCTTGAAGAAGGCGGCTCCCCGCACGTGGTAAAGCTGGTAACGGTCGTTGGGGTTCTTGACGAAGCGTTCGCCGGACAGAAGGATGTTGGAAGCGTTGGTGTAACGGTTCAGGTTAAAGTACGCTTCCGCCAGGGCCAGATAGGTAGAGAACTCCAGGGATTTCAGCTCCACCGCCTTCGTGAGGTGGGGAATGGACTGGGCGTACTCACCCATCTTGACATAGGAGATCCCCGTGAGGCGCTGTCCGAACTCCCAGTCTGGATGAGCATCCAGGTCCGGCTTGATGGCCTGGATGGCCTTGGCGTAGTTCTTTTGCTGGAAGTAAGAGACCGCTTGCTTGTAGTCGGCGATGCAAAATGAAGTAAAACAGATTAAAATGCAAGAGAACGATGTGGCAGGCCTCATGGCGCACCGGGGGGATACGTAGGACGAAGGGCTGGATCGGAGGGTCCCATTCCGCGCCTCTACCGCCTCCCCAGGAAAAACTCCCACCGCTTCACCTCGCTCTGGGTGGGGACGGAGATGTTCTTGACCTCCAACTGCTTCAGCAGGTCCAGGACTTCGATGGTGGCGAAGTAAGGCACCTGGGGATCCGTTTGGACGATGACGGGCTTGTCGGGGTTTTGCTTCATCTTGGCACTCACGTACCCACCCACCTGGTTCAGGTCCGCCGGCCGCCGATCCACCACGTACTGGCCCGGGCTCAGGATATGGATGTGGATGGCCTCCATCGGCTGGACATTGAGTTGGTTGGGATCGTCTTTGGGGAGCTGCCATTCCAGACCCCGCGTGGTGCTGTAGACTGCGGTGAGCATGAAAAAGATAATGAGCAGGAATGCGATATCCGCCATGGAGGTGGTGGGCACCCCTGCCTGCATTCGGGCGCGTTTGGCAACGATCCGGAGAGCCATGACTACTTCACGACCTTTTGTTCGGTCAGGAGCCCGATGACGCGGGCCTTGTTCCTCCGTAGCTGTTCCAGCACCCGGTCCACCGACTGATAAGGGACGTTTCGATCGGCCTTGATGATGAACTGCTTGTTGGGCTGGGCTGCCACCACGCCCGCCACGAACTGGCCCAACTCCTCGTCTCCGGCCACGTCCCGGCCGGGGGTGACGCCGTCGGACACCACCAGGTTGCCCTGTGCGGTCACCGCCACGATGGCAGCCTCCCGTTCCACTTCGGTTCGGACCACCGATTCCGGCAGGTCCACCGAGGTCTTGACCGGGCTGAAGGAGGTGGTGAGCATGAAGAAGATGATGAGGAGAAAAGCGATGTCGGCCATGGACGCCGTCGGGATGATGGCGGAGACCTTGCGGAGGCGGTACTTGACGATCATAGAACGCCCGCTTTTTCCGCCGGTGACTTGACGTGGGGTTCGACTTCCTGCTCCTCAATCTCGTTGAACGTTTCCAGCAGCATGGAGGAGCTGGTTTCCATGTCCAGGGCAAAGGAACCCACCCGGCTGGTGAAATAGTTGTACGCCGCCTGGACAGGCAGTGCGATGAACAGGCCTGCCGCCGTAGTGATGAGAGCTTCGGAGATGCCCGCTGCAACCGCTTTGGGGTTACCCAGCCCCACTTCCGCCAGGGCCTCGAACGACTTGATCATGCCGGTCACCGTACCCAAGAATCCGAACAGGGGGGCAATGTTGGCGACCGTGGCCAGCACCCAGAGGCCCCGCTCCAGCTTGGAAAGCTCGTGCAGCGCCACGCTCTCGATGGCCTTTTCAATCTCCTCGTGTGGCCTTCCAAACCGCAACAGCCCTGCTTTCAGTGTGTTGGAAATGGGGCCCTCGTACGAGTCGCAAATCTCGATGGCGTTCTTCAGGTCTCTCTGCAAGAGCGCCGCCCGGATCTTTGCGAAGATCTCGGCAGTGTTGATCCGGATCCGGTGCAAGGAAATGGCGCGTTCGATCGTAAAGATCAACCCCAGGATCGAGCAGGCCAGCAAAGGCCACATGGTGATCCCGCCCTTGACGAAATAATCGACCAGCGTACCCCCCATTGCTCTCAACACAATGTGGTCCCTCCTCCCTGGTACTTGCAGACGAACGGTCTCACTCTCGAATGCGTCGCTCTCCGCATAGTTTCAAGCCTTAACGGCCTTCACGATGATCTGAATTGTGGGGTTTCGACTCTTTCAAACATAGTACACAAATTTGAATCTCGTCAAGCGCAATCCAAAGAAATCCCAAGAAATCCCAAGCTGGAAGCACCTTTCGCCCGCTACCGGCGGAGTGAAAGCTGGTCCCCATCCCTGTCCCTGGTGTCAGGCCTGAGGCTCAGTAGGTCACTTTCGTTCCCACGTCGAACTTCTTGTAATCCGTGTACGTGATCAGCTCCCGAATTTCGACTTCGGACCCCAGGCCAAAGACCAGCACATCGTGGGCCTCGGTCCAGGTGGGAAACCAGTATTTCCCATCGATTTGCTCCCTCAGGGTCTCGAACTCGGGGAACTTGTTTTCGCGGCCACCGACCCGGGATTCGGGGACCGCTTTGCCCACGGTGCGGACGATCTGGAAGTCCTGGTCATCCACCCAGATCTTCCCCTTGAAGTACATCCGCCCCTCCTGGATCTTCCGGGGCGAAACCCGAAACACATGTGTGTCGATCTCGTCCACCCGTTCCTTTCCAAGGTACTTGACCTCGTAGCGGGGCAGGTCCTCTGTGGTGAGGGCAAAGGGTTGGATGTTGTGGATGGTTTCCATGTCCTCCGGGGTCCAGCCTACCGAGACCAGCCTGCCCCTCTGGGTGCGGACCTTGACGCTGCGCCGTCCCTGGTCATCGAACACCACGTCCGACTCGATGATCATTCTTTCCTGAGTCGGAAACCCATTGTGGCTCAGCACTTCGATGACTGCCCGCTGGTGATAGGCGTACTTCATCCAGGCTTCGTACGCCTCTTTTTCTTTCGCGGCAAATTTCCGGATGATTTCCTCGACCTCCGCCTTGGAGGCCTTCGACTGAGCCGGCGTCCCCGCCAGAACTGATAGGCCAAAAAGTATCAGTGCTCCGCTTATGCTCAGTCGGGGAGAAACCTTGATCCCACGCATAGGTGTGGCCTGGGCCTCAACTCATCATACAAGATGTCGGTGCCCGCCGGGAGTTGCGAGATTCCTGGAAATCGTTGGTCCAAACAACCGACCGGCCTGGCCAGGTACGGCGCCGCAGCTGATGGGGAACGCCAGGGTTGGCTCCAGTCCCAGGCGTGGGCAGCTCGTTACGGCTTCCCTGCCTTTTTTCCCTCCCGACGCTCGAGTTCCGATCGAACCCACGCGTTTTCTGGGCTGTACCGGAGGGCCATTCTCAGAGAAGCGATGGCGTCAGACGGGCGCTCCAGCTTGTCATAGAGCCGCGCCAGATTGGAATAGGCGTCCACATAGTTGACCCTTATGGACAGGGTTTTCCGGAAGCGCTCTTCCGCTTCTCGGTAGCGCCCCAGCTGGAGGTACACGAAGCCTTTTCGTGACTTCGCCTTGCAGCGATACGGGCGGATCGGGGTCCGCTACTTGGACTTGATGTGCAGGCGTTTGATTTTTTCGTTGAGGGTGGTGGGATTCATGGTCAAGAGCTTGGCGGCCTTCTTCTGGTTCCAGTCGGTGCGGCGGAGAGCGTCCATGATGTAGTTGCGCTCGATGTCTGTTATCCGCTCTTTCAGGTTGATCCCGTCCTCGGGAAGGGCCCATTTCCCGTCGCGCTCCGGTCTGTGGTAGACCAGGTCCCTGGGCAGCAGATCCTTCAAGATAACGGAGGAAGGCGAAAGGACCACCGCCCGCTCGATGACGTTCTCCAGTTCCCGGACGTTGCCCGGCCAGTCGTACTCCATGAGCGCCCTCATGGCCTCCGCGTCCACCGACCGAAGGGGCCGCTGGTTTTCCTCACAGTTCATCTTGACGAAGTGCTCCTCCATCAGGGAGATGTCCTCCTTCCGCTCGCGCAGTGGAGGCAGGTGGATGCTGATGACGTTCAGACGGTAAAAGAGGTCGTCCCGGAAGCGGCGCTCCTCCACGTCTTTTTGAAGGTCGGAGTTGGTGGCGGCGATGATGCGCACGTCCACCTTGATGCTCTCCAGCCCCCCCAGCCGGCGGAACTCCCGCTCCTGGATCACCCGGAGCAGCTTGGCCTGGGTGTCCCATGCGATGGTGCTCACTTCATCCAGGAAAAGGCTCCCACCGCTGGCGACCTCGAACAGTCCTTTCTTGGACGCGGACGCGCCGGTGTACGCCCCCTTCACGTGGCCGAAGAGCTCGCTCTCCAGCAGCTCCGTGGGGATATTACCGCAGTTGACGGTGACGAAGGGGCCGTCGCTTCGGGAGCTGCAGTTGTGGATCGCCTTGGCCACCAGTTCCTTGCCGGTGCCGCTTTCGCCATAGATGAGCACCGTGCTCCGGCTGGGGGCCACCTGTGCGATCAGGTCGAAGATCTGTTGCATCCGTGCGCTCTTTCCCACTATGTTTCTAAAGTCATATTGCTGTTTGAAGGAACGCCTCAGCCGGAGGTTTTCCAGGGTGAGGACCCGTGCCTGGATGGCGTTCTTCATCTTGACCAGGAGCTCCTCGTTCTTGAATGGCTTGGTGATGAAGTCGAACGCTCCGATTTTAGTGGCCTGGACCGCGTTCTCGATGGAGGCGTACGCGGTAATGATGATGGTCACCAGGTGCGGGTCGATGCGCTTGATCTCCTCCAAGGTCTGCAGCCCGTCCATTCCCTGCATCATCAGGTCCAAGAGGACGCAGTCGTAGAAACCGTCACGGATCCGCTCCAGACCCTCTTCTCCCGAGGCGACGGCATCCGCCTGGTATCCCTCCTCCACCAGGAGAGATTTCAGGACGTCCCGCATCACCTCTTCGTCATCGATAACGAGTATGTTTCCCTTCATGTGGTGGTCCATCATCGCTTCACTGTGCGTTCCTCGAGGGTTGGGAGCCCTCGGGGCGAGACGACACGGGGAACTTCAAACGGAAATGAGTCCCCTTGCCTGGCCGGCTATCGACGAAGATCCTCCCGGAGTGCTCCTGGACAATCCCGTAGCTTACCGACAGGCCCAGGCCCACTCCCTGGCCGCTCTTCTTGGTGGTGAAGAACGGATCGTAGATATTCTTGATCTGGTCCTGGGGAATCCCGAGCCCGGTGTCCTTCACGTCGATGACCACGGTCCCGTTGTCCCGGGAGGTTTTGACGCTCAGCTCACCCCCCGCGGGCATGGCGTCCCGGGCGTTCAGGAAGATGTTGACGAAGACCTGCTGCAGCTTGCCGGTGTTGCCCATCATGCAGGGGAGCTGGCCGTCCAGCTCCGTCCTCACCCGCACCTTCTGACGCTTGAACTGGTGCTCCAGCAGAGACAACGTTTCCTGGATGACTTCGTTGACGTTGAGCTCGTTGAACCGGCTCTCGTGGAGCCGGGCGAAGTGCAGCAGGCTGTTCACGATCTCCGAGGCCCGGAAGGTCTGCTTTTCGATCTTCCTCAGCACTTCCCGCTTCGGATCATCCTCGCGAAGCTGCTTTAAGAGCATCTGGGTATAGCTGGAGATGCCCGCAATGGGCGTGTTCACCTCGTGGGCGACACCGGCCGCCAACAGTCCGATGGAACTGAGTTTTTCTGCCTGGAGCAGCTGATCCTCCAGCTGCACCTTCTGGGTGATGTCATCGAACACCAGCAAGGTGCCCGTGCTGGTGTCGGTGCGATCGATGAGGGGCGAGATGGAGACGTTGACCATCACGGCCGATTCGTTCCTTGCCACCAGGAACAACTTGTAGATGTTCACGCTCTCGTGCACCGTCAGCTGGTCGGATCCCGCGGCCCGCTGCAGGGAACGGACAAAGTCCGGCGAAAACAGCTCTTCGAACTTTCTTCCGCAGGCGCTGGACACGGGCAGGCCAGAGAGGCGCTCCATGATTGGGTTCCAGCCGGTCACGACGCCCGTCGCATCGAGCACCACGACCCCCACGTGGATGCTGGCGATGATGTTCTCGCTGTAAACCTTCAGCTGCTCCAGCTCGCGGGCTTTTCGCTCGATGGAATTGTACAGAGAGGCGTTCTCCAAGGCGATGCTGGCGTATCCACACAGCACGCTCAGAAGCTCCAGGTCCTCGCTGGACAGGAAATCGCCCGAGCTCTTACGCCCCACCCCCAGCAGTCCGATGGTTCTTCCCCGGACCACCAGCGGGCGTGCGTACTCCAGGCCCAGGGACGACAGCCTCTGCCGCAGAGGCGACGGCTCGCTGCCGGATCCATCCAGTTCCAAAACTTCCGCCAGCGGCAACTCCTTGGCCTGCTCCCGGAGCCCCGCCGAGTCCAGCAGTGCAAGCCCAGACGTCCCCTCGTGGCGCAGAAAGATGGCGACAGAATCCACCCCCAAGGTGTTCCGGATGCGGTCGAGGATGAGAGAACAGAGGCGTGGCAGGCTGATCTCCGAGCTGAGGGTCCTGGCGAATTCCATCAAGGACGCGCGGTAGTTGTAGCGCTCCCGGTAGAAATACCGGTCGATGGATGTCTGGATTCTGCTCCGGACAGGAGCGAACAAGAACGCCACCAGCAAGGCCGCGCCCGCCACCACCAGCAGGTGGGATCCCGGCGCAATCAGGTCCACGAGCTTCCCCGTGAGGCCGATGAGGGCAAAATAGAAGGCCAGGACCGCGGAGGAAGCTGCCAGGTAGGCCGCTCCCTTCTTGAAGATCACGTCTACATCCATCAGCTTGTATCGCACGATGGCGTAGGCGAAGGTCAGAGGGAGGATGGCCAGGGACAGGACCGATGCTTTCAGTGCATCCCCCGGCTGAAAGCCCAGGAGAAAAGGCACCACGTACAGCAGTGTGAAAGGCCCGATGCCCGCCAGTCCCCCGCCCGCGATCCATTTCAGCTGTTGCCGTTCCGTTCCCGCAGCCGCCTTCTGGTAGGAGCGCACCAGGAGGGACACCCCCGCGGCGAAGTACGCCGCAAAATAAAAAAGATGAAGCCTGTCCATCCAGCCTGCCACCTCAGGTGTGCGTGGGAGAGAAAGGAACGCCAGGCGCCCCATCGCCCACAACACGTGGCTTGCCCACAGCAGCAGGAAAGGGAAGTACAGGGCAAAGAGGAACGCACGATTTTCAGAGCGAATGTTGCTTCGGGGAAAACGCAGGCAAAAGTGGAGGAACAGAGGGGGCAGCAACAGCAAAGCAAGAGCCCTGGTCCAGTAGACCGCATAGTCGATGGGACTCAGGGAGTTGGTATACCTGTACAGATAGAGAACGAACGACAACAGGCAGACCAGGTAGAAATGAATGGCTCGTGGGGCGCGCCAGTTCCGGAGAAGGATCACGAGCCCGATCCCCAGGTAGGTGAAGGCAACCGCGGCCAGATAATGATCGGTCGCCTGAAAGGCCGGCTGTCCTCCCAGGGTCAGGGCCACTTGCCGGGGTGATCCCGCTGGCTCCGCCACCGTGTAGAAAATAATTCGACCAGGACCCACGCGGTAGATCCACTCTCGGTACTCTTTCAGGCCCGCGACGGGCCAGCCGTTGATTCGAAGTAACTTCTCCCCCTTCCGGATTCCCGCCAGATCCGCGGGGCCGCCCGGAATCATCCGTCGTGCTTCCAACCCACCCCTGGTGGTCTCCCACAGGACCCCATCGTCGGGGTCCTTCCAGTTCAAGCGGTCTTCCGCGTTGGAAAAACCCAACACCACGAGGATGGCTGTCAGAAACAAAAGTGCTGTGACCTTGGGGTTCATCGGGTTGCGCTTTGTTTTCCGCGGTCGGACGTATCTAAGAGCACTCGCAGGTAAAGCAATTTTCGTGCCCGCCTCTGCTGCGGCCGCAATATGAGTAACATTTTTATTATCAATAGGATGCTACCATCAAATTTCTAACGTCCACAGGCGGTTCACCAATATTCAAAAACTTGAATTATCTTATACGAAAAGTTGGAACTACCGCCAAAAAATCTTATTGCGCCATCGTGGCTTGTTAGTCGGCTGGGATTCGGTTGTCGGAAATGCTCTTAGAAGCGAAAGGCGAGGCCACCGCGGATGGATCGTGGGTTGCGAACCAAGACCACGTCGCCGCTTTCGGTTTGCACATGGCCAATGGTTTCGTCGAGCAGGTTGCGCGCGTCGAAGAGGGCTATCAACTCCCCATGGATTCCCAGGAAATCTCGGAAGGGGATAGGCTGGCGGATCAGAACGTTCAGCCCCCCGTTGAACACGTCCTTTCGGTCGTAAAAGGCGTCCAGGGCGGCGATGTGATTTCCCGGTGCCCACTGGTAGATGGTGGAAATCTCGGTGTTGAACTTCTCAATCGCGGTGTCCACCTGGGTGGTGACGGCCTGGTACAGCTCCCTCTCCACAAATGCCAGGAGAGCGTCCTCGTTCGTGACGGGGCTATTCAATCTGGAGGGTAGCGTGGCTCCTGATCCCACGGCGTATGCCACGGTTCCGTTCAGGCAACTCAGAAGACGGCGGTTGATCACGAACCGTAAACCACTCATGGAGGCAGCCCTATCATCGAGCTCGAGCAGCCGCGAACGGAGCTGGCCGCCCTCGTTCAAGATGGCCAGAAAGGGCACGTTCTTGCCCGTGACCTGGTTCAAGAAGCCGGTCACCTCCAGGTCGGTATCCGGGTCCAGCTTCCGGACCAGCGAGAGGTCATAGTGGCGAGTGCTGCCAGTCCGGATGCGGCCATCGACCTTGGAGATGTAAACGGCATCGGCCAGATTCACGCTCTGCTCCTCGGGGAGGGCGAGCGAAGATTGGGCGCTCTCTCTCCGGGAGGAAATGCGCCCGCGGATTCCCAAATTGTCCGTCGGAGTGAGGAAGACCTGTAGGACGGGATTCCACAACAGGTGAGAGACCCCCGCCCGTACCAGGGTCGTATCGAACCCGTAGACGACCCGCAGCGGCCCAGCCTGCCGGCTCTCCTCCAGGACGAGGTGAAGGTTCCTGACCGCCGCGACATCCTCAAGCAAGAGCACATCCGCTCGCAGCCCTTCGGGGTTGGACCAGGAGGCGGCCCGTGGCTCGGTAAAGCCAATGCGGCCATACCCCAGGATCATGCGGACCTCATGGCCGGGGTCAAGCTGATAGGTGAAGTAGTTTTTGATCTTCCACAGGGAATTGTCCCCCGAATGAAGCTGACCCGCCAGGATGTACCGTGCCCGGTGGCCCAGCGGCTCCAAATAGGCAAAGCTAGTCAGGAGGCCGTTTCCAAAGGGGAAAGGAAAGACCGTGTAGTCGTCCCCGCTCAAGTTTCCGGTGGAGGTGACCTCCACCGTGCCGCTCCCCAGGAAGGGGCTCTTGGGCGTTTCGACTTCCGCCACCTCTTCGGCCTGATGGCGGAAGATCATCCGGTCCGTGGGCTCGCCGCGCAAGACCGCCTTCAAGGGCCAGTTACGGGGGTCCTCCTGGTTGTCCAGGGCTGACAGAGCATCGAGGAAAAGCGTGACGATGGTGGTCTGACCCGGGGAGATCTCGACCGTCGATTCGGTCAGCGGCTTGAATCCGGCCAGGGAGACCTTCAGTGCATATTTCCCTGGCTGGAGATTGGCGATGGTAAAAATGCCTTCGGGCGTGGTTTGGGTAGCGGCCACGGATTTGTCCAGTGCTTTCGGATCCACCACGGCCACACGCGCTTTGGACAGCGGCGTGCCCCGCGTATCCTGGATGATGCCGGAGACCTTGCCGGCGGAAGATCCAAGCAAGGGGACAACGGCAATCCCCACCAATAAGACGAGGCCAATCCACTTCTGTCGCGTCATAAAACCCCCGCCGGGAAGCTCAGGCATGCACCTTGAACCTAGCTTCCCGCGTCAGCGTAGACCCGTTGATGTGGTCTCGGACGGTGACCTTCAGCCTGTAATCCCCTACTTCCAGGTCTGCCAGGGATACCTGCTGGACCAAAACCACCCGTTCGTCCGAGAAAAATTCTACCGAGCTTCCCTTGATGTCGTCAATTTTCTTGATGACCTGGTCACCCTTCAGAACCGCGTATTCCACCTCCAGCGAGGGCTGCAGGGTAGACTGGTCCAAGGCCGCATTATATACCTGGAGGTAGATTTCCAGCCGATCCCGTCGAGGGAAATTGCCCTCGACGTTGGGTACCACCTTCATGTTCCCCAGGACAAACATCTCCACCGCATTGGGCAGCTCGCTCAGGGGCTGAATGCTTCGGGCCAGGATCAAGGAGCTGGAGGCCAGCTGTCCTTCCCCATAGCGGGGAGCGGTCAGCCGGGACTGGGAACTGCCCAGGTTCCCGCTGTTGACATCCTTCAGGATGACGTCCAGCTTGTAAAGACCGGGTTGGAACATCAGCACCTTTTGATAGATGGACTTTTGGAGCCGGCCAGCAGGATAGTTGACCTCGGTGTAATTGGTGCTGATGACGTCCTCGAACTCCGCCACGACACGACCGTTCAGAGCCGTGACGATCCCGTAGGCGTTTATGATTCCCCGGTACACGTCCAGTTCCTTCTTGAACTGCAGGTGCCCGTTCTCGATCTCGAGGGTGATGGGGACCAGGATCCTGTCCGGCCCCAGCCGGATGAAATCCGTGGACATCCGGAAAGGGAGCAGGTTGTAAGTGACGTGGGTCTCCACCGCCGTCTTGAGATCTTTGAACTTGATCTCCGGAGGACGTTGCAGCGCAAAGTACTGTTCCAGCCGGGCGAACGGCATGTCCTTGGCCCTCATGCCCATCCGGGCTGAGTAGGCGGCGTCATTGGCATTACCAGGCGAGAAGGCCGACCGGTCCAGCTTGCTCGCCATCCCCAGCTCTTCCATGGTCTTCAAGCCAGCGCCGGGAACGTGAAGGAGAGCGTCCTTTTCCTCCGGACTCAGGGCCATCCGGTATTCGCCGCTCCAAGAGGGATCCACGAACTCGATCTCCACGTCGGATCCGATCCCAGAGATGTGGCGGTATCGCCACACCTCGAACGGATAGGTGGACGTTGTACCTCCCCCCTCCCAGGGCTTGCGCTGATAGCTTCCTCCGGCCGGATGGGACTCGATCTCGTCAGGGGGACCAAAGGTAATGTACGTCCGCCCGCGGTCGGACTTCCAACCTGGCCGCCCGCTGCCAAATCGCTCGTTGACGTAAGCGATCCGGCGATAATACTCTTCCTTGAACTCATTGATGGAAGTGCTCGCCGTCGGATCCCGGCGCAGCCAGAACTGCTCGATGAACTTTTGCCTTTCTTCCGGCGTGGTGAGCGCATTGAATACAGACCTCTCCTCGGGTGTGATGATGTACACCACGTCTTCGGAGAGCCACTTCCTGAAGTATTCTTCGGCGGAGTCCTCCCGCTTGTCCTTCTTGTTGTCCACCGATGCCGGCGTCCCCGGGAGGAAGAAGAAGATCAGGAGAAAAATCAGAAGGGAGAAGTTGATGGCGCGCCTCTCAGTCCCCATGGCCCCACTGCCAGCCGGTCCGGGTTCTTCTTGAGCTATCAAGAGATTTTACTGACCGGTATCCGAAAAGTCAATGCGATTCGGCCACTTGTGGGCCCGTCGTATCGAGCGCTGCTGCGCCTCCTCAGAGCTCAAGCTGGCCCCGGAAGATCATGTCCTGAAGCTTGAATTTGCAACTGATCTTGTGCTTGCCAAGCCTCGTGACAAATCGAACTTCCTTGTCCTCCAGGATGATGCTGGGCTTCCCGTCCACGGTCCGTGGAAACAGGAAAAGCATCGTCCGGCTTCCCCGGGAGATGGGGTTGAATTCGGCGATCTCGAGCCTCTCCTTGTTTTTCTTGATCAGGAACGTGTCCGCTTTGACGGCGGCCTTGGTGAGCCCCTCCAGCTCCTGAAGGTCTTGCCCACGGGCAGCGTGAACGGAGATCACAATGAAGTTGCCCAGGTCCTGGTTGACGAAATCCTCCGCTTGCTTGGGATCGGAACCTCCGTTGAGCAGCGCCGACTGTGCCAGCGCCATTCGCACAGGCTTGGCCGAGAACCAACGCACCAAATACAAGGCGGGGGTCTGAGGGTCCGGGCCCCGGGTATAGTCGGCTGGCGCCTGGGGAGTGGGCTGGGGAGCTGGGCCTGAATCGGCGGTGCCGGGGCCCTCCGCGCTACTCTCTCCAGGAGGCCGCGACATGACTGGCCTCGCCGGCCCCTCCATGTTCACCTCGGAGAAACTCTGACTCTCCACCCACGGAGAATCGGTGAGGACGCGCTCCACTTCCTTTCGGGTCCACTGGGTGTACGCTTTCTCTTCCCAGAAGGCTTTGGCCAGGGCGATGGCCGATGTGACCGCCAACAGGGTCAGTAGCCCGCCGATGAATTTCTTCCGGCGCGTCCATTTGTCGAGAATCATCGTTTCCACTGTCACCCCCTACTATAAGTCCGGCCTTGGGCCGGGGTCAATTTCGGTGCGCGACTCCCGAGGATTGGCGGCGGGCCTCGTTCAATTTTTGCAGAAGGGCAAGCTCCTTGCGCGCCTCGTCCTGCTTCCCCAGGCTGAGGCACACCCGCGCCAGCACATAGTGTCCTTCCGCATGGGACGGATCCCGGTCCAGGCCTTGCTTCAAAGAGGTGTAGGCCGCCGGATAATCCCCCTTCTTCCAGTAAGCCTTACCCAGGTAGAAGTAGGAGGAGGCATGCTCCGGCATGCGACGAAGGGCTTCTTGCAGCCAGTCAATGGCTTCGTCAAACCGCTGCCGGTCGATGGCGATGACCCCCAGGTAGTGGTAAGAGGGAGCGTAGGAGGGGTTCAGTTCGACTTCCCGCCTTAGTTCTCCGGAGGCCGCTTCGTACTCACCCAGGGCATAGTGGGCGAAGCCCAGATGATAGTAGGCGAAGGGAAGATTTGGCGCGAGCCGGAGGGCGGTTCGGAACCTCTCCACGGCCTTGTCAAAGAAATTCAGTTCGTGATACGCGCGCCCGAGATAAAGATGGGCCTGGGCGTTGGAAGGGTCCGCCTGGACGGAGGCCTCGAACTCTTTGGCTGCGGCTTGGAATTCGTTTTTGGCCAGCAGGGCCAAGCCCAGGTCGTAACGGAAAGGTGCCTGTCGCGGATCCAGGGCAACGGCCTGGCGAAGCGCGCGCACCGCAGGCTCCAGCTCCTGCCCCTTGAAGTGGGCCATTCCCAGGAAATGGTGAAGCGCGGCCTTCCCCGGGTCCATCTCGATCGCTTGGGCAAATGCCGCCGCTGCCTCCCGGAACCGCCCTCCTTCCATTTGCCGGAGCCCCAGGCGAACCTGGGCCACCCCCAGGTTATACTTCAGGTCCGGCGAATGAGGCTGCAAGAGCAAGGCCGCCCGGAAGGCTTCCACAGCGCCTTCGTAGTTTTCAACCTCGGCTTGGGCGAACCCCAGCTCCTCCAGGACCGCCGCGCTCCGGGGCAGATGGGCCCGCCCCTGGAGAAGCAGCTGGACGGCATCCTGCTTCCGTCCCTGCCGGGAATGGAGCCGGGCCAATCTCAGGTAGGCCTCTTCCAGTTGGGGGTCCAGGGAAAGGGCCCTCTGGTATGCTCGGCCGGCCTCCTGCAGGTTGCCCTGTTTTTCCCACTGGCTCGCGGCCCGGATTTCTTCCACGGCCTGAAGTTGGGGGCCGGAGGGGAACGCCAGGACAGCCAGAAGGAAGGCGACGAGACTCATGAGTGATGGATCAGAGCGGCTTTCATTATATCACCTGGAGGAGAGAGCGATGCTCAGCCGCTGCCGCCAGTGCTCGTGGAGACCGAACTTGAGGAACATGTCCAGCAGCAGCAGAGCCACGCCCGCCACTGCGAATTGCCAGGCGACGCGTCCCGAGGAAGGCCAGCGCCGGAGCATCCGATAGAACAACTCGGACAAGGGAATCGCCAGGGCGACAAAGCCCATCACCCTGAGCACCGCCCAGACCGGCCAGCCGAAAAGCAGTGCGAAAAGATGGGCGTGGGAGGCCACCAGCAGTGTTCCGACGTAAAACGACATGTAGTTGAGCAGAATGGATCCCATCAGCAGACCCAGGAGACCGCCGCTGGCGGAGGTCAGAGCAGCGAACAGCGCGGCGTGAGCAAGGTGCTGGGGGACGAACTGCCGGTAGTCCCCTTCTGCCCCCATCCCGGTCTCAATCCAGACAAACATCTCACGGGCGTAAGTAGGTCCCCACAGGATCCTGTCTGCCGTCCAGGCAGGAAGGTAGAAGGTGGCCAGGGTCGCCGATAGCGACAGGCAAACAGCCCAGAACAGCATCAGGCAAAAATTCCGGCGGTGAGCCTGGCGGCGCAGGTGCCGGTAAAAGACCGGAAAGATCAGGAGGGCGTTGACCACAGGAACCACGTAAGGGTCCAGAGCCAGCGCGGCCCACAGGCCGGCCGGTGTGCTCAGGAGGACGTACAGCCAGGCACCCATGGGTCACAAGAGGTAGGAGGCGGCAATCCCCACCTGGGCGAAGATCGTGAGCAGGTACATGTGCTTCCAGGAGACGTGATTTTCAACCCGGCCCAGCTCGTCGGGGTCCCGGATGATCAGGTAGGCGATGTAAGCGCCCCACAGCGGGAGCGCCAGCCCAAGGGCATAAAGGAGGTTCTTGTTGGCTGAGAGCCATCCGCGATGCGCTCCCAGGTCCAACAATAAGAAGGGCAGCACGAAGAAGGGCGCGATCATGTAGGCGCTGGACCTGATGCCGTAGCGCACCGGCAGGGTCATGCACCCGTGGGCCGCGTCGCCCTTCACGTCGGAGAAGTCCTTCGTGGTGATGGCGCCCAGCAGGTACAGCCCGAACATGGCTCCGAGGATCCAGGGTTCGGGCACCGCGAGGGTCTTGACCGTGGACCAGCCTGCCACCACCAGCAACACTCCTCTCGGAATGGCCACCGTGATGTTGGACGCGAAGGGATGACTCTTGGTGCGGTAGGGGGGTGCCGAGTACATAAAGGTCAGGACGGCCGCCGTGAGTACCAGGATGAAGCATTCGGGATTCACCAGCCAGGCCAGCACGAACGCCGCGGCGAACAGGGCGAGGGCCAGGACCGATGCCTCCCGGACCGACAGGATCCCCGCGGGCAGCAAGCGACCCGGCTTGTTGATGCGATCTACCTCGATGTCGTACAGTTGATTCAGAGCATTGGAAGCCGCGTTCAGCGCCGCCGCCATGAGCGCTCCCAGCGCCACGTCCCGAAGGATCCCTCCGGCGGAAGTGCTCCAGTCGGAGTGCATCCGCGGAGGGGCTCCCAAGGCCATGAGGGCGCCCGTCACCATCCCGACGGACGGAAGGAGGAGGGTGAAGGGCCGCACAAAGGTCCAGTACAACTTGAACTTCACGGCGTCCAGCCAGGAAAAGTCACGGAGGTGCCTGCACCGCCTCCCTCAGTAAAAAAAGCCCGCAAGCCAGAGAGCCAGTCCGGCTCCAATGGCCGTGTTCAGAAAATTCATCAGCTCGTTCGTCAACGCCACTACCGGAACGTGGGCGGCCAGGTAGCTCTCCGCGAGGCTTCCGGCGGCAGCGGCCATCAGTGCAATGGCTGCCTGAGGCCACGAGACCAGTTCGACCCAGTAGGCCAGCTGCACGATCAGAAGCGCCGCGGCAACACCGAGGGCGCTTCCCGCCATGGAAATGGCCCCCACCGTCCCCACAGGCACAGGGCGGAACGCGGGAAGGAGGAGAGGGTGTTTCCCGAACACTTGCCCCAACTCTGTGGCCACCGTATCGGCGGCGGCTGTGGCGACGCTGGCCACATAGCCGATCCACAACCTGGAGGCGCGCTCCTGCTCGGAAAAGAAGAGCGCGGCCAACGCCAGGACGGCGGGCACCAGACCATTGGCCACCGCGTGCCGTGCTCCCCGTCGTCCACCCGCCTCCTGAGCGGCGGGTTTCGTGTGATAACGATACCGCGACGTCGCGCTGCCGAGCACGAAAAATACCACGAGCAGCAGGAAGCCTTTCCAGTCCAGAGACCAGTAAATCAGCGTCCCGATCACGACTCCACCCGCAAAGCCGGACCAGCTCACCCACCGCAAGGCCAGGGCCGTCAAGCCACAGGCGACGTTGAGGGCCAGGGCCAGGGGCAGGCGCTCGGGATGCGGGAGCATGTCCCATCGCGTCCGGGACAGGAGGTACATGAACGCCCCTCCCGACAGGCAGATCAGGATGTTGTCGTTCAACCCGAAGGGCAGCGACTCGATCAGGGCGCACACCAGCGACGTGGCCGCCGCGAGGGCTAAGGCCGCCCTCCAGGAAATGATCGGGTCCGTCCATGCGATCAGTACCGCGGCGGCGGCGGTCCCCGCCAGAAAGAAAGCCGCCGAGCCCGCCCACGATTTTTCCCGATTCCACGGGAGACGGGCGCGCCCGAACCGGCGTCCCACCAGGGTGGACAGCCCATCCCCCAGAGCCAGGATCCCCCACACCCCGGCCACCACCGCCAGGCTGGAATGGAAGAACAGGAGCAGCAGGAGGACCCCCAGGGCGTACGAGAGCTTGCCCACGGAGTACCCCTTCCGCGCTTCATCCGGACGCAAGGTGGACCGGCCGGAGATGAACAACCCGTACGCTACGGCGAACGCGCAGCCCAAGAACGCCTCCGGAAGCGTCAGATAGCGCAGGGTGAAGGCGAACCCCACTGGCGCAATGTGCTCCAATTGCCGTCGAGTTTCTCCGTCAAACATCAAGTTCAGAAAGTGGACTCACGTGGGACAGAGCGCGCCGCCGCCAGCCAGGCCACCGTACGGCGGAGGCCGTCTCGGAGGGGGAGGTGGGTATAGCCCAGCTCCCGCTCCGCCACCTCGGAGCTGAAGGCCCAGTGCTGCTTGAAAATCTCCACGGTGCCCCGGGTGTACCGGGGTGTACGTCCGAAGGCAAACGCCAGCAGCTCCTCGGCGGCGCCCAGGGCCTTTGCAGCAACAAAAGGGATGTGCCGCGCCGGAGGTTTCTTACCTGTCAACTCCCCCAGGATTCCGAAAAACTGGCGGACGGTCGCGTTCTCGCCCCCCAGGATGTAGCGGCCGCCCGGGCGACCCGCCTCTCCGGCGCGAAGGTGTCCCCGCACGACGTCCTCCACGAAAACGTAGTTCCAGACCTGGGAGCCATCGCCCAGCAGGCCGGGGATCCGGTCCTGCAGAAAATCCTCGATCAGCTTCGAGATCAAATTTCCGGCGGTCCGCTCGCCGGGCCCGTAGACCACGCATGGGAACACCAGACGCAGGTCCATGCCACGGTCCAGATATTCTTCCGCCACTTCCAGCGCCCTTCTCTTGGTCCGCTCATAAGGGTGATATCCGGAGGAGGGTGCCGGTCGTGTGTCCGCCCGTGGCTCCGGGCCCGTAGGGCCCAGAGCGAGGAACGAGGAGGTATACACGACCGTCCGAACCCCAGCGGCTCGCGCCGCATCCAGGAGATGCCGGAAGCCGTCCACGTTGACCCGTTCGAAGAGCGAGCGGTCTCGAACCCACGTCTTAACCAAGGCGGCGGCATGGAAGACCACATCGCAGTCCCGGCAAGCCCGCTGGAGGCTCGCGGCGTCCAGCACGTCCCCTGGAACCACCTCAGCGCCTTTCAACGAAGGTGCGGTCCGGGAGGGACGAACCAGGAGGCGAACCTGTGCGGGGCACTTGAGCAGGACCCGGGCCAGGTTCGCGCCCACGAAACCGGTTCCTCCGGTCACGAGAACTTTCATGACCTGTTCCATCGGCGGTCTGGCCGCACTGCAATGTCCACCCTGGAGTCCAGTGGTTTCGTTGATCGCGAAAATCATCATACATCACGTTGTCCAGATGAACAGGGTGGCGAGGCGAACCGAGGCCTGGTTGGGATTTGAGCGCTGCCTCCCGCGGTGTCGCAGGGGATAAAGCGCGCTCTCCTGGCCCGAAGTGCTATATTCTGTCTCATGCTCATCACCCCCACGACCACTCCCCTGACAGCCGGAGCGCCCTGCTTCCAACGGATCGTGGTGCGGGGGACGAACTGGATTGGCGATTGCGTCATGTCGCTGCCTGCCCTCAAGCAGCTGCGGCGGCTCTTTCCCAGGGCTCACCTGGCGGTGCTGGTCCCCCCCTGGGTGGCGGACATTTACAGGCACGTCCCCGGGGTGGACGAACTGATCGTCTTCGAGAAGGAGGGCAGACATCGGGGCTCCCTGGGATTGGTGCGGCTGGCGTCGGAGCTCACGGAAAAGAACTTCGACCTCGGGATCCTTTTCCAAAATGCGTTCGAAGGCGCCTTCCTGTTCGCCCTGGCCCGCATCCCCGCCCGGCTCGGTTACACCCGCGATGCCCGGGCGTGGCTTCTGACCCATCCCGTTCCTGTCCCCCGACAATTTGGCCACCAGGTGAACTACTATCTCCACCTGGTGTCCCGGCTGGGAGACATCCAGTTCGATCCAGACATCTCGTTGCACCTGTCCCGGGCGATTCGAGCACAGGGAGAGAACCTGTTAAAAGAGTCCGGCTGGAAAGGAGGGCCGCTGGTGGGGTTGAACCCGGGCGCCTACTACGGGCCCGCCAAGCGCTGGCTGCTGGAGCGCTATGCGGCGGTAGCGGATCGCCTGATCCAGGAGCAGGGAGCCGACGTGGCGCTCTTCGGGGCCGGCGAGGAAGAGCTGATCGGATACCGGATCGAGGAACGGATGCGTCGGCGTCCCCTGAACCTGATCAACCGCACCTCGCTGGACCAGCTCATGGGGTCGCTGGCGTGCTGTGACCTCGTGGTGACCAACGACTCCGGCCCCATGCACCTGGCAGCGGCTCTGGGGGTCCCCGTCATCGCTCTCTTCGGCTCCACCGATGAGAAGGCCACTGGCCCCGTGGGGCCTCGCGCCCGGGTGATCGCCAAGGAGGTGTTCTGCCGGCCCTGCCTGCTCCGGGAGTGCCCCATTGACCTCCGCTGTTTTGCGTCCATCACCGTGGAGGAGGTCTACGCAGCCGCCGCCAGCGTGCTCTCCGAAGTCGGGAAGGCGCGGGCCTACTGACCGTGCCTGCAACGACGAGGCCTTTTCCCGTCTGGACCGGAATGGCGACGGCGTGATCAACGGCGGCGAGGTTCGGGAAGGCTTGGCCCGCCGGCACCGGAGAGAGGACGCCGAACACCGATTCCAGAAGATTGACCGCGATGGGGACGGAAGGCTTTCCAGGGATGAGTTTCGCGGATCCGAAGAGCGCTTCCGCACCCTGGACCGCAACAACGATGGTTTTCTCACCCCCGACGAATTGAAATCTCGCGGCCGTAACCAGTAGCCCGCATTCCGGGTCGTCCGCGTGAACCGTGGGCGGATGGCCCGGATCCTCTTGAAAAATTTTTCAAATTTTTTAAAAAAAGACTTGACAAGCGGGAAGGCAGGAGTAAAATGACAACATTAATTGTTGTTATTCTAGGCATCCATGGCGAAGGGGTTCAAAACACTTCAAGTTTGCAGGATCGTGGGCCTGTCACCCAGGCAGGTGGACTACTGGGACTGGACAGGCTTCATCTCGCCCAGTGTGGCCCCGGCCCGAGGCCGGGGCTCCTCCCGCCTTTATTCGTTCGCGGACCTGCTGTGCTTCCGCACGGCCAGGCTCCTGATGGGCGCGGGGATCAGCGTGCAGAAGATCCGCAAGTGCATCCAGTACCTGAAGACCCACTGTCCCGAGGTGGACAATCCCCTGGCCCAATGCGTTTTCCTGACAGATGGCAAGAGCATCTTCAAACTGACCGACAAGCCCGATGTCATCCTGGACACGCTCCACAGCGGACAGTTGGTGCTCAAGATTGCGGTGGGGGATCTGGCAGGCGATCTCACTCGACGCATCGAACGCGCGGAACGAAGACAGACGAAGGCTCGAAGGCAGGCCTAGATCGGAGGCATGGGAACGAGGACGGCCATGAACGACAAAGAGCGATTGCTGCTGTTCCTCTTTTTGCTGCTGTACTTCGAAAAGCTTCGCTTCTCCCAGGAGGCATCCGCCAAAGTGGAGGACGGCTAGCTCGGCGCATGGCTCCCACCTGTGCGTACCGGACGGCCCCGCGAGGGAGGGCTGCAAGGCGAGCAGGCCGACTGGATGGCATGGATTTCACAGCGACGGTACAGGAAGGAACGGACCACGGGCAGCTCTCCGCTGTGGCTGGAGTGCTGTGGGTCAACCACGCGGGCAGCCGCCCTTCGAGAGAAACGGATCGGGGATACGGGATGAAGAAGACTCTGGACCGCGGATCGGCCATCACGTATCCCGCAACGGAGCGTACCCGGGGGGGCCTCCCTGCCCCAACATCCCCTCACAAAGCAAGATCGAGGTCCTCCCGGTTTTTCTTGTCCTGAGGCCGCGGTCCTCTTGCCCCTCCCCTGCTCACTCGGATGGCGCGTAGAGGGCGTTCAAGAGCAGTTTGAAGGTGGCGTGGGACTGGCCGCGGTATTGAGTTCGAAACCCCAGCAGCACCACTCTTCCTTTTCCCAGGGGCGCTTCCGCCACCGCCGTGCGCTTCGACAGGTGCTCGCCGCCCAGCAACCAGCCGCTGGCCAGGATGCCTTCCGACGGGTATCGGACGACACTGCGGACCGAAGGGTCGGTGATCTCGAAGGCCGGACTCTGCTCGAACCAAGCAATGGATTCCGCCGGCATGCCGAAGGCAAGCGGGTGGCTCGTGTCCACCCTCACGTTCAAGATGGATCCCGGCGCGTAGAATTCCTGGGGTGGCCGGTCCCGCAGGACGTTTCTCAGCCCCAGCCCGAACTGTTCCAGAGGCAGTTCGGTGGCGGAATCCATGGCCACCAAGGTGCCTCCCGCCTCCACGAACGCTTTCAGCTCGTGGACCCCTTCCGTGCCCAGCCCGCCGGTATACTCGGGGGGCATGCTGTCGCGACGATGTCCTTCCACCAGGGATCGGCCGGGTTGGTCAGGAAGAAGGACCACGTCGAACCGTGCTCTCAAATTTCCGCCGCGGATATCCCGGTCGTGAAGCACCGAGTAAGGAAATTCGAATTGTTCCAGCACCCAGCGGGTCCAGCCCTCGTCCATCGAAGGCCCGTAGCTCTGGTAGACACCGATCCGAGCCATCTTGAAGTAGGAATTCCCGGCAGCGTACGGGAGGGATTCGGATGCGTAAAACTCGACGCCGAGTTCGCGGGCGACCTTTTCGACTTCGTCCCGCCAGGGCGCTCGGCGATCCCCGACGGCGAACTGGTTCCCTTGCCGGGAAAATCTTCGCCCGCTTTGCCGGAGGATCCGGTTGAGCGCCGTGAAAGCGTTGTTGGAAGTCGCGCTCCATTGGAACGCAAATTGTCCATTGCCGTGCAGTGCTCCGGCAGGTGGTTCCCACTGCTCCACCTTTTCCAGGTCCGCCTGAAAGGGCTGTTCCATGGCTAGGGCGTCCACACCCATGAGCAGGGGCAGGGTATGGGCAGTCACGTCGTAGGGCCGCCGGGGAGGGCCGCCGGGGTACTCCCGCAGGTCCGGGTATCGCTGTCGCTCGAGGAGCGTTTGTGCAAATGCGCCGTAAGGCTGGGCCAGGAGGATCACGTGGCTTCCGGCGGGAAACATCCGACCTCCCGCCGAGAATGCAGTCCGGGCGCGGTGCACCTCCACCCTACCGAAGTGGAGCACCTGGAGCATCCGCGCGGCCGCGCTCGGGTCCCTCTGTCCAGCCGGAATCACGAAGGCGTACGGCGGCTCGGTGCGCTCCACCGCTTTTCTCCCGATGCGATAGAAGTGGTCCAGCCATTCGGGACGAAACCGGGACGCATGTTTCAACAGGGCGAAGAAGGCAGACAGCTGGTATTCCACGATGTCACGCAGATGCCATTCCCCTCCCTTCCAGGGCATGGGAAAGTTCCAGGTCTGGGTCCGGGCGTCGTAGTTTCTTCCCCGCTCCAATTGTTCAGGCTTCACGGTGACGGGGCTGGCGAGCCGGGCGCTGGCGGACTCGGACAGGATGCGCACTCCCCCGTGGTAATGGGAGTAGGCCCGGGAGGGGGTCCAGGCATCATAGATGGCGTTGACCACCACGCCGGCTTTGCCCTGGGCGGTCAACTCGGCGGCCATGGAAGTGCCCAGGGCGGAGCCTTCCTGGACCAAGATGGGATCGACGTTCGGCTCGATGGGATCGATCCAGGGAGGGAAAAAGATCCGGGCCCCGTTGGAGCCCATCTGGTGCACGTCGTAGACGATCTGGGGATGCCAGGCGTTGTGAAGCTTCGAGACCATCAGACGGGTCTCCACCTGGGTGAACATGTACCAGTCCCGGTTGTTATCGTGGCCGACGTACTTGTGGTAGAGAAACGGCGGCGACGTGCCCTCGTAGGGGGTGCCGAGGGTCTTGCGGTACCAGTCCACCACCCACTCCTGGCCGTCGGGGTTCAAGGAGGGAACCAGCAGCAGAAGGACGTTGTCCAGGATCTCCTGCACCCTGGGTGTCCGCTCGGTGGCCATCCGGTAGGCGAACTCCACGGCGGTCTGGGCGCTGGCCACCTCGGTGGAGTGGATGTTGCAGGTGATCAGCACCACGGTCCGCCCCTTCTCAATGAGCTGGCGGGCCTCCGGTTCCGAGAGCCCCCGGGGGTCTGCCAGCCGTGCCTGGATGTGCTGAAGTTCGCGGAGCCGGGACTGGTTTTCCGGCGAGGTGAGGAGGGCTACCAGGAAGGGTCGTCCGGCGGTGGTTTTTCCCAGCTCCTCCACCGTCAGGCGATCCGATTCGCGGTCCAGTGCCTGAAAGTACCGGACGATTTCGGGCCAGGCTGCCAGCTTCCGGTCCTCCCCCATCGGGAACCCGAAGAACTCCTCGGGGCTGGGCATTCCCTGGCCTCTGGCCAGGGTGACCAAAAACAGGCAAAGGAAAGTACTCCTTGTCTTCATCGGGCGGACTCCTGAATTTGGCGATTCGATGCTTCGTATATAAAATAAAACAAGTTGGAGCTTAAAGAAAAAGTCTTTCGCCATGGCCATCGTTACCATTTCCGGAGGGTCCCCGGAGGGGGCGCGGCAGGTCGCCCAGCAGGTGGCCGAGCGGCTGGGTTTTCTCTACCTGGACGAGGAGCGGCTGCGATCGGTGGGAGAGCAGGAATATGAGTTGTCGTCTCAGGTGTTTTCCCAAAATCGCGCCGCCGCGGCCTTCCTGCTGGCCGACCTGGCCTTGACCAACGATCTCGTGGTGGTGGAGCTGAGTGCCCGGGAACTGTTCGCGGAGCTGACCAGCGCGCTCCATGTGTCCCTGGGTTCCAGCTCCGACTCGTTCCACCTCACGGTCGCTCTGGAAAGGCTGGGGCTGGAGTGCGCCGTCCAAACGGTGGCCGCTGCGGCCCGGACGGCACCGCTCCTGGAGCGGGATACGTATGGCCAGCTGGAGCGGATCCGCAACGGGCATCGGGCCTCTTTGGCAGCGCCTCTGCCTGAGCGGCCCATCAAGCAGTTGCCCCACTTCGCCCACACCAGTGAACGGGAGTTCGCTCGCGTCATGGACTTTTACCGCATCCGATGGGAGTACGAGCCTCGCACCTTCCCCATCGAGTGGAACCAGGAGGGCCACGTGGTGGAGTCCTTTACCCCGGACTTCTACCTCCCAGACCTGGACCTGCACATTGAGCTCACCACCATGAAACAAAGCCTGGTCACCAAGAAGAACCGAAAGGTGCGACGCTTGAAGGAGCTGTACCCGGACCTGAACATCAAGATTTTCTACGAGCGGGATTACCGCAGTCTGGTGGAGAAATACGGGCTCCAGCGCATCGAGAAGCAGGAGCCCGCGTCCCCGTGACCCCGCACCGACTGAACAAGCTTGGCTGAAGCCTGAAAAAAAAAGGGGGTAGGTGCGGGGCGAAGGGGTGAGTAGTTCGGGGACTCCCCCACGGATTCGTTCCGAGGCCAGAAATCATGAGCCTACAGGATGCGATCGCCGAAGTCCTCCTGGACGAAACCCAAATCCAGACCCGGGTCCGTCAGCTGGCCCAGCAGATTTCAGAAGATTACGCGGACCAGGAGCTGGTGATGATCTGCCTGCTGCGAGGCTCGGTGTTCTTCGCCATCGACCTGGCGCGGCAGCTGCCGAACCGGCTCCTGTTGGACTTCATGGCCATCTCGCGCTTCGGCGACCCCCGGGAGACGGCAGGCGTGGTCCGCATCATCAAGGACCTGGAGGAGAACATCACGGGCAAGCCCGCCCTGGTGGTGGAGGATATCGTGGACACAGGACTGACGCTGCGGTACCTGCTGAAGAACCTGGAAGCCCGGAACCCCCAGAGCTTACACGTGTGTACCCTGCTGGACAAGCGGGCCCGCCGCATTGTGGAGCTGCCCCTTCGATACGTGGGATTCGAGATTCCGGACAAGTTCGTGGTCGGATACGGGCTGGATCACAAGCAGCTCTACCGCAACCTCCCCTTTATCGCCACCCTGAAATCTCCGCCGTCCGCGTGATGGCTGCGCATTTTGCCGGCCGACGAACGGGCGCCTGAGGACGATTATGCTTTGCAGGGGACCATCAGCCAGGAGAAGGAGGATCGTAGATCGAGGATCGAAGATTATTACTTCCATCTTCCATTCTCGATCTTCTATTCCGTCAAAGGGCTGCCGAACCTGGTCAAGAACGCCGCACGACCACTGACCTTCAGTTTCCCCGGAGGCGCTCCGCCTGGGCCACGCGACTGATGGCCAGCATGTAAGCCGCCAGGCGCATGGAGACCCCTTCCTTCTGGCTCAGGTCAGAGACTTCCTGGTAGGCGCGGGTCATGGTCTTCCGCAGCCGTTCATTCACCTCCTCCTCCTCCCAGAAAATCTGTTGCAGGTTCTGAGCCCATTCGAAGTAGGAGACGATGACTCCCCCCGCACTGGCCAGCACGTCGGGGACTACGAAAATCCTCTGCTCGGCGAAGATCTGGTCTGCTTCCGGGGTCGTGGGAAGGTTGGCGGCCTCCACAATAAAGCGAGCGCGCACGCTGGGGGCTGTCTGGCCCGTCAGGACGCATTCCAGAGCGGCGGGAATGAGGATGTCGCAGTCCAGGGCCAGGAGCTCATCGTTGGAGATGCCGTCAGCGTCCCGAAACCCTGTGACGGATCCGCTCTCTCGCGTGTGCTTGAGCAACTCCGGGACCGGCAGGCCCTCTGGATTGAAAACCCCGCCCTTCGAACCGCTGACCCCCACGATCCTGCAGCCAGCCTCCTCCACCAGCAGACGCGCCGCATGAGAACCCACATTTCCGAATCCTTGAATTGCAACGCGGGCACTGTCGAGAGTCAGGTTCTTTTCCCGGGCCAGGGATTGGACGGCGTAAAGAACGCCGCGGCCGGTGGCGGCCTCCCGTCCCTTGGACCCGCCCAGTTCCACCGGCTTGCCGGTCACACAGGCCGGCGTGTACCCGTGGCGCGAACTGTACTCATCCATGATCCACGCCATGACCTGGGCGTTGGTGTTCACGTCAGGGGCGGGTACATCGCGGAAGGGACCCAGGATCAAGTGGATGCGGGCGGTGAACGCACGGGTCAATCGCTCCAGCTCCCTCGGGGACATCGTCTTGGGGTCGCAGTTGATGCCGCCCTTGGCACCGCCAAAGGGGATATTGGCGATCGCTGTCTTCCAGGTCATGGCCTCGGCCAGAGCGAGCACCTCCTCGTAGTCCACCAGGGGGTGGTACCGGATGCCGCCCTTGTGCGGTCCCCGCACCCCACTGTGCTGGACCCGGTACGCGACGAAAATCTTGAGCTTGCCGTCATCCATCCGGACCGGCACCTCGACCCGCAGCTCGCGGTGAGGCGTCTTCAAGAGGCTCCGCAATTCTTCGTCCAGGCCCAGTCTGTCGCAAGCCAGGGCGAAGTTGGAGTCGATGATGGCCTTGCAGCCGGGGGGTTTTGTCACAGTCCTCCTACATGACGAATGATGAAAAAGCCGGAGTCGTCAGATCTCACGCCGATCCGGATTTGATTTTGCGACGCTTCTTGGCCAGGTAATCCAGCAGCAGGTACTGGCCCAGGGTCTGGGGGGTGGTAAAGTACGCCTTCCCGCGGGAGACGCGGGTCACTTCCTTGACGAACTCCACCAGGTAGTGATCGTCCGCCAGCATGAAAGTGTTCACGGGGATTTGTGCATCCCGGCAGCGGCGCACCTCGTCCAGGGTGCGGGCCACGATGAAGGGGTTCAGTCCCCACGCGTCGCGGTAGACCTGTCCCTGGTCGGTGGTGATGGCCGACGGTTTGCCGTCGGTGATCATGATCACCTGGCGGTTGTCGCAGCGCTTGCGGTTCAGGATGCGCCGGGACAGCTTCAGCCCTTCGCACGTGTTGGTATAGTAGGGACCCACCTTGACCTTGTGCAGGATCCTCAGGGGCACCTCCTCGGCGGAGTTGTGGAACAGGACGACGTTGAGGGAATCGCCCGGAAACTGGGTGCGGATCAGATGGGACAGAGCCAGCGCCACTTTCTTGGCAGGGGTGAACCGGTCCTCGCCGTACAGGATCATGCTGTGGCTGCAGTCCAACATCAGGACCGTGGCGCAGGAGCTGGAGTGCTCCGACTGGTACACCTCGAAATCCCCCTGTTCCAATGCCAGGGGTAGCCGGGGCCCTTCCCGCTGGATGGCGTTCAGGAACGTCTGGCTGATGTTCAGATTGAAGTGGTCGCCGAACTCGTACTTCTTCGAGGCGCTGACGATCTCGACGCCGGTCCCCAGGGTCGAGGTGAGGTGGGAGCCCAGGTGGCTTTTGTAGACCGCCTGCAACAGGTCGCGAAGGGCCTTGGCGCTGATCCGGTGAAATCCTTTATCCGTGAGCTCCCATTTTCCTTCCACGCGTTCGATGTAACCCTCCTCCTGCAGGTCGCGGAGCAGGTCCTCCACCTGCTCCCGGGTGACCTGGTGGGCTGGAATCTTTCCTTCCTGGATCAGCCGGAGGATCTCTCTCATCAGGTCGTCGGAGTACCGCAGGTTGGGATCCCGGCGGAAGTCCTGGTAGTGCAAAGGGCGGCCGCTCTGGAGGAAAAACTGAGACAGCAGGTCGAACAATTCCTCGGGCGCGATCAGGATGCCCTCGAATCCCTCCCATTTTTGGTACTTCACCTTCATACAAGGGTACCCGGTGCTCAGTCCCGTTACATGACGGCAGTGTCCCGGCGGACGCGGCCGGGTCCGTACAAGGTTCCCTCCCGCTCCTCCGACCGGCCGATCAACTGGTGGGCGTGCAGCCCCTCCAGAATGAACTCCGCAGCGGAGAGGGCAAGCTCGTCCGACGGCCTCTGATCCACCATCCGGTGAATGCGCTCCATCAAGCCCGGGACGCGCCGGACTTCGCCCAGGTTTTGCGAAGTGCTGCCATCGGCCGAGATCTGGAGCTGGTGGCCTGAGTTGAACCATTCCACAATGTCGCGGCACTCGTCGCCTCCAAGATGCTTGGAGAAGGAGACTGCCGTGGCGGAGCGGATCAACTCTCGGGCGACTTCTTCGTTCCCCCGAACTTCCCCCTCGTACTCCAGCTCGATCTTTCCTGTGATCGCCGGCAGGGCAAAATACAGGTCGCCCATCCGGGG
>JACQTF010000131.1 GCA_016210925.1 Acidobacteriota bacterium | reverse complement strand
CGCTGGCAGGTCTCCGGCAAGCCCGGAGGTGCCAGGATCTCCCCGGTGAATTCCTGGGGGCTGCGGACGTCTACCAGCTCCACCGCTCGTCGCTCCACGGCTTGCTGTACATCTTTGAGAAAAGCCCGAAGGGAAAAATCGGGACTCTTGGCCTTGTAGCTCTTCCGCGGCGGCGTGGAGACCTCCTTGCCCAACTCCCGGCCCTCTGCGATCCACTTCTTCCGCCCGCCGTTCATGATCACTGCGTCCTGGTGCCCGTAGATGTTGAGCTGCCATAGGGCCCAGGCGGCGAACCAGTTGTTGTTGTCGCCATACAGGACCACCTGGGTCCGGTCGTCAATTCCGGACTCGCCCAGCAACCGCTCCAGTTGCTCCTGGGGAACGATGTCACGCCGAACGGTGTCGCACAACTGCTTGTCCCAGGCCCATCCCACGGCACCCGGGATGTGTCCTTCGTCGTAGGCCTTGGTGTCCACATCCACCTCGACGATGCGCAGGTTCGGGTCGTTTTTATGTTCGTCCACCCACTGGGTCGTCACGACGACTCTCGGATTTGCGTAGTCGGTCATAAGGGTGCTCCTTTCGAGAAAGATAGTGTCAGGTCACCGGCTGTTTAGACGTGGTACTCGAGGGCCGGAACAGGCGGCGTTGACGCACCGCTTTGCCTTGAGCCGAAGCCACCTTCGTTGTCATGCCCCGCAACAGCCGCGATCTGACCTTGTCAATAACTTATCATAGGAGGGCGGTTCTCGTGCGCTTGATTTTAGAGATGGCCCGGAGGGGCACAGGAACGTCCACACTCACTTGCGTGGATTTCTTTGCATCAGGGCATCCAGGCTCCATTTTTTTGCACCCACCGTCACCATCATGAGGAAAGCGAAGCAGAAAAGTGCCGCCCGCTCACCCTGGTTTTGGAGGGGCCAAAACCCCCTGGGAAAGTGGGAGATGAAGTAGGCGGCAGCCATTTCTCCAGAACACAGGAACGCCACAGGGCGGGTGAACAGCCCAAGGGCAATGGCCAGACCTCCGAAAAACTCGATGATCCCCGCCACCCCTCTGAGGGAGAGCAGAGCCGGCATCTCTCCACCGAACATCCCGAAGAGCTTTTGCGCGCCGTGCATCCAGAAAAGCAAGCCGAAGACGATTCGCATCAAGGCATGAGCATGGTCACCGTATCTCGCGAATAATTTCTCAAACATGCGGGGCTCCTCCTTGTGGGGGTGGTCCTTACAACGGCATCACACGGTATACTACGCTCCCGCGTGCGAGGTTGATTCACGCGATTTTTGCGAGACTGACTCACCTCTTTTTCAGCTTCAAGGAGGCGGCGCGCCTCAGATGTTCCTGTCCTTCGGCCGGCCTTCTGAGATTCAGGTAGGCGGTGCCCAGGTGGTGGTGGGCACGGGCGTTCTCTGGCTGCAACTGGAGGACCTGAAGATAGGCCTGGGCCGCTGCCTTCCAATTCTGGATGGAGCTGAAGGTGTCGCCCAGCTCGAGCCAGACCTCCGGATCATCAGGCAGCTCCCGGCTGAGCCGGCAAAAGATTTCCAGGGCGCGGCTGAACTGGCTTTTGTATCGATAGACGATGCCCAGGTTCTTGCGGGCCCAGTGCAGTTGAGGAGACCTCTCCGTGGCCTGCCGGTAGTGGGCCAGGGCTGCGTCCACGTCGCCGTGCATCTGGTAGCAGTAAGCCAACTCCGCCTGGTAAGCCGGCACTTGGGGGGCCATCCGCGCCAGGACCTGGTACTCGCGGAGAGCGCCGTCCCAGTCCTTGCGCCGCTGGAGGGAGTGGGCCCGGTAGTAACGGGCCTGGAGCTGGTCCGGACCGGACTGGAGGGCGGCTTCCAGGGCGGGGCCGATCTCCAGGGGAGAGTCGGCACGCATCGAGGAATAGGCCAGGCCCAAGGCCGCACCGGCGTCCCGGGAGTCCTTCTCCAGCGCCGTCCCGAAGGCACGACCGGCTTCTTCGAACCTGCCGGCTGCCTGGTAGATCCAGCCCAGCTCCCGATGCAGCGCCGGTTTCTCCGGGTCCAGGGCGATCGCTTTTCGCAAGATCCCGATGCCCTGGTCCGGGTACCCTTTCCTGGCCAGCGCCAGCGCCATGCCCGAGAGAACCTGGGTGTTGATGGGATACCGCTTGCGGGCCTTCTCCAACTCTCGCCACGCCTCATCCCACCGTTTCCCCTCCAGGTAGACAAAGGCGAGCCCGATGTGCAGGTCCATGGCATCCACCTCCTGGAGTTGGGCCTTCTCGAAGAGGCGCAGCGCCTCGTCGCTCTCTCCCAGGTTGTACCGGGCCAAGGCCAGGCCCACCAGGGCATCGGCGTTGCCCGGTGCCCTGGCCAGGGCTCTCTCGTAGTGACCGGAAGCTTTCGTCCAGCGCCCCAGGCGCATCCAATGGTGGCCTGCGTACAGGTGCCCCCTCAAGAAGTCCGGGTGCTGCTCGAGAACCTCCTCCAGTGTGGCCATGGGATTTCCCCCAGGCCGCTTTGTCTCGTTGGAGGCCTGGGTCAAAAGGCGCTCCAACCGGTAGTACCGCCCGTAGAGCTGTTCCGCTTCGGACGCTTGTTCCGCCTGTCCCAACTGCCGGTGCAGGCGTGCCAGGTCCCAGTGGACCAGCGGGTCGTCGGGCTCCAGTTCCCGGGCAGCCCGGAGGTGTTCCAGCGCCTGGTCCCTCCGCCCCTCCTCCTCCAGGAGCAGGGCCAGGCGGTGGTGCAGCGCTGCGGAGTCCTGTGCCACCCGGAGCGCCGCTTGTAGTTCCGAAATAGCGTCCGGTGCCCGTCGGTCGGTGCTCAGCAGCATGGCCAGCTCCAGCCGCAGTTCCATGGCCCGGGGCGCCCGGGAGATCGCCTTCCGGTAGTTCAGGATCGCCTCGTCCAGCTTGCCCTGAACAAAAAGTGAAAATCCCATGCGCCGCAGCGTCTCGGCGGATGTGGGGTGCAGGCTCAGGGCCTCCTGGAGATGGGCGGCCGCTTCCTCCACCCGACCCTGGTGCAGCAGGAGCACCCCCAGCCCTGTGTGCGCCTGGGCGTTGTAAGGCTCCGTTTCCAGGACCTTGCGAAACGCGGCTTCCGCAGCCTGTGGCTGGCCGCGGGTGAGATGGAGCGAAGCCCTCCCGAGCCAGGCACGTGGGTGCAGAGGTTCCGCCCGCAACGCCTTCTCGAAGGCCTCTTCTGCCTGGTCCCATTCGGAATTCTGCAGATGGAGGTTGCCCTGCTCGACCCAGTCGGAGGGTGTTTGGCCCTGAAGCAGGGCCGCGATCAATAGAAAAACACCCAACAGGCAGGTTGAAATCTTCATGACAAACCATTATAAAGGCACGTGGACCCCGCACCTACTAGAGGAATTTGTTTGCCCTTGCGGAGAACCGGGGTAGGTGCAGGGTGAGCGGACAAAAGACAAAACCAAAAATCTCAAACCTAAGACCTAGCAGTTTCGGCGGGGTTTTAGGTTTCAGGGTGGGCAAAAAGCCCACGAGTTTCAGGTTTTAACCATGCCCATCTACGAATATCAGTGTGACGACTGCGGCCGCAAGAGCAGTTGGCTGGTCCTCACCGGCGAGCACCGCCGGGCGGTCTGCTGCAAACGCTGCAAGAGCCGGCGCCTGACCCAGCTTTTTTCCCGCTTCGCCGTCGCCCGCTCCGAGGAGAGCCGCCTCGAGTCCCTGGCCGATCCCTCCAAAATCGGAGATCTGGATGAGAGCGATCCTCGCAGCATGGCCCGCTGGATGAAACGGATGGGAAAGGAGCTGGGCGAAGAGGCGGGCGAAGATTTTGACCAGATGATGGAGGAGGCCGGGGAAGAGGCGTCCACCGGTGAGCCCGGCTCGGGCTCCGGCGAGGACTTGTAGCGCATGCGCATCCTTCGGAGGATCGCACTCCTGGCAAGCCTCACGCAGGCCCTTGCTGCCCAAACCATCCGGGAGGAAAACCTGGGCCCGCCTTCGGTGCTCCCCTCCCGAAGCGATCGGATCGCCAACTACACCATGGAGGTGAAGCTGGACCCGGCGAAAAAAACCGTTTCCGGGTGGCTGATCCTGGACTGGAGGAATACCTCAGAACGGGAGCTTGGCGAATTCTGGTTTCACGCCTACCTGAATGCCTTCCAGAACAACAAGAGTACCCACATGATCGAGGGCAAGGGCGAACCCCTTCGAAAGGTCATGAAGGAGGATGACTGGGGTTACCTGAACATCCGCTCCATCCGGCTCCTGGCGGATGACTACTTCCAGGAGGCGGACCTGACGGGTACCTTACGGTACGTCCAGCCCGACGATGGGAACAAGGAGGACCGGACAGTCTTCAAGATCTCCACTTCCCAGCCCCTCCCGCCCGGTCGCAGCGTTCGATTCCGAATCGAGTTTGTCTCCAAGCTGCCCATCGGCATGCAGCGCACGGGCTGGG
>JACQTF010000130.1 GCA_016210925.1 Acidobacteriota bacterium | reverse complement strand
TCAGTTTTTCCGCTAAGCTCGCCCATCTCTGAAAAACCAGTCCTCCAATTCGATGCAGATCAGGCAGGTAGTTTCTGCCCTCTGCAACCATCTCCCGGCCATCCATGCCTGCCTCTCGGAGTTCATCCGCAAACGTTCTCACCATGTCCTCGATGATCTCCTCCGTCACCTCCAGATGGAAGAGAAACCCATAGGCATTGTGACCATACCGAAACGCCTGGCACTCAGTTAAAACGGACGATGCGAGGGATACAGCTCCCGCCGGCAGCTGGAATACGTCGCCGTGCCAATGGTACCCCATAAAAGAAGGTTTCACTCCCGTCCACAACCGGTCGGTCCTGCCGGATTCCGTCAACGTGACGGCATGCCATCCGATCTCCTTCCTCTTCCCTCTTGTCACTGCGCCGCCCAATGTGGCTGCGAGGAGTTGACTTCCCAGACAGACCCCTAACACGGGCTTTCGTGCTTGCAGCGCCTGCTCCATCAGACGCATCTCATCCACCAAAAACGGGTAGCGGGCGCGATCGTACACTCCCATGGGTCCCCCCATGACGATGAGGCCCACAGCGTCACTCATTCCTCTGGGAACCTGTCGTCCCTCAAAGGTACGAAAGTATCGCGGGAAAATTTCAGCAGATTCTAGAGCACGGGCGATCATTCCGAGCGTCTCACAAGGGGCATGCTGCACCACCCATATTTCGGGGGAAGGGGGGCTGCTCGTGGTGGGGTCATCCCAGGTCGGGTGTGGCAAAGAGGCTCTTCCCTCCGCAGACGAAGAGCGTCTGGCCGGTGACATACCAGGCCTCGTCCGACGCGAAATAAAGGATCGCCCACGCGATCTCCTCCGGCTGGCCCAACCTCCCCATAGGCTGCGCCTTCATGAGCCGTTCCATGATTTCGGGCGGGTTTTGGCCGCGCCCCATGGCGGTCTCGACCATGCCGGGACAAACCGCGTTGGCGGTGATGTTGTACTTCGCCAACTCCAGCGCCAGCGTGCGAGTCAGGCTGACCACTCCACCTTTGGAGGCGGCGTAGTTGGCTTGGGTGTACCAGCCCAGCCAGGCCCGGGACGAGATATTGACAATGCGGCCATACTGCTGCGCGCGCATGTAACCGGCCGCGGTCTGGGAGCAGACAAAAACGCCCTTCAGGTTGACATCCAGGACCGCGTTCCACTCCTCGTCGCTCAGCTTCATCAAGCCACGGTTTTTCCCGATGCCAGCGTTGTTGACCAGGATGTCGATCTTGCCGAACCGATCGGCAGTTCGCCGCATCATGGCCGACACCGCTTCCCGGTCACTCACCCCTCCGACGGCCGCCATGGCGTCGTGGCCGGTCTGCCTGATCTCCTCGGCGACACGCTCGCATCGATCCTCGAAGATGTCATTGATGACGACCCGCGCCCCATGGCTGGCCAGCAGCTTGGCGATGGCCTCACCGATCCCGGCGCCGGCGCCGGTGACGATGGCTACCCTGTCCTTGACGGCCATGAGGCAGGCCCTCCTAATCAGGCCACGCGTCGTCGGGGCTATGCGGTCAACGAAGAGAAAACAGACCGCCCGCCGTCCACGTAAAGCGTCTGTCCGGTCATATAGCCGGCCTCGTCGGCAGCCATAAAGAGGACAGCGTGGGCCACGTCCTCGGGGCTGCCGAGTTTCGGGATCGGCTGCATCGCCAGCTCTGAGCGAACGACCTCCGGCAGCGAGCGAGCCCGTTCGTCATCGATCCAGCCGGGCGCGACGATGTTCGCGGTGATGCCTCGGCTCACCAACTCCCAGGCGATGCTCCGGGTCAGGCCCACGACGCCCGCCTTGGCGGCAGCGTAGTTGGCTCGCCGGTCCCAGCCCAGCCAGTCCCGCGCTGACACATTGACGATGCGGCCGTAGCCGCGCTCTGCCATGTGACGGGCCGCGGCCTGGCAGATCAGGAAGAGCGGCGTCAGGTTTCCGGCGATGGCGGTGCTCCACTGCTCCAGATTCATGGCCAGAAACTCTTCATCGCGCCCCACGTCAAAGGTCGTGACCAGGATATCGAGACCGCCGAGGCGCTCCACCGTTTCGGCAACGGTGCGGTCGGCTTCCCCGGGGAGGCCCACGTCGGCCACCAGAGCTACCGCCTCGGCCCCTGCATCCGCGATCTCCGATACGACCCGGTGGACCCGGTCGTGGTCGGCATCGACGATCGCCAGCCGGGCTCCCGCCCCGGCCAGAGTCCGGGCCACTGCCCTTCCTATGCTGGCGGCACCGGCCACCAGGGCTGCGCGCCTTGCAACGCTCATCGCGTCCCTCTCAGATTCTCGATCCGGGCACCGGCGAATACCTCAGGTGACTTTCAAAGCAGGAGAGCGGCTGGCGGTTGCGGGTACACCGTGGATCTGGTCGGCCTTCCGGCCCAGGTTCACCATGTCCAAGAAATTTTGTCCTAAGAAAGCTTCTTTCACCCCGGGCTTCCAGGTCTCCACCCGATTGCACATCGGGCAGTGCCACTGCTCGAACTGATCGTAGAGCTTGACCAGCTCCCCGGTCCTGATGAACGGGTAGTCGGTGGCAAAGAAGAAGCGCTTTCGCAGGTCCGCTCGCTGCATGTGATGCCAGATGACGGCGGGCAGGTATTTGGGCAGATGGCCCGACACGTCCGCATAGACGTGGGCGTGGCGGGACATCACCGCCAACGCGTCGTCGATCCAGGGCCACGACCAGTGTGCCATGATGATCTTGAGGTCGGGGAAATCCACCGCGACCTCGTCCAGATCCATGGGGTGGCCGTATTTGAGCTTGGTTCCCGCCAAAATGGTGTTGCCCGTGTGGAACAGGACGGGAGCACTGTGTTCCACCATCACCTGGTAAAGCGGGTACATCAGCTCACGGTTATTGGGAAAGACCTCTTGATACGGAGGATGGATTTTCACGCCGATGCAACCCAGCTTTTCAAACGCGTACCGTAAATCGCGCACCGCCTCCTTGCCCTTTCGGGGATTGACGCCGGCAAAGACTTTGAGGATGTCCCTGTCTTCCCCAACCGCCTCCACCAGGGCCTCGTTGGGCAGCTCGTGAGGGACCAGCGGCGTCCCCCCCATGTTCACGACGATGCCCATGGTGGCACCGGCCTCCCGAAGCAACCGCGCGGTCTCTTGGATCGGGATCGGCCGGCGTCCGTCCCCGTTGAAGTGAGAGACCTGGACGTTCTGGTAGATCTCCGCACACCGAAGGTACGGTTCGCCGTAGGCCCTCAGCGCCGCGGCGTCGTGAGGGTGCAGGTGACTGTCTACAATCACACGGTCTACCATTTCGGGCCCTCCCCTTTCAACATCGCCCGGGCGATCACGATGCGCTGGATGTGGTTGGTCCCCTCGTAAATCTGGTACCCCTTGATGTCGCGCAGGTAGCGCTCCACCGGGAACTCATTGCTGTAGCCGTAGCTGCCGTGCAACAGAACCGCCTCGTTGGCCGCACGGGCAGCGGCCTCCGTGGCAAAGAACTTCGCCATGGAGGTCTCGGTGGTGTTGCGCTTGCCCTGGTCCTTCTGCGCCGCCGCGCGATAGACGAGCAGCCGGGCCGCCTCAATCTCCGTGGCCATCTCGGCAATGATCTGCTGGATCATCTGGAACTGGCCGATGAGTTGGCCGAACTGCACCCGGCTATTGGCGAAGGAGATGCTGGCATCCAGGCACGCCTGGCCCACGCCCACTGCCCCCGCCGCGACCCCCAGCCGGCCGTGGTCGAGGGCACCCATGGCCACCTTGAAACCGGCTCCTTCCGGACCCAGCCTCTGGCTCTCGTGCACCCGCACTTCGTCCATGAAGATGCGGGCGTGGTCCGAGGCATTGTGGCCAAGCTGTTTCTCGGTCATGCGCTCCCGTCGGAAGCCCTTGGCATTGGTTTCCACCACAAAAGCGTTAATGCCTTTGTGCCGGAGGGAGCGATCGGAGGTGGCGAAGACGAGAGCGACATCCGCCTCCATGGCATTCGAGATCCACTGCTTCCTCCCATTGAGGAAGTAGAATTCCCCCTCCTTGCGGCAGGTACTCTCCATGTTAGCCACGTCCGAGCCGGCATTGGCCTCGGTGAGGGCGTAGCAACCCCGGCGCTCAGCCCGGGCCAGAGGAGGCAGCCATTTGCGTTTCTGCTCCTCCGTTCCCCAGTCCCGGATGCACAGGGCATGAAGTCCGACGTGAACAGCGAGGAATCCCCTGACCGAGGAACAGACACGACCGATTTCCTCGTAGACCAGGGCCATGCTGACATAGTCCATTCCCGCCCCCCCGTACTCCTTGGGGAGCGGTCCGCCGGTGAACCCCAGTTGACCCATCCGCTGAATGAGCTCGGGGGGCATGTACCCCTTCTCATCCATCTCCCGGACGAGAGGTGCCACTTCGTTTTGCGCAAAGTCACGCGCCAGGTTTCGCCAGGATTTCTGTTCTTCGGTCAAGTCCAGGTCCATCCTGTCCCTCCCTGGAGGACACACCAGTGCCCTCACTCCGAGCCAGCGCCATTCCATCAGGGCGCATTCGCTGGAACGGCACCAGCAACCTTCATTCTTCGGGCGAGCTCCTTGTCATGCAGGGTCGAGCTTAAACAGCTCGATGGCGTTGTCCCTGAGCAGTTTCTGTTTGGCTTCTTCTCTGAGCCCGATCTCCTCCACTTGCTCCAGGCTCTTTTTCCAGGGAAGGCCATTGGTGCCCCACAGGCAGCGGTCCTGCCCCATCCGACTGTTGACGAACTGGATGATCTCCGGCTTCAGATACTTGGGCAACCAGGCGTCGGTGCCGAAGTAGATGTTATCCCACTTGTAGCAGACCGAGATCAATTCCTCGACCCACGGCCACCCGGTATGGGCGCCAACGATCTTGAGATCGGGAAAGTCACAAGCAACGCGGTCAAGGTAGATGGGCCGGGCGTTCTCGCTGGGCATCGCCTCCAGGACATGGCCGACCTGCAGGGAGACAGGAATATCGAGTTCCACGCACTTGGCGTACAGGGGGTACATCTTGGGATCGTTCAAGGGAATGTCGAAACCGTAAATGTGGACATAGACCCCTTTGAAGCCGTGCACCTTGACCGCTTCCTCAATCTCCTTGAGCGAATCCTTGATCCGGAAGGGGTTGTAGCCGGCCAGCCCCACGAATCGCTTTGGATAGCGACTCGTGTACTGGGTCACCTCCTCCAGCTTTGTGTCCATATACATCCACTTGTTCCAGTACGACCACATCTTGGTCTGGGTGATGAACACCTTTTCCACTCCCGCCTCGTCCATCTCCGCCAGCATCGCCTCCAGGGTGTCAAATTGGGGCAGGCCGCCAATGGCCTTCTCCATCCGACAGATAAGCTCACCTTTCTTCGCGGCGTTCCATTTGGCTATGAACTCCGGCGTCGCCACGTAATACATGAAGTCGATCGCCTTGATTCCGTTTCGCACCTCTCCCTCCCTTCCGGCCCTCAGGTTACTGCGGGGCCGGACCGCCAGCCATACCTGATGCTCGTCACCCGATGGGTGCAGCTCCCTGACCGATTCGAACGCACGGTCAAAACTTACGCAATCGGCATGCCTGAGGCCCAATGGCTTCTTGCCGCTTGAGTTCCCCACGATTACCGGCGGGGTGGGACGTCGAAACCTGCGGGTTAAAAAGCCCAGTCATGGGAGATATGACCCAAAAAATTTGGGAGTATGCCACTTGTCGGGGTGTCCAGGATGAGAGAAAGGGGTCGCTGCCTTTGGTTTTGATCAAGAAATATATGGCGAAAAGCGACGAAGGATGAAGAGGATACGCGGACTTCCCGCCGCAGCGGGTGACTTCACCCAAAAACATAACCGACTGGCCAAGAACTTGCGTATTTTTTAAACGACCGTTCGAATTTCAAGCTGCTGCCCGCTGCCTGGGGGGGGCCATGAGCACCAGTAGCAACCGTTCGAGGACGCTCGAAGAAGTCGTCCAGTACTGCGAGTCGCTCTACGAGGACACAAAACTGCAGTGCGTGCAACGGTGGAAGGCAGCGGAGGCCGGAAGGCGGGCAATAGGCTTCATGCCGGTTTACGTCCCGCGGGAGCTGATTTATGCAGCCGGCGTGCTCCCGGTAGGCCTGATGGGAGGCAGCGACCGGGTGGAAATTATCAAGGGGGACGCCTACTACCAGTCCTACATCTGCCACATCCCCCGCAGCACCATCGAAATGGCTCTCTCCCACTACCTCGATGACCTGGACGGCCTGCTTTGTCCCTCCATCTGCGACGTGATCAGGAATCTTTCAGGGATGTGGAAGCTTCTCTTTCCCGACCGCCTGTGCCGCTACCTGGATTTCCCGCAGAATTTCACCCCCGAGGTTGGCGGCGCGTACTACCGGCGCGAGTTGGAGGAGCTGCTGGCAGACCTGGAAAGGCTGTCCGGTCGAAAAGTCTCGGAAGGGGAATTAAACCGCTGCATCGAGCTCTACAACCACAACCGGGAGCTGGTGGAACAATTGTACGACCTGCGCGCGAAGCAGCCCTGGCTGGTGCCTACCATCGAATCCTATCTGCTCCTGCGCGCCGGGAATCTCCTGCCGGTGGAAGAGCACAACGAACTCCTGGAAAACTACTTGCGGGAGGTACCGGGGAGCCATCGACGCCAGATGGACAACATCCGGGTGTTCCTGATCGGCTCGTTCTGCGAACAGCCCCCCCTGGGACTAATCCGGACCCTTGAGAAGGCCGGCTGCTACATCGTGGATGACGATTTTGTGCTGACCAGCCGATGGTTGACGCGGCCGGTGGAACCTGGGCCGGATCCGCTGGGACGTTTGTGCAAGGCCTACCTGGAAACCAGCACCTTCCACTCTTCGAAGTACGAAGGCCCGCAGCCCAAGCCCAAACTGCTGCTGGAGCAAATCGCCCGGCGACGCGCGGACGGAGTCGTGTTCTGCGCTCCCAGTTTTTGCGATCCGGCGCTCCTGGATCAACCCATGTACATGCGGGCTCTCGACGAGGCCGGCATTGCCCACACCTCTTTCAAGTATGCGGAGAACACCGGCCAGTTCCAGAATATCCGCGAACAGGTGGGGACCTTTTCCGACTCCATCAAGCTCTGGGGCGCCCCGTCCCCTGTTCGCACCTGAGGAGACATAGAGTGATGGCCCAAGCAGGTATTTCCCAGCAGGCGAGCGTGCAAAAAGACGACAGCATGCTCCGGCAGAAGAACATGCTCTCCGACTACTACCGGCGGGTGGCCTCTGCGCACGAGGAGGGCAAAAAGATCGTTTACACCTACGTTCCGGGCAACCTGGCTGAATTGTTTCTGAGTTTTGACCTGGTTCCCGTCTATCCGGAAATCAACTCCCTGCAGAGTGGGATGAGAAAGAAGTCGGCGCGCTACATCCAGGCCGCGGAGAAAATTGGCCACTCCGAAGACGTGTGCAGCTACGTCAAGTCCGACATCGGGATGATGCTGGAAGGCAACATCGGGCCGACAGGGGAGCGGATCCCCGAGCCGGATTTGCTTTTCCTCTCCTACACCGGCTGCTTCACGTTCCTCAAGTGGTTCGAAAATCTGGCCCAGCACTATCGGGCTCAGATGATCCTGCTCCAGACTCCCTACCAGGGAGACGGGAAGATCACGGAAAATATGAAGCGTTACATGGTCCGGCAGTTGCGGGAAGAGATCATTCCCCAACTGGAATCGTTCTCGGGGAAGAAATTCGACGAAGACCGGCTGCGGGAAATGTTGGCGCGGTCGGCTCGTGCCGAAGAAGACCTGGTGGCCGTCTTGCAGTCAGCCCGCCACAGGCCCTCTCCCATCGACGCCTATTTTGGGGCGGTGTACTACATTGCACCCATCTTCACTGCATTCCGTGGAACGCAAGAGTGCGTCGATTACTATGCCTCGCTGCGTGCAGAGGTGGAGGAGCGCGTGGCACTCGGGCTCGGACCCGTGACCCCCGAGGGGCCCCTGTCCCAGGAGCGCTACCGCCTGGTGATCGAAGGCACCCAGTGCTGGACCCATTTTCGGGAGTTCTGGAAGATGTTCTACGACGAGGGTGCGGTGGCGGTGGCTTCCAGCTACAGCAAGGTCGGAGGATTGTACGATACGGGATTCCGGCACGATCCCAATGACCCGCTGGGAACACTGGCCCAGTACTGCATGGGATGCTACACCAATCTCAATCTTCCCACCCGGGTGGAGTTGCTGGAACAGTATATTCGCGAATATCAAGCCGACGGTTTCCTGGTCAACTCCATCAAGAGCTGCAACTCGTTTTCGGCGGGCCAGCTCCTCATGCTCCGTGAACTGGAAAAGCGCACCGGCAAACCCGGCGGATTCATCGAATCGGACCTGGTGGATCCGCGCTACTTTTCCGCCGCCAATATCAAGACTCGCCTGGAATCCTATCTGCAGATGATCGATCAGAAACGAAGCGGGAAGGTGCAGTGATGGCTTATTCTCTCGGGATCGACCTGGGTTCCACCACCTCCAAGGCAGTCATCCTGGATGAGGACGAAAAGATTGTGGGGCGCGGTCTCACCAATACCCGGAGCAATTACGAGGTGGCGACCGCCCTGGCGCAAGAGGAGGCGGTCATCAACGCCCGGTTTCACTTCCTCGACCGGGAACTGGAAAAATCCGACCTGAACGGAGCCGCGCGGGAGGATCTCTTCCAGCGCCTCGAGAACAATTTCCGGCTCGAGCAGCACCTCTACCGGGTGGACCGGCTGCAGGAGACCTGCCTGGAGGCGGTGGAGAAGGCCGGGGCGGATGCCCTTCGGGAGCCGGCTCGGAGAGCGCTGGATGCGATCTTTGACGAATGCCGCCGCGAGGCCATCGAGTCCTTCAGCCTCCAGCGCGTGGACCGCAGTCGCTTTTTTCGGGACATCGTCGGTTCCCACTACATGGCTCTGGCCGAAAACCTGTCCGGCGAGGCGCTGCCCTATGACTTTTTGATGAGCATTTATGACCGGTCCATCCTGAAGGAGGAAAATCGATCCATCGGTTTGGCCTTCGACGAAGCTCTGAAAGCCGCCCGGCGAAGGACCAGTGAAGGCTTGCCGCACCATCGGGCACTGCTGGAGACCGTGACCGACGCGATCCTCGATCGTCCCTTGCACCTTTCCTCTTGCGTCGGAACCGGCTATGGGCGCCAACGGCTTCCCTTCCCGAAGGAGCACATCCGCTCCGAGATTCTCTGTCACGGCCTGGGCGCCCACTACTTTTTTCCAGCGACCCGGACCGTCCTGGACATCGGCGGCCAGGACACAAAGGCCATTCAAATCGACGAACGGGGAGTGGTGACCAGCTTCCAGATGAACGACCGCTGCGCGGCGGGTTGCGGGCGCTACCTGGGATATATCGCCGACGAACTCAACATCGGCTTGCACGAACTGGGCCCCCTGGCCATGAAGTCCAAGCGCTCGGTGCGCATTACGTCCACGTGCACCGTCTTTGCCGGTGCCGAACTGCGGGACCGGCTGAGCCTGGGCGATTCCCGGGAGGACATCCTGGCCGGCTTGCACCGCGCCATCACCCTGCGGGCCATGTCGCTGCTGGCCCGCTCAGGTGGCATTGAGAACGAATTTACTTTCACGGGCGGCGTTGCCAAGAATGCCGCGGCGGTCAAGGCGCTGCGCCAACTGGTCCAGGAAAACTATGGCGAGAGAAAGCTGAACATCCACCCCGATTCCATTTACACCGGTGCCGTGGGAGCGGCCCTCTACGCCCGGAGGGCACAATCTTCGAAACTCGAACCCTGAAACGGATGAGACTCCGGGGTTTCAGGTTTCAGGTTTCAGGTTTTCTCTAGACCTGGGAGGTACGGCAGTGAAGAGCAAGACCATGGGAATCGACCCCGGCGCCAGTTCGGTGAAGGTCGTGGTGATGGACTACGGGGGCGGTGAGGGGGAGATCCTGTTCCGCCACGTGGAGCGCATCCGGCGGAGGGACCCGGCCAAGGTGGTCCAGGAGTGCTACCAGCGGGCGCTGGAGGCATGCGGGCTGGGGGAAGATCAAATCGATTACCTGGCTTCCACCGGCGACGGCGACCTGGTTCCATTTCGACGGGGTCATTTCTACGGAATGACGACCCACGCCCGGGGAGCGAAATATTTTTCTTCCGAGGTCAAATCTGTCCTGGACGTGGGTGCCCTGCACGCCCGGGCCATGAGGGTGGACGAACGCTCCAGGGTTCTGCAGTACCAGATGACCGGCCAGTGTGCCTCGGGTTCCGGCCAGTTCCTGGAAAACATCGCCAGGTATCTTGGCGTGGGGCTGGAGGAAGTGGGTCCTCTCTCCCTCCGGGCCAAAAAGCCGGAAGTCGTCTCGACGATCTGCGCCGTGCTGGCGGAGACCGATGTGATCAACATGGTGTCGCGGGGCATTGCCACCGAAGACATCCTGAAAGGCATTCACCTGTCCATCGCCAATCGCCTGGCGAAATTGCTCCGTTACATTAAGGCCGACTCTCCTCTGGTGGTCACAGGGGGTCTGGCCAAGGACGCAGGATTGATGCAGGCGATCCGGGAAAAAATGGCCGAAGAAGGACAGCAGATCCAGATCCTGACCCACCCCGATTCCATTCTGGCCGGCGCCATCGGCGCGGCACTTTGGGCGGGTTTTCGCCACGAGCAACTGGTGCCGTTCCAACTTAATGCCCCCAATCTGGGCGAAGTACCTCACGGCGCCGGGGCGTGACCTCGTGCAGAAAGAGAGTTGTCACGAAGAGTTGGAACGGCACTGGCAGCGTGAGGGGACGATGGCGACCACGAAATCAGTTCAGCGAGCCAAAATAGAAATCCGCGTTTTCGCAAAGGAAGATCTGGAACAGGTCGTTCGAGTGGACCGGAAGATCACCGGCCGCGACCACAGCAAGTATTACGAAAGGAAGCTCCAGCACCTCCGCAACAAGGACCAGATCAATACGTGCCAGGTGGCGGTCCTGGACGGCCAGATCGTGGGCTTTCTCATGGGATACGTCTACTACGGGGAATACGGGATCCCCGAATCCACGGCCTCCATCGACACGCTGGGAGTGGCCGAAGCGTTTCGCGGGCAGGGCATCGCACAGCGTCTGTTCGAACATTTTGCCCGAAACATGAAAGCTCTGGGGGTCGAGAAAATCTACACCCTGGTGGACTGGAGCCAGTGGGATCTGTTGGGGACGTTCCAGGCCTGGGGATTCAGCCCTTCCTCCATGCTGAACCTGGAAAAGGACCTGCGGCCCTACATGCCCGACGTCAATCTCGAACCCTTCGACCAGGACCAGAACTGACGAGGACTCCATGAAAGCGACGGACGTTTTGCGCCAGGAACACCGCCAGATTGAAAAGGGCCTCGACGACCTGAGCGCCCTCTGTGACCGAGCGGAAAAGGAGGGGAAGATACCGTTGGACGAAGCGCAACTGGTTCTGGCTTTCCTCCGGAACTACGCCGATCGGTCCCACCATCAGAAGGAAGAGTCGATCTTGTTTCCGCGGGCGGTCGAACGAGGAATGCCCAAGTTCGGGGGTGCACTGGAAGTGCTGGAGGCGGAGCACGAGGAGGGAAGAGCCCACATCCGTGCCCTGGTGCAGGCGCTGGAAAGCAACGGACCGGCCGACTTCGTGGCCCGGGGGCGCCAGTACGTTCAACTGCTGAGAGGCCACATCCTCACCGAGGACGAGGAAGTGTTTCCCATGATCGAGGAACATCTGTCGCCCGCAGATACGGCGGAGCTGCTCGGTCTGTATCTTTCCCTGGAGGACGAGTTGCATCAGGAAGCCCCGGCCTCTCTGGAGAAGAAACATTTTTGATCTGAACCCGAGAGTCATCCCGGCGGCCCCCACCAAAGGATGATCCGATGACAAAGATCGCAACCTTCGATGACTGGATTGACCTCTTTCGCCAATGGCAGCGTGACATCGGCTTCGACAGCTCTCTGATTCCGGATTACCCCTTCGACGCGATTTACGAGGACCCTCCGATTTCGGAGGTGGAGTTCGGCGAATTCGCGGGCGTGAAAAAGTGGGAGCGGATCCTCGAGGTCCCGACCCAGGAGATGCGGGACGCCCTCCTGCATCTGATCGTCTACCAGGGAGACACGGAGTTCGCCTCCTCGGAACAGCAGCGACACCTGGTCCGGACGGCCCCGACCAGCTACGACCTCCAGTGCCTCCTTCGGGTCATGCGGGAGGAGATGCGCCACGGGTGGCAGATGAGCCACCTGCTGGTGACCCATTTCGGAAATTCCGGAAAGTTGGAGGCCAGAAAGCTCCTGGAGCGAAGGGCCTACGAGGGAAGTCGCCTTCTGGGGGCCTTCAACGAACCGGTGGACCACTGGCTGGATTTCTTTACCTACACCACCTTCATCGACCGAGATGGAAAGTACCAGCTCACCATGCTCCGGCACTCCGCCTTCGCCCCGCTGGCCAGGAGCATGGGGCCCATGCTCAAGGAGGAGGCCTTCCATCTGTTTACCGGTCTGAGCGGGCTGAGTCGAATCCTCAAGACAGGCAAGATCCCTACCGAAATCATCCAGAAGTACCTCAATAAGTGGATCCCAACCGCTTACGATCTGTTCGGCAAGGATCAGTCCACCTCCGCCATCAGGTTTTACCGCTGGGGGCTCAAGGGAAGGTTCGACGAAGATCCAACAGCAGCTCCTCCTGAGGATTTGGAGAGGCTGAACGAGGAGGCCAGATCCCACTACGTCCGAGAGATCCAGGAGATCATCCGTGGCCTCAACCAGCTCATCCCGGAAGACCGCACCCAGCTGTACGTCCCGGACGTCAAGTTCAACCGCCGGATCGGGGAATTTGCCGACCAAACTTTCGGCGTGGATGGCAACCGGCTCACCGTCGAGGAACACCAGCGGCACCTTCAAGAGGTCCTGCCTGGAGCCCAGGATCACGAGGTTCTCCAGGCCATCTTTCGAGAAGGGAGCTGGATCACGGGCGTGAAAAATGCGGGATGAATGTGCCAAAAGAAGCCACAACAAGCCAAACAAGCCACAACACCCTTGACAAAGGGGTGAGCGCGTGACTAGAGTGAGCCTGAGGTCCAGGTTAGGTTATGGGGATGATCGCCTATCGGAGTGAGTGCGTGTGCTGTTGTCGGATCCAAAAGGGTGCTTCCGGTGGCGGCCTGTCCATCATGACCTGATTCTTACTTCATGAGGGGCGCTTCGAGCCCGCCGCCGGAGAAACCGGAGGCGGGCTTTTTTGTTTTTGGCCCCTCAGCACCGAGTGTCAAGACAATGCGCCAGATCTTTCGAGATCACTACGAAGCCGTTTTTGGCCGCCCGTGGCCCCTCTGGTCCAGCGGTTTGCTGGTCGGCTTCCTCAACGTGCTGATGTTTGCCTACGCCAAGCCGTGGAGCGCTTCCGACGGAGTCAGGAACTGGGGCGACTGGATTCTGGGAATGGAGGCCGACCAGGCTCTCTCTCCGCTCCTTTATTCCACGTCCCTGACGAACTTGGGTCTCATCCTGGGATCGATGGGGGCGGCTTTTATGGCGCGCCAGTTCTATCTCCGTGTCCCTCCCGGACCCGAGCTGATCAAAGGGCTGATCGGAGGGACCCTGATGGGCAGCGGCGCCAGCCTGGCCTTGAGCTGCAACATTGGCGGCTTCTTCAGCGCCACGGCCGCTCTCTCCTTGAGCGGCGTCGGAATGATGTTGGGGTTGTTCGCGGGAGCCTTTCTCGGTTCCCGATACCTGATCTGGGAGGTTTTTCGCCACCCGCAGTGGGCCGCGGTGCCGCCACACTACTGGGGATCGGACCCCTCGCCCCGGAGATCCCACAAGCCCTGGATCGGACTGGGACTGCTGGCGGTGATCTTGGCTGCGGTCTTCGCTTACGACCGGTTTGGATTTCCCGAACGGGGCGGCTTGCTCTTGATGGGTACGCTCCTGGGGATCGTCAATCAGCGGAGCCGCCTCTGCTTCGTCCGAGCTTTCCGGGAACCGTTTTCTCCCAACGGCGACACCAGCGCGACCCGCGGGGTAATCCTGGCGGTGTTGGTCAGCCTGACCGGCTTCTCCATTTTGAAGTGGACGGCGCTGCGGCTGGAAGAAGCCTTCGTCTTTCCGTCAGTTTGGATGGGAAGCATCCTCGGGGGGACGATCTTCGGCATCGGAATGACGCTGGCCGGGGGGTGCGCTGCTGGATCTCTATGGCGCGCCGGCGAAGGCCAGGTGAAGCTGTGGTTGGCCGTGGTGGGTTTCGCCTTATCGGCGTCTCTGACCCGCCGGGGTCTGGAATTGCTGGGACTGATCGATCGCCTGGGGGATGGAGTGTTTCTACCTGACGTGGTGGGCTGGTCGGGCGCCATCGGGCTGGTCCTGGGAATTCTGGCGCTCTGGTACGTCCTGGCGACTTGGAAGCAGGCGCGGGCAGCGTCCCGCCGTCCCAAGGACGGCACCAAATTCCCAGGACAGCGGTCCAAAGTCGAATCGGTGGTATTTGAGGCATGCCAAGAACCGTCTTCACGCATTACCTCCCGCTGATCCCAGCCTGGCTGGCCTTCGGCCTGGGATCTCCACTTGGGGGAAACGAACCCAAGCTGTGGATCGATCCCCAGGCGCAGGTCGCCTTTTTCCAGGCACTCTCCTCCCAGGCTCGGAGACCGGCGAACCCCTCGCAACTCGGGGAGGACGAGCGGCGTCACACGCCCACTATTGAAGCCCCGGCCATCGTGGAAAACGGACAGATGGTGATGGTGACGGTGGCAGTGGACCACCCGATGGAGGTCGCTCACCACATCCGCCGCATCATCCTGTATGACCCCCATAGCCTCATGAAGTTGAAGTACGTTGCCGACCTCGCCCCGGACGGTGGCCGGCCTTATCTCTCGGCGAGCCTCCGCCTGGCCAAGAGCACGCAGTTGGAGGCCCTCGCCGAATGCAATCTTCATGGCCTGTGGCTCGGACAGTCGCGGTATATTCGGGTGGGGGTGAGCGGCTGCAGCGTTCTGACCGGTCCTCCCGTCCGGGGCGTGGCTGAACCGGTGCTGCGAGTGCATTCGGGCGGAAAGACCTCCCAGGGTGAAGCCGGCCCCATCCAACTCCGCCTCCGGCATCCCATGGAGTCGGGAATGGCCATGGATGATCAGGACCGCATCCAGCGAAAATATGAGCCTTTCTTTGTCCAGCGGCTGGAGATTCGGGCAGATGGACGAAAGGTCGCTTCTTTCTCGATGGGACCCGGCCTCAGTCACAACCCCATCCTGGGATTCAGGTTGAGATCAGGCCTGGGAAAAACGCTGGAGCTCCAGGCCACAAATACGGAAGGGCAGCGGTTCGAGACCAGGATTGCCCTCGGAGCGTTCCTGGAAGGATGGTGAGGAACGGGGATGCGAGGCTCGCAAATCTTGTGGAAATCCTTCAGAAAGGAATTGAATTCCATGATGATCAATCGCAGGACCGTGACGGCTCTGGCCGTCGTGGTGGGGGCATGGGTCGCCCTGGCAGGGTTCTGGAAGCCTGTCCGAAGTATGCAGGAAGAGGCACCCATCAACAGTTTGAAAGAGCTGGATGAATTTTTCCCGCCGGCCCAAGTCTGCGGTTCCTGTCACGGCCGGGCCCATGAGGAATGGCAGAAATCCTATCACGCCAGTGCGCTGGTGGATATCGCCACCGGGTTCAAGAAATACATTTCTCAGGTCGAGGCGCGGGAAGGCCGGTTCCCCAACAAGCAAGAGCTGCTGGCCTGCTTCGACTGTCACGTCCCCGCGCTGAAGTTTGCGGCCGAGCCGGTGGTCCAGCAGGTAGCCCGCTGGGTGGTGGAGGGAAACCGTCCGGAAATGACACGCTTCAACGTGGGCTGCGCCTTCTGCCACACGGGCGCCGTCACCGGGCGGCCGGAGAAAAATGTCGTCCATGGTTCCATCGAGTCCGCGTACCAGCCGGAGGGGATCCACCGATCGCAATTCGCTCCGAAGATGAGGAAGGCGGATTTCTGCGCGACATGCCACCAGGCCTATGAGAGCCCCGTCGCCAAGGTCTTCTGCTCCCTGGTCTTTGAGAGCTGGCAAAAGAGCCCCGTCCGCGAAACCAAGCAATGCCAGGATTGCCATATGAAGGCCTCCGACGGTGTGGCGTCCGATTATCCCGGCTCGCCAACCCGTGTGGTCCACACTCACAGGTTCCAGGGGGGGCACTCGGCGGAAATGCTACAAGAGGCCCTCCAGTTGGCTCTGGAGGTGGGGAAACCGGCCACGAGCCTTCCCGTGGAGGTGCGCATCACCAACTTGGCCGGCCATCGGCTTCCGGATGGCTGACCGTGGAGGACACAAACGGTCCTGGAAGTGACCGTCAAAACCGAAAGGGGCGATGTGACCTTCAGCGACGAGCGGGCCTATCACAAGATCTCCAAGGATGCCGCGGGAAATGTCACCTACGATCCGTGGACCATTCGGGAGTTCGACGATTCCAAGACGCTTCCTTCCCAGGGAACGAAGGTCGAGAAATTCGAAATACCCATTCCCGCAGGCGCGCAGTCCCTGGAGGTCGAGGCGACCCTCTTTCACTATATTCCTTCGCCCGAGGCGACTCCCATACGGGTCCGGAGCATTTCAAAGCGGGTTCAGTTGCGCTAGTGCCGCTCCAACTTGATCCGACAAAGATCAAGCAGGAATCTCGATCCGAGGATTCAACCCTCCGCCGCCGCGTCTACGATCGCACCGTGCCCGGTGCGCCTGAAGATGGTGTCTCACAGACCGTTTCGCCCGGCGGCCCGGGGCTGACGGGCTCGTCCTCTTTCCACTGAACGGCTCCCCATGCATCATGCTAAGATGCCTTTGCGCTTGGACGCCATCTTGCCGTCTTCAACCCGTCGGGAGGAACTGAACGATGCCGAACAAACTGCCTCAACCTGTGGAAGAGTTTAAGAACAACTACGCAGAAATATGGAAGGCTTTCACGCAGTTGGGCGACCGCTGCCACGAAGCCGGTCCCCTCGATGAGAGGACGCGACGACTCGTCAAGCTTGCTCTGGCCATCGGCGCGGGACTCGAGGGCGCGACGCATTCGGCGGTGCGCAACGCGCTGGCCGCCGGCATCGGGCCCGAAGACCTCAGACACGTCGCAGTGCTGGCCATCACCACGCTCGGTTTTCCCGCCACCATGCGGGCTCTGACGTGGATGGGCGATGATCTGAAGCCGGATGGACCACGAGGCAAGTGAAGCAGCGAAGAGGGACAAGCAGACAGGGACGCGAACCGCACAGATCCCGCAGGTCCCAAACACGTCGCGGTGCTGGCCCGTTCGCCGATGCGAGCAGTTGACTGAGAGGGTTGCACACCATGAGAATCGAAAAGATCCTTGTACCCACCGATTTCAGCGAAAATGCCCAACTGGCTTTCGATGAAGCTTACAACCTGGCCCGCCAACTCGGCGCGAAGCTGTACCTGCTGCACGTCCAGGATGAGAGCACGCTGAGGACCGCGATCAAGGAAGGGCTGCTCCATCCAGGCGCTACCGATGAGGAAGTTCAGGCCCAGGTCGAAAAACTGACCGAGATGCGCTTTTCACGCATGCTCGCCGGCCGGATCCCCTCTGAATGCCCCGTAGAACATCTCACCCGTCGCGGAGACCCAAAAGTTACTATCCCTGACTATGCCAACGAGATCAAAGCCGATATGGTGGTGGTAGGCAAGCACGGAGCGACTGCAATGACAAGGATCAAAACCGCCCTGCTGGGGTCCGTCGCCGAGGCTGTGATACGAAAATCGCCTTGCCCCGTGCTGGTGGTCGTTGGAGACCGCAAGCGCTGATCCCCGCAAGGACGCCCAGGCCGCCGCTGTAGGTGGGCATGGCGTTTTCGAGAGCAATTTCCATCCCCCCGCCTCACATCCCGCGACGCCGGATGAGCCACTTTTCCAGCTCCACGCTCCAGAAGACCACGGTGCTCAGGACCAGGGTGAGGGCCAGGTCCTCCGCGGACAAGGCCAGGGTCTTGAAGAATCCCTGCAGGAACGGGATGTACACCACCGCCAGTTGCAACACAAGCGTCAGGGCCACCGCTCCCAGGAGCGGCTTGTTGGACAACAGGCCGATGCGAAAGAGTGAGTCTCGTCCGGAGCGAATGGCCAGGACGTTTCCCATCTGGGAGAGGGTCAGGGTGGTGAATATCATGGTCTGCCAGTGGGGGTGGGCGGTGCGCCAATACCAATAGCCTGAGCCGAGCGATACGAGGCTCATCAACAGCCCCACCCAGAGGATATGCCAGCCCATCCGCTGACCGAAGATACTCTCGTTGGGGCGATAGGGTGGCCGACGCATGGTCCCCTGCTCGGCCGGTTCCACGCTCAGGGCCAGCGCCGGCGGGCCGTCGGTCACCAGGTTGATCCACAAGATCTGGAGCGGTAGGAGCGGCAAGGGCATCCCGCACAAGGGGGCCAGCAGCATCACCAAGAGTTCAGCAGAATTGGTAGTCATGAGGAACCTGATAAACCTGCGGATGTTGTCGTAAATGACCCGTCCCTCTTCCACGGCGGCAACGATGGTGGCGAAGTTGTCGTCCAGCAGTACCATATCCGCTGCCTCCCGCGAGACGTCGGTGCCGGTCCGGCCCATCGCCACGCCGATATCAGCCTTCTTTAAAGCGGGTGCGTCGTTGACGCCGTCGCCGGTCATCGCGACGATGTGCCCCCGATTTTGCAGTGCCTGAACAATCCGCAGCTTGTGCTCCGGCGAAACACGGGCGTAGACCGATACCTCTTCGACATGGTCCTCCAGGTCTCCGACGGACAGGCGGGCCAGGTCCTGACCGGTGAGGATGTGCCCATGGTGGGCGATGCCCAACTCACGGGCGATCTGCAGGGCGGTGAGGGGGTGATCGCCCGTGATCATCACCGGGCGGATGCCGGCGGCCTTGCAGGTCAGCACGGCGTCCTTCACTTCCGGCCGGGGCGGGTCGATCATGCCCACCAGACCGACAAAGATCAGGTCTCGCTCCGGGGTATCTCCGTGTCCCTCGACGGGGGATAACCCCAGGGGTCGGAAGGCTACTCCCAGGACCCGCATGCCGTTCCACGCCAGCCGGTCGTTGACGGCAAAAATTCGTTCGCGCCACTCGCCGGTCAGCCGCTCAGCGTGGTCATCGATCCACACGTGCCCGGATACCTCCAACAGGCTGTCCACGGCACCCTTCGCGAAGGCAACGTAGGGCGAACTTCCCCCCAACAGTCCCCGACGCCACACCGTTTCAAGGACAGCCGGGATCTGGGTTGCGGCAGTGGGGATTTTGTGCACCGTGGTCATGCGCCTGCGCTCGGAGTTGAAGGGCACCTCGGCCACACGGGGGAAGGCCTTTTCCAGCTCGGCTTTCCGCAATCCCAGGCGGGCGGCCGCCACCACCAGGGCGCCCTCGGTTGGGTCTCCCACGGTGTGGAAGGTGCCCGGCTCATGGTCATTGGGTTCCAGCAGGGCGTCGTTGCACAGGGCGCCGCCGGTCAACAACAGGGCCAGCGCGGACTGATCGAGCACGAACAATCTTTCGTCGCTGGGCTCCACCACCGGCACGGCTCGGCGCAGGTGTTCGGTCAGGTCTACCCGATGGCCGGCCACGTCCAGCACGGTGACGGTCATGCGGTTCTCGGTGAGGGTCCCGGTCTTATCGGAGCAGATCACGGTGACGGAACCCAGCGTCTCCACGGCGAGCAGCTTGCGGATGAGGGCCCGGCGTTTGAGCATCCTCTGCGCCCCCAGGGCCAGCGCAATGGTCACCACCGCCGGCAATCCTTCCGGCACGGCCGCTACCACCATGCTTACGCCGGTCAGGAACATCAACTTCACATCCTCCCCCCGCAGGAGACCCATGACGAAGATCGCGCCCACGATGGCCACGGCCACCACAGCCAATCGCCGCCCCAGTTGATCCAGCCTCCGTTGCAGCGGCGTCGGTTCCCGGCGCACCGTCTGAATCATGGCAGCGATGCGACCCAACTCTGTATCCATCCCCGTGTCGGTGACCACGGCCTGGCCCCGCCCATAGGTGACGACCGTGCCCATGTAGGCCATACTGCGGCGGTCGCCGAGCGGCAGATCTACCTCGCCCAGCGCCTCTGGGTCTTTGTTCACCGGCTCCGATTCGCCGGTGAGGGCCGCCTCCTGGATCCGCAGGTTGACGCTCTCCAGCACCCGGCAGTCGGCCGGCACCAGGTTCCCCGCCTCCAGCAGCACAATGTCACCCGGCACCAGTTCCCGCGCCGAGACCTCCTGCACGTGGCCGCCGCGGCGGACCTTGACCACGGGCACCGCCAGCTTTTTCAGAGCGGCCATCGCCTTCTCCGCCCGGAACTCCTGGCTGAAGCCCAAGAAAGCATTGAGCAGGATAATGGAGATGATCGCCGCAGTATCTTTGTAGTCGCCCAGGGCGGCCGACAGGAGAGCAGCGACGATCAGGATGACCACCAGGGTGGCAGTCAACTGCTCCCACCAGATCCGCCAGGGGCTCTTGAGGCGCCGCTCGATTAACTCGTTGGTGCCGTGTTCCGCCAGGCGGCGAGTGGCCTCCGATGGGCTCAGGCCGCGGGCCGCATCGACGCCCAGTCGCTGCAACACCCCTGCTGCGTCCAATTGGTACCAGTGGGTCACGTCAGACCTCACCCCTGGACTGTGGCGAATGGAGGCCTTCGTTGCACCTGATGGGGTTGGGTTTTCAGATTTTCGTCCGCCGAATTTTCGACACGCAGCTCAACCGGTCAACAAGCTGCCTGTCGTCGGGTCCGGTGGTCGCCCGCGCGATGCGAAGCGGCCGGCCCACAGGCGCGCAGTGTGTGCGCCGATGCGTTACTTTTCCTCTTCCTCTTCCTCTTGAAATTCCGAATCGCTCGCCAGCAGGTTTGGATTGGGCCGGGGGTGTAGGTACTGAAAGTCAGCGGGCTGCCGGCAACCGCAGCCCGGGCAGTAAAAATCGTCGCCCCAAGAGAAAGATTCCGCCCCGCAATCCAGGCATTGATAAACTCCCTCCCTGGGCACAGGCCTCGATGACATGCATTCTTCTCCTCTCGTTCCCGAAGTCTCCTCCCCCGGAGCGTGGGCGTCTCAAGCGGCGGGCACAGTCAGAACGGGGCACGGCGCCTGACGCAGGACGCGATAATGGGTGGACCCGAAAAACTGGGCGCGCAGGGGCGAAATGGGATGCACTCCCATGACGATCAGGTCCACGTGCAGCGTCTCCCCGAGCTTCAGGATCTCCTCGGCAGGATTTCCCGTCCGCACCTCCGGCGCGATCTCGCACCGGGGAGGCACCCCCGTCGGGATCAGGCTGGCCAGCCGGCGTCGAGCCTCCTGCAGGCGAAGGAGGCGGAACTCGGGAATGGCCAGCGAAGCTGCCACAGTCAGTTCCGAGGCCGAGAATTCCTCCACCACGTGGAGCAGATAAAGCTCCGCCTCGTACTCCTCCGAAAGAGAGAGAGAGTACTCCAGGGGCCGGAGGGCCGCCGCTCGAAAATCCACCGGGCACAGAATGCGCCTGAGCTGCGTTCCTTCGGGCCGGAGGCCCGCCCCGTGTTCCGCGGGGCTGACGGTCAGCACCGGGATCGTGGAACGGTTGGTCACCTTTTCCGTCACGGACCCAAGGAAAAACTTGTCCAGCGTCCCCAGGCCGTGAGTTCCCATCACGATCAGGTCCACCCGCTTTTCCGCGGCGACAGCCAGGATTTCCTCGTGGGGCTTGCCCCGGGAGACCACCGGTTCCATTGAAATGCCCTGTAGTTGCGAGCTCTCCAAGATGCTCTTCAGCTCCTTCTCTGCCTGGCTCTGCGCCTCCCTGTGGAGTTGCTCCGCCCTATAGGCCAGTTCAGGGACCACATACAACCCCTCTAAGGGAGTGGCGACGTACTGAAGGTAGAGCCGGGCACCGTACCGCCTCGAGAGCGAAGCGGCGTAGCCAACGGCCTTGCGCGAGGGCTCGGAAAAGTCCAGAGGGCACAGAATAGTGTAAAACCTTAGCATTGATACTTTCTCCCACGTTCTATGGAGGCACGCCGGGGGCCAGAACGTTTCTCCCTTCCTGGCCAAGGTTTCCCAGGATGATTCGTTTCGGGTCGCGTCAGGTTACGGCATCACTGGGTGTTTTCGCCCACCGATCACCCTGTGGTATCCTTTGGGAACAGGCGGCTGGCGGGATCCTCGCAGGGATCATCGCGAAGGATGTTCGCGACTCCCACGCCGTCCGGTGATCGATGAAGGAAACGTACTTTCGAGAGATCAAGCGATTCGTTCGATTCGACCAGGGGGACGCCCGGCGCCTGAAACAAATCTGGCCTTTGCTGGCGCCTGAACTGGATCGGGTCGTGAACCGCTTTTACGAACGGCTGCTGGAGCACGAAGGCGCCCGGGCGGTTTTGGTGGAGGGCGAGCCTCAGATCGAACGGCTCAAGGGCTCCTTGAAAGTCTGGCTAAGGGAGATCTTCTCCGGTCCGTTCAACGAGGCCTACTACCGGAAGCACCAGCGCATCGGTCGGACCCACGTCCGGGTGGGCCTGCCGCAGCACTACATGCTGACGGCAATGAACGTCATCCGGCTCGAGATCGGCGAGATCCTCTCGGAGGCGTTTCCGGATCACCCGCGCCGTATCCTGCACATCCGCTCCGTGCACAAGGTACTGGACATGGACCTGGCCATCATGCTGGAAACTTACCACCAGGCCCTCACTGACGCGCTCCGGGCCCACGATCGGGAAGAGAACCTCCGGTTGGCAGCCGCCGTGGAGCAAGCCACTGCCGACCTCAGGGTGGAGGAGCTGCAGGCTCGAAAAGCCAAGGAGTTCCTGGAGGCCACCATAGAGACCACCGGGAGCCTGGTCGTCTTCCTGGACGTTGCTGGTCGGATCGTGCTTTTCAACCGCCGGTGTGAGACGACTACGGGGTATACCAGGGAGGAGGTCCTGGGGCAAAGCTGGTTCGAATTGTTCATCGCCGAAGAGAACCGGCCTCTCCTATCGGAGGTTTTCGATTCCGTCCGGAAAGGGACCATGCCTTCCCATTACGTGAACCCCATCCGCACCCGGGACGGCTCCCAACGGATCGTCGCCTGGACGAACACCGTGCTCCAGGATCCGAGGACCGGAGATGACGTTGTGGTGGCCATCGGCCACGACATCACCGAGCTGAAAGCAGCTCAGGCGAAGCTGGCGGAGCAGGAAGCCTGGGTGACCATCGGGCGGATGGCAGCGTCTTTGGCCCACGAGATCCGAAACCCGCTGGCGGGCATCGGTGGTGCCATCCAGACCCTGATCCCGGCCTTCGGCCCTGACAGCGAGGAGGTCCGGGTGGGCCAGGCCATTCTCCAACGGGTGGACGGATTGAACCAGTTGGTGAATGACCTGCTCCTGTTCGCCCGCCCGCTGGTCCTGCACTGCATTCCCGTTACCCCACGGGTCTTGTTGAACGAGACGCTCCAGATCCTGAGGAACGATCCGGAATGGCAGAGGATGGAGGTGGAGGTGACGGGGGAATGGCTGGATCGGAGCCTGCCGCTGGATCCCCAGCAGATTCAACTGGCCCTGACCAATCTCCTGGTCAATTCCGCCCAGGCCACCGATGGGAAAGGGCGAATCTCAGTCTCGGTCACGGGGGAGAACGGCCAGGTTTACATCACGGTGGCCGACTCGGGCCCCGGCATCCCTCCCGAGAGCATGGCGGAGGTCTTCAAACCGTTCTTTACCACCAAGCGGCGCGGGACGGGACTGGGCCTCTCCAACACCCGGAAAATCATCGAAACCCACGGCGGCTCCATCGCCGCAGGCAACCAGCCGGGAGGCGGCGCCCGGTTCGTCATTCGCCTCCCGGTCCACTAACTCCCCACACAACAACCCCAGTGATCTCACAGAACCCCCGGACAGACGAGCCTGGGCATCAGCCTCGATAAACCCGTTTCACCTCAATGCTGCTCTTTTTCCTCCTCGTTTTGACGCGTTCTCTCTGAACCCTTCTGAACCTCTGTGGCTTCATCGGATCCTGAGGACTTGAATTCTGCTCGAATCTCCGTGTGGCGTATCTGTCCTCCAAGGTGTGCCGTCCGTACCATCAGCCCTCCAACAGCCACGGAAAGGATTAACGATGCCGTGACGAACCAGTTGGGAATGCCATTCGAGCCACGAAAGAGAAACAATCCTCCTAAAGCGATGACCCCCAAGATCTCAACAGCAACCAGGGATGCCAGTGCCGATTCTTCATGCTGTTCGATGTGTTCCTCAGTCACCCCGGGAAGATGTTCCACAACTTCTTCTGCAGACTCGCCGGTGAGGTAGGTGGGTATCGCAAGCATTGCCGTGAGGATCAGGGCGCTGAGACTGACCTTCTTGAGCTCTTCGCTTTTCTTCACCACGGCCACCACCAGCAATAAGAAGCCAAACACAGTCCCCAGAACCGGGAAATGATTGAGCCAAAGATGCACGTATGCCGGATTCATGAGTCTGACGGCCTCCTGTCTCCCGTTTGTGCTGCGCGCCGTTGATCGGGCCCGTTCATCGCCCGGACCCGTTGGGCAAGCCTATCACAGAGTACAGGCAGGCCGGCAGAGCACCGTTGCCAGCACCATTCCCATCAGTCCCAAGGTCATCGGCCAAAACTCCCGGGTTCCACGCCGCTGCTGATAGTGGTCCGAACGGGACTTCAGCCGGGCACCGCGTAGTAGATCATGGCGATGCCGACAGCCTCGCCCGGGAACGGCACGCGCATGGGCATCCACACGGATCCCTTATGCCAGCGCGACGTTCAAGACCGTCGCCATGATCAGTCCTCCGATGGCAACATAAGCCCCTGGAGCGCTGACAAAAATAAAAACAAAAAGCGCAACCGAACTCACGGCTCCCAGTGCCAGGGGCAACTTTCTCCGATGGACCTTAAAGCCACGATGCAGCCCGTACAGCGTCACAAGCAGGAAAAGGGCCAGCAACGGAAGCAGGATCGCGTCCTTCAGGAGAAAACCGAGCCCAATGGCTGTCAGAAACGAGAGAACGGCTGGAAATCCCAGGCAGCAGAGAGCTGTGAACACCGAACCTCCAAGTCCGATTTTGTCCAGATGATCCTTCAGCGGCATGAAAGGGACCCTATCGCAAGCCCAATTTCACAAGCACCTTCGAAAACTGATTTCTGCGCCAATCCTCAACGCACATCGGATGGCTGGGAACTTTGTCCCAACAGCTCCCGGACGGCGCGGCTGACATCCCCCAGGCAACAGGAGCCGGAGGGGTTACTTCTCTCGCAAAAACAGCGTCCGGCCCGGACCTCCATTCCGATGCGCTCAATCACGGTGGACCGGCCGCTCCGGGCAATCTCCAGGGCGATCGAGGCCCGGGTGTGGCCGAAGCAGTAACAGAGCGGAATGGGGTCCTGCGTCTCCTTGATCCCGACGCGGACTTTCAGATCGTGCTTCCAAGAGGGGACTTGGATTGGACCTCCGCCTCGAAGCCGGCTTTTTCCACCGCGGAGATGATCTTTTCCTCATTCAGCTTCGCTGGGTCGTATTGGACCACCGCCCTGCCCTCCCTGTGATCGACCTGCCCATCCAGGACGCCGTCCAGCTTTTTGGGGGAGAGCTTCACCGCCGCACTGCACCCCCCGCAGGTCATGCCCTTGACGGAGAAAGTTTGCGTTCTTCCAACCTGTCCTTGTCTTTCTCCACTCGCGCCCCAGGTCAGGAGCACAAATGCCACCAACAAGATCAACCCGCCAAAAAGAAAAACCCTCATCGAATGCCTCCTTCAAGTGATCAGGGGGATGTAATAGGGAAAGAGCAACAGGAGCAGTGCCGCTCCGGCGGCTAACCAGAGCGCCAGTTTTTGCCACCGCCTTCCTCGACCCGACTGACACGAGGCGCCTTCCGCCGAGCATGCGATGGAGCTCCGCCCGTACACCGCATAGAAGCCGAGACCGATCAGGGCCGCTGCGATCCCAGCCAGCCAAGGCCGGTACGGCTTGAACCATTGCGTAAAACCGGCTCCCGTGATTCCCAGGGCTGCCGCTACGAAAGGTCCGAAGCAGCACAGAGAGCCAAGAATGGCGGAAAGGACCGCTCCCGTGGCTGCCAGAAATCCGTTCCTCATTCCTGAGCCTCCTTTCCCACGCGGCCGCGCCGGCGGCGGCTTGTCAGATGGATCTCGGTTTCGATCCCAACCAGCACCGGACATTCGGCACGAGTGTGGCGCTGTCGAATTTGGCCTTCGCACTGGCGCAGGGCCTGCTCGAGTTCCGCGCGGATGCGCTTCAGCTCCTTCAGTTTGGTCTCCACAGTCTCAAGTTTCGCCTTCAAAAGATCACGAACGTCGGATCAAACCCTCCTTCTCATAGAATCGGAGCGTCTCAATTCCCAGCCCGCTGAGCCTTGCCACTTCACCGATGAACATCCGTTGCGTTTCTCCCATGATCCCTCCAGCTCAATGCTAAACCTTGTAGTTACCTCCAGAGTCAAGAGAAAAATTTCAGCCGGGATCCATTCGGGAGTGAAGCGCTGGCTAGCGACTCCCCGCTTTAGGCGCCACCTTCAAGACGTAGACGCGGCTGTTGGCCACGTCCGAGACGTAGGTGCGATGGCCGGAGGCGGCGACTCCGGTGGGCGAAAGAAATTTCGGACCCTGCCACTCCGGCAGGACCCACTGGGCGAGAAGATCACCCTCGGAGGTGGTCATGAGGATTCGGTGATGGCCGCTGTCGGCGATGTGGAGGCGGCCCGAGGCGTCCTGCGCCACATCCGTCGGCTCGCTCAGTTCCAACCAGAGGTCCACCCACGGAAGTTTTCTGTAGCCGAAGCCATCGAGCAGTTTTCCTTGGGGAGAGAAAGTCTTGATCCGGTGGTTGTGGGTGTCCGCGACGACGACGCGGTCATCCGAGGTGACGGTCAGACTCACCGGATAGCTGAGCTTGGAGGGGGTCCAGCCTTTGCCACCCCAGGACAACAGGAAGTTTCCGCTGGGGTCGAAGGCTTGAACGCGGTGATTGTAAAATTCCGTCACATAGACGTTTCCGGCCCGGTCTGCGGCGATCCCGATGGGGGCTGAGAATTCTCCAGGGGCAGCCCCGTGTCTGCCCCAGCTAAAAAGAAACTTCCCCTGGGGATCGTAAACGAGAATCGCATCCCGGTCGAAATCGGCAACATAGATGTTTCCCTCTTTGCCCAAGGCCACATCCAGCGGCCGCTTCAGCTTCCCCGGCCCCTCCTCCGTTCCCAAAGCCAGCAACGGAGCTCCCGTCGAAGCAAAGACCTGAACCCGGCCATTGCCGGCCTCGGCGACATAAACCCGCTGGGCCTGATCCACCGCGAGACCCTGTGGGCCATTCAATTCGCCCAGGTTCTGACCCGCCCTGCCCCAGTGAGTTTCCACCTCGTAGCGGAGAGGCAGACCGGTCTTCTGGCACGCGGACAGGGCCGCGAGAACAGTCGCCCCGACGAGGACGAGCCGGCATGAACGATTCATCCGAGTCTTTTACACCGCCGTCATTCGAACTTTTCCACTGTCAGCCCGGGAGGCTTATCTCCGTGAAACGGGTGCAGCACGCCGGTCACGGTCACCTCGGCCCCAATGACACCCGGCTTCGCTTTCAATTGCCCGATCTGGCTGCCCCCCTCCAGCACGAACGTTCGGGCGAGACCCGGCACCCTCAGTGCCAGGAAGTTCTCGAACCTTTCCACTTTCCCCTTCGCGACCACTTCCACCTTCGGAATCGAGAAGCCAGCATCCTTGACGGCTTTGGGAACGGCAACTGGATCGAATGACTGGCCCGGCTTTGGCAGGACCACGGTCAGTCCCGTCTTGAGATCTTTGACCTGAGCATCGCGAACGCCTTCCAGGCGTTCCAGGGCTTTTTCCGCCCCGTAGGCTCAAAGCGATCAGGACATGCCTTCGATCCAGGCCCGGGCTTCCAGCACCTGGCCGTTGGCCAGCTGGGAAAAGGCTGGCCCGAAGACAAGGATCAGAAGCGGAATCGACAAGAACTGTTTCATTGTGGCCATTGACATACCTCCATCGTTCAATACACGAGACGAAAACCGGTGGCCAGGGTAAAATCGCGCCCCAGCTGGGTTCCACGAAGGTCTTGATGGACGGGAATCTGGGCGGAAAATTCCAGTGCCAGGTTGGGCTTGAGGAAAAATTCGATCCCGGGGGAGAGAAAAACGATATTTCCACCCGTGTCATTCACTTTCACGCCGTTTTGATCTCCCCTCCGCTCCGACAAAGCATTGACTTCAAAAACCAGAAACAGGTCCCTGTGCTGAGGGTAGGTCCGGAGCCGGTACATGGCGGAAGCGTCGTACTGGAAGACGTCACCGGGCTTGAGGCCCTGCGTCCGGGTGCTGGCCAGCCACTGGAAATCGCCGTTGAAAAACCAGCGGGGCGTGGAATGGGTGAAAATCAAGCCCTGCAGGAGGGCGGTGGCCTCGGTGGAGAAGGGCTGCTGGCCCCAGGGCGCTCTGACTCCGAAGAAGCCCGCCAGTCGCGTAAAACCCCCGGGCCGGTTCTTGCGGTAAAGCCCATCGTACTGGAGCAGGAACACAGGATCTGCGAGACCCGTCTCCCGGGACGAGCGCCGTTGCCCCTCCCCTTCCAGGGAAATGCTCCGCGTCACCAGAGGCAGAACACTTACCGCGGTGATTTGGCGCGGCAGGCCGTACACCAGGAAGTTCTCCCAGGCCAGCACATCCACCTCGCGGTTCAATGGATCTGCGACTTCTTTGCCTTCCGCCAGCAGCTTGGAGAGACGGATCACCCTCCAATCGGAGCGGTACATCCACCTGCGGGCAAACAGCGTCCTGGCTCCCGGCGAGTTGATTTGTCCATATCCTGCGGGGTGGGGCCACGCCGCCATCGCCAGCAGGAAAATGAGCAATCGCCTGAGTCGCATGTTCGCCTACGCCTCCACGGCCGCGAACCCGGCCCTGTCGAGCGCGTCCTTGAGTTGCCGCTCCCGCACTTTCGCTGGCTCATACCGGACGCGGACCCGTTTTCGCGGTACCTTTGCCTTGACCTCTTGCACTCCCGGGATCGGGGTCAGCGCCGCGCTGATCTTCTCGGCACACCCCTCGCAGACCATGTTCGGGACCAGGAACTCCATCTCAGCCAGCGAGCCGCCCTCCGCCACGTCCTCGCGCTCGAGGTCGATGGCCCGGATGCGGAGCGTGTTCAGAAGGATCGCGAAGATGCTCAGCACCATGACCATGATTGCCAGTGCCGGCGTCACCAGTCCCATGGCCGCCAGGACCATCCCAACGATGTTAAAAAGCACGGCGACGATCAGGTTCCCAGTCATGGTACGCAAGCTTGCCCTGCCCAGAATCAAGGCGCCCAGAACGTCCCCGAGCCTGTCGCTGACCAGGATGACGCCGGCGGACTCGATGGCCACATCGGTACCGGCGCCGATCGCGAGTCCCACATCGGACTGCGCCAGCGCCGGAGCATCGTTGATACCGTCACCGACCATGGCGACCGTGCGGCCCTCAGCCTGGAGGGCTTCAATTGCAGAGACCTTTTCCTCAGGAAGCAGTTCCGCCCTGACCTCATCGACTCCGAGGGTTGTACCAATAGCCTCGGCCACTCGCCGAGTGTCACCCGTCAGCATGACGGTCTTCAGCCTGCGACGGCGGAGCTTCTCCATCAGCCGCTCCGCGCCACGGCGCGGCGTATCCTGGAGCGCCAGTGCGCCGATGGCTTGTCCACCGCAGGCCACAACAACCACAGTCTTACCCTCGGCGCTGAGCGCGTCGATCTTCCAGCGGACCTCATCCGTCAGTATAACTCCGCGCTCTTCAACGAAGGACGGTTTTCCTGCAACGACCTCGATCCCCTCTAC
>JACQTF010000125.1 GCA_016210925.1 Acidobacteriota bacterium | reverse complement strand
TACCCTTGCTTTGGTTCCGGAAACGAGTGGGCGCACATACGACGCAAATCGTATGCCACAAAGACTCCGGCGAACGCTGTACTGGCAAATGGCGCGACCGCTGTGAGTTAAGGGACACGTCAGCCTGGGCACCGAAAAGAAACGGCTCCGTCCAATTCAATCAGCTGAATTTATGTTCTGAAATTTGAATGGTTGGCGGTTTGAGTTTGGCAGAATTATGGTTGCCTGGAAAACAAGGCATTCGAGCTGGGGCCAACCTGACCAGGGATGGAGACATGCCCTTTAGTAAATCCGGATTTCCGGCGACAGGAGCCAGACCTGAGGTTGGGACGCAGGCTTCCATTCGGGCACCAAGGAATCCAGGCGGGCTCGGAGGGAGCGAAGGGGCAGCTCCCCGGCAGCCAGGGCCTCCCACAGCGTCTTCTTCCTGGGATAGATCACCAGCTGGACCTCTTCGTCCTTCTTGATCCCCACCTTTTGCTTGGCGATCTCCAAAGCTTTTTCCATTCCTCCCAGTTCGTCCACCAAGCCCCGCTCCTTGGCTTGGAGCCCGGTCCAGATGCGCCCCTTGGCGATGGCCTCGATCTTTTCGGCGCTGCTGTTCCTTCCCCGGGCCACCTTGTTCACGAAGTCCTCATACACCTGTTCCATCCAGAGGCGAACCCGCACTTCCTGGCCCGGCGTGAGGCTGGAATACCCGGACAGCATGTCGGCATTCTCAGCCTTCTTGACTTGGTCCACGTTGATCCCCAGCCACTCGAAGAAGCGGCGGAGATTGAGCTTCCCGAAGACCACGCCGATAGAGCCCGTAATGGCCGAGGGCTGGGCCACAATGGCATCTGCCGCCATGGAAATGTAATAGCCCCCCGAGCCGGCCACCGACGACATGGAGACCACCACGGGCTTCTTGGCTTCCCGGGCGAGACGGATTTCACGCCATACCATGTCGGAGCCCACAGCAGAGCCGCCCGGGCTGTCCACTCGAACGACGATGGCCTTGATCTTTTCGTCCTTCCTGAGCTTCCGAAGGTACTCGGAAACGGTGCGGCCCCCCAAGATGTCCGAGAACGCCTCGCTCTTCCCACTGCTGATCACGCCGGTGGCGAAGACCAGGCCGATGCGCGGCCGGTCCCGGCCGGGTGTGAACCGGTCGCGGGCAGCGCGCAGGTATTCCGCCACGCTCACCGAACGGAAGACCTTCTTATCTTTTTGCTGGACTGCTGCCAGTGCCTCTTCCACCTCATCCCGGTACCCCAACTGGTCTACTAAGCCCTGTTGCTGGGCCATGGGTGCCGTCCATAGCCCCGCGTTCAGGACCTGGAGGATGCGGGCAGTCTCGAGCTTTCGGGAGGTGGACACAGCGTGGACGAAGCGCCCCTGGATGTCGGTCAGGACCGTGTCCAGGGCCTCCCGGAAGTAGGGAGACATATGCTCCCGGGAAAACGGCTCGGCCGCGTTCTTGTACTCCTTATACTGGATGAATTGGGGCTCAATCCGCAGCTTGTCCAGAGCCTTGCGGTAGAAAGACACCTCTGCCAGTAATCCGTTGAGCAGGGCCCCCGCCTCGGGGTTCAGGACGATCTGGCTGGCGCTGGTGGCCAGATAGTACTCCCTCTCTTCGATGAAGTCCCCGCCCAGCAGGGCGTGCGCCGGCTTCTTGGACGCCCTGAACTTGAGCAGTTCACCCCGCAGCTCCTCGATGGCGCCCCATCCCAGGTTGAGGGGCCCGATCTCCAGAAGCACGCCGTGTATCCGCGGGTCCTTCGCGGCGAATCCCAGAGCCTGGCGGACGTCGAACAAGTTGATCTTCTCCTCCCTAAGCAAGTCCAGGAGGGGGCTCTCGGTGGGCCCCTCGGCCAGGTGGCCGGAGATTTCCAGGCTCAGGACGGTGCCGGTGCTCAGCTCGGGGGGTGCTGTGAACGACTTCCAGAGGTAGAACAGGACGCCCGAGAAAAGCATGGCCATCACCAAAATCGTCAGCAAAAATGCTGCTACCCATCGCCCCTTAGCCATGACCCTTCCTCCTTTTTTTTTGAGGGGACAGACTACTGAAAAAAACCTTTTCAGTAGTCTGTCCCCCTATTCTATTCCACTTGACATTCCTTTTGAAGCCGGGTAGGAAGGATGTCAACTCCTTGGAGGAATGATCCTATGAAGAACGCATGGCGCGCGATGGTGTTTTGCCTGGTATTCGGAAGCTTCGGCAGTTCGTTCGCCCTGGCCCAATCCCAGGCTGCCGGAGGAACCATTGAGGGGACCGTTACCGATGAGACAGGGGGTGTGATCCCCGGCGTCACGGTAGAAGTCCGCAACACCGAGACCAATTTAACCCGCACGCTGACCACCGATGGTGATGGCCGGTACTTTGCCACGCTGCTGCCCAGCGGATTTTACCAGGTCACGGCCAGCCTCCAGGGTTTTGCCACTGCGGTTGTGGAAAACGTGCGGCTGAGGGTGGGGGGCTTGCTGACCGTGGATATTGGAATGAAGGTCTCGGGCGTGACCGAGACCATCACCGTGGGCACCGAAGCGCCGTTGATCGAAACCAGCCGGACCAGCTTCACGACGAACATCAACACGCGCTCTCTGACCAGCCTGCCCCTTGTCGCGCGCAACTTCGAAACGTTCATTTTTCTCACCCCAGGCACCGTGACCGCGGGGCGAAACACCCAGTCCATCGGCGGGGCCAAGGGCATCAATAGCAACTTCACCATCGACGGAGCCGACCGCAACAATCCATTTTTCGGCGGGCAAGTGGGCGGGGACCGGCCACCCTTTTCGGTGAGCATGGAGGCGATCAAGGAGTTCGTGGTCCTGAACAACGGCTACAATGCTGAGTTCGGGCGGTCGGGAGGGGGATTGGTGAACGTGGTGACCAAGTCCGGCACCAATGAGTTCCATGGGGGGGCCTGGTACTACCTGCACCACAAGGAGCTGATCAAGCAAGACGAGACCCGGCCAGTTCCTTTGAAGCCCGTCGGCTACAGGCATCAAGTGGGTGGCCACCTGGGCGGTCCCGTCCTCAAAGACAAGCTGTTCTTTTACTTCAACACCGACCTCCAGCGGCGGATCGTGCCCCTGGTCATCGCCTGGGGGGCGAATCGAAGCGAGCTCCTGGCGGCTTTAAGCAGCTCCGACCCGAATACCAGGGCTGCGGCCCAATTTCTTCTCGGCAAGGAAAAAACCATCTCCGGCACCGACCATCTCAGGTCACACCTGGGCCGGGCGGACTGGGTGGTGAATAGCCAGCATACGCTGTTTGGCCGTTACAACTATCTTCGCAGCGAGCAGGCCAAAGGCACCCATGGCTTCCCCCGCACGATCGACTCCGCGGAAGAAGCTTTTGGCTCCGAGCTGGACCGGAGCCACAATGCGGTGGCCCAGTGGAATTGGGTATTGACGCCCCGGGCCGTCAATGAATTCCGGTTCAACTATAGCTGGGAGGACCGGCCGCGCGTCCAGGACCCCATCCCGGGCGCGGCCGTAAAGAATGGCCTGAAGGACGGAACGCAGATTGAGATCGTCGGTATCACCTCCACCCGTGCGGGCCTGGGGGCTGTGCGTTTCCTGCCCATCCCGGAGACCGACACCCGCACCCAGTTCACAAATAACTTCTCCTACGTGGCCGGAAAGCATGACCTGAAGTTCGGAGCCGACTACAACACCAGCACGGTAGACCAGATTTTTCGCTCCAATGCCCGTGGGCGGGTCAGGTTCGGCGTCGGACTTGGTCGCAGCGCCTTCCAGAACTTTGTGACAGGTACCCCTACGCGAATCGAGCAGTCGTTTATCCCCGGTGTCCTGGAGGCCCGCATGCACGAGCTTGCCTTCTTCGCCCAGGACAATTGGAAGGTCACCCGGGACTTCACTTTAAACGGGGGGCTGCGCTGGGAGGGCCAAATCAATCCCTCCAGCGAGATCCCAAACCCGGACTTCCCGAAGCAAACGCGCAAGATCCCCAATGATCTGCGGATGTGGGCGCCGCGCCTGGGCTTTGCCTGGAGCGCCAACGACAAGACCGTGGTTCGACTGTGGACGGGGCTGTTTTACGCCCGCACGCCCATGCTGCTCATGTCTGCTCCCATCAACGAGAACGGCGACGCCCGCAAGGGCACGAGCCTGGTCATTAGCGATTGCTCCCGAACCGCCATCCCCTGCCCGAGGCCGTTTGTTCCACCTAACTACGCCGGACCTTATGAGATCCCGTTCGATTCTTTCCCCGGCGCTCTACCTGCTCAGGGAACTATTCCGGGCGGCGATGTGCGGATGATTGACCCCAATTTCAAAAACTCGAGGGCCTTCCGCCTGGGACCCTCGGTGGAGTACGAGATCTTCCGCGACGCGACCCTCTCGGTTCAATATACCTACGCCTTCACGACCCACCTGCAGCGGCTGCGCGACGTTAACCTGTTCCCGCCCACGATCAGCCCGGTCTCGGGCCGGCCAATCTACAGCCGGACAGCCCGGCCTTTCCCGTTCGCGAACTTCGTGGTGCAGGCCGAAAGCAGCGCCAACGCTCGCTACCAGGGCTTGACCATTGCGCTGAACAAGCGATACAGCCGCAATTTCCAATTGCAGGGCTTTTACACTTACGGGCACAACTTCAGTCACGACGACAACGAACGCGATGCCTCGACTCGCTACGCCGTGGACCCGATGAACTTGGACTTCGACTGGGGCCGTTCGATCCTGGACGTCCGGCACAACTTCGTCATGAACGGTGTCTGGTCGCTGCCGTGGGGTTTCCAGGTCTCGCCCATTGTGACGGCGCGCTCCGGCGTGCCGTTGAACGTCACAACGGATTCCGACTCCGCGACCCAAACGCCGCTTAATGATTCCAGAGGGGTGCTGACGCTGTTCCGCAACCTCATTGGCCAGCCCAACGCGATCGTTTTTCTGGGTGGCAACGGGGACGGCAATTCCAGCAGCGATCGCCCCTGGGTGGACGGGAAGCCGTTCCCGCGGAACTCCCTGAGCCAGCCCTGGCACTTCAACTGGGACCTGCGGGTGAGCAAGACGGTGCGCCTCACGGAAACGCATCAACTGGAGCTTCTCGCTGACCTGCTCAACGTGACGAACCGCGCGAACCGCAGCATTACCTCCACCGTCCCACCAAACAGTTTCGTGGTCCTGAGCAACACGAACAGCGCTTTGGTGACAAAGGGCGACCGCAATGTCGGCGATCCCTTCAGCGTCCAGCTCGGTGTGAAGTTTACTTTTTGAAACTCGAAACTCTGAAACTCGAAACCTGAAACAAAAAAATCTTTGGTTTCAGGTTTTAGAGTTTCAGGTTTCTTTTACAAGGAGGGGCCGGCAGAGGCGGGACTGGAAGTAGCCGCACGGGTAGCAGATTTCGGGCCGGTTCACCAGCGGATACTGCTGCTCCTTCATCTGGCGAAGCCAGCCGTTGACCTCCAGCTCGATTTCCTGGAAGCGGCCCCCAAAGTCAAAGTCGTAAGCGCAATCGAGCTCTGTGAAGTAGAGGGAGGCGTGGACGCCTTTGTTCTCCCCTCCAACAACCTTGTGGACAGCCAGAGCGTAGATCTTCATCTGGGTCTCGTAATGAGCGGCCGTCTTCTCCAGCTCCGCCGGGGTCAGGCTCCCCGTCTTGAAATCTAGAATCCGCCAGCCCGAACCGATTTTCCACAGTTTGTCCATCTTTCCGCGGACCCGGCCCTCTTCGAGGATCAGGAGGAAGGGCTGCTCGCTGAAGAGGCCGGCGGCAGCGGACATTTCCAGGCCCAGGGACGAGCGCTGAAAACGGTCGTAAATTGCGGCAATCCTCTCCTCCAACGAATCACGTCGGGTTCCCTCCAAGATCCGGTATTCCTGCAAGAGCCGCCGGATCGATTCACGAGGCAATGCAGTGCCACCGGCGGGATGGATCTCGAAGAGCCGGTGCAACACGGTTCCCAGGAGGACCGGGCTGATTTCGGTCCCGGAGGCCGCACCGGTGTTCTGCCGCTCGTCCATCTTCAATGCGTGCGCCAGGAGGTACTTCCTCGGACAGACGGAGAAGGTTTCGACTTCGGAAGCAGAGAATTCCGCCGCGGCCCTCGCCAGAGGGGCCAGGCGCCTGTTCCACTCCGGGACCGGCAGGGCGTGCTGGGACGGCAAGGGCTCGTCCGTCCATGAACTGGCAGCCTGAAGCGCTTCGTCCAACTGGAGGCGCTTCGGAGCCGGCTCGTCGGGGCGGATCGGGATTTGTCCCGGATCGTCGTAAACCGGAACGAAACCTGAGGACTGGGAAGAGGCGGGTACCAGCTTTCGGCCCACAGCCTCTCGGACCCACGCGCCCCACGTCAGCCGGTCGGCTCGCTTCTCCTTAGGGAACCGGATTCGCCCCGAGAGCATGAGCATGTCCCGGGCACGGGTGGCGGCCACGTAAAAGAGCCGCCGCTGTTCGACGATCTCTTGCTCCCGGTGCAGCTGGCGCAACAGGCGGGCGTAGTGGGTGGGCGCGACCTTGAAGTCCTGGGACGGGTCCTGGATGCAGAGGGCCAGGCCATAGTTCTTGTCCGAGTACACCCAGCTCCGGCCGAAGTTGAAATGGCGATGGATCTCCGGAACGAGCACCACCGGGAACTCCAACCCTTTCGCGCCGTGGATGGTCAGAATCTTCACCGTGTCACTCTTTTCCAGTTGGAGCTGCGCCTCGCCCTCGCGGGTCTCCTCGTCCATCAGCAGGGATAGCCGCTCGGCGAAGTCCGCCAATGACAGGAAGCCCGACCCCTGGAATCGGCGAGCCTGGTCCAGGAGCTTTTCCAGGTTGGCGACGGACTGCTCGCCCCGGCGAGCGAATTCCTGGCGATAGGCCATCCAGCCGCCCGCGTCCTCCAGGATCTTTCCCAACAGTTCCGACACCGGCAACCGGCCTCGCAGAGCGAGCCATTCCTCCAGCCAGGCAAGGGCCCGCGAGAGGACGTCCCTCTGAGAGGGTGGGAGGCCTGCCGGTTTCTCCCGCGCCAGCCCGCGGATCTTTTGCCAAAAGGAACCTCCCCGCCCCGAGGAGGCCAGCAGCAGGGTCTCGTCGGAGAGTCCCAAGAGAGGTGACCGAAGAGCGCCCACCAGGGCCACGTCGTCATCAGGGTTCACCAGGAACAGGACCAGGTTCGCCAGATCGAAGATCTCCTGCCGCTGGTAGAACCCGACCCCGCTGGCCACGTGGAAAGGCACCCGGTATTTCCGCAAGGCGGACTCGAAGTACTGCAACTGGGTCCGCCGCGCCAGCAGCATGGCCATGTGGCCCCACGAGACGGGCTCCGGTTGGTCCGTCTCAGGATTCCTGATCCGCACGCCGCTCTCCCGCAGGGCCCGCAACCGCCGGGCCGCCAGCTCGGCCTCCTGCTCCGCCTCCTCCAGGTCGATGGCAGGTTCGCCCTCGGGTTCTTCCTCGTCCCACTCCCTCCTTGTGGTGAGCCTGCCGAACCACCTCTCTCGATTTCCAGCTTCGCCCAGCAGGGGATGGATCAGGAGGAGCTCCACGCTGCCCGCTACGGCGGGTTCACGCTTCATCTGGCGCAGCCTCTGGAAGGGAGCTTCCCATGGCTCCCCCGTTGTTTCCAGGATGCGCTCGAACAGGAAGTTGCAGAAGTCCAGCGGTCCTTCCACCGAACGGAAATTCTCGTCCAGCGTGAGCATGCCCATTCGTTCCTCCTCGTGGGAGGGCAAAAGTGTTCCCTCGAGGGAGAGGAAAGGCATATCCCCGCAGTTGTGGCGGCGGTTGGCTTCCACCAGGAAGGGTTTCACCTCGTTGAAGACCGTCACGTCGGCGTTGCGAAAGCGATAGATGGATTGTTTCGGGTCGCCCACGATGAAGAGCCGGTCCCGCTCCAGCCTCCCTTGCTCGTCGGAGACCAGGGCCCGCAGGATCCGCCACTGGGCATCATTGGTATCCTGAAATTCGTCCACCATCACGAACCGATACAGTTTCTTCTGGGCCTGCCCCACTTCCTCGGAACGGCCCAGGAGACGATCCGCCATCTCTTCCAGGTCGGTGAAATCCAGGATCTGCCCGTTTCGTTTTCTCTCGCGGTACGCTTCCAGGAAGGCGCGAAAAGCCACCTCGAGTGCCTGCAACACCTCCACTCCCTCCCGTTCGCGGTCCGAGTCGAAGTTGGCCTGGATCAGATCGCGGTATTCCAGGAACAACTCCAATCGGGAGTTCACGATTTTGAGCTGCGCCTCCACCTCGGGTGCGGTCACCCTCACCGGCTTCCCGTCTTTTTTGAAACACAGGTTCAGCAACTCGAGGAACGCACCAGCAGCAACGTCCGGAAGTCCCACCAGCCGGTCCCAGGCGGAGCACAAGGACTGGCAGTGATCAAGGACCCTGGAATTCGCGGCCGGTACCGAACGCAACTGCCGAATCGCGTTGCCCAGGGCGGCATCCCGTCGAATTTTTTCTATGATCTGGAGGACCCGGTGCTGCGTCCGCTCCTGCCAGTTCCTGAGAACCTCCTCCACGGGGCTGCAGCGGTAAAAAGCAAGCTGAGGAGCCGCGCGCTGGCGATGGCTCATCAGCTCCCGCAAAACCGACCGGAGCCCCGAGCGCTTCCAGTGCCGGTAAAGAAGCGCGACTGCTCCCTTTCCCGGGCCGTGGTCATCCTTTTCGAGAAGGGCCAGGGCGTCTTCCAGGCTTTCCTCCTGGAGCAGTCGCTCATCCATGCCTTCCACGGTCTCAAAGGAAGGATCCACGCCGGCTTCCACCGGATGCGCCCGCAGCAGCGATGCGCAGAACGAATGGAGGGTGGAGATGTGGGCCTGATCCAATTCTTCCAGGGCGCGCTGCCAACGGCCGGTCTCCGCACCAGGGTCGTTCACCAGTTCGAGCAGGCGCGTCCGAATCCGGTCCCGCATCTCTCCCGCCGCTTTTTTGGTGAAGGTGAGCGCGAGGATCCGGCTGACCTCCAGACCGGGGTAGCGCCTGAGGATCTGGACGAACCGCTCCACCAGGACGCTGGTCTTGCCGGAACCCGCGCCAGCGGTGACCGCCAGGTTGCGGTTCAGGTCCAGGGCCTTTTGCTGATTCACGGTCCACTTCACCCCGCACCTACCCTTTCTTTCGCCCGCACCAGTGGATCTCATTTTCAGTAGGTGCGGGGTTATCGCATTTGCTTTTCCCACTTCCGGCAGATCCGACGGAAGTCGCACGACCTTCGGCAAAAGGTCTCCATCTCCTTTCGCTCGGTCGTCGCAAAGGCCCCTGTTTCCAACTGCTGGAGGTGGCTGGCCAGATGGGTTTGGGACTCCTCCAGCTTCCGGCGGAACTCCTCATGGGTGGGATACTTGGCGCGGCGATCCAGCCGTTCTTTGATTCCGAAGTACTTCTGAGGACCGACGCGTGCCGGATCCCTCAGCTCGTAGAAGGCAGCGCCCGCCGCTTCCAATCCTTTTTCTTTCAGGAGGGCTTCCACAGCCAGGATGTAGATGGGAAGCTGGAAGCTAAAGCCCTCCTCAATTTGCTTGAGGGTGGGCAGCCCGCTTCCGGTCTTGTAATCCAACACCCGGAAATCGCCTCCCGCCACGTCCACCCGGTCCACCTTTCCCCGGAACCGCACTTCCCGGTCGCCACAGCGTAATGTGACCGGATCCTTCTGCGACTGCGGGTCGCAGAACTCCATCTTCAAGGTCTTGCCGAACGCCAGCTCAAAATAGGCCGGCTGAAACCTTTGTTCCTGGCACTCCCGGTCGAAGAAAAAGTCCAGCAGGCCGGGGCGCCCATCGCCCAGCAGCCTGTCCATCTCGGCCTGCCACGCCAGTCCCTGGAACCGGAGGCGCGCTAGCTCTTCCCGGGCGATGGCCTTCAGCCGGGCTCTCGCTGTGTCGCGCTCGGGGTGCCTCAGCCAGCTCAGCGGTGGCGCTTTCTCGCTGCGCCGTTCCTCATAGAAACGGTAGACGATCCGGTGCAGGATCTCACCCCGGGTCAGGGGCGTGAGCTCCTCCTCCGGCTCCGGCAGTGGTTCCAGGCCCAGAACATAGGAAGAAAAGTACGCGAAGGGGCAACGAGCGTAGTTTTCCACCTGAGAGATGGAAAAGACATGGTCCTCGCCGAAACCTTGAGCGATGACTTCCAGGCCGGTTTCGGAAGACACCTGACCTGAGAATACGGACTTCAGGCCGGACAATCTTTGCCGGGAAACATCCAGTGCTGCAAGGCCCTGGCAAAGCCACTCGCGGTGCTCGGGATCCGGGCTCCGGATCCACGCCAGGAGCCCGTCGGGGGCTGCCGCTTCGCAGAGCCTGGCCCCCAGTTGCAGTTGCAATCCCTTTCGGTGGAGCGGGTCCTGGGAGAGGGGCGGCTCCTCCAGGGCGAAACGGCGCCGCATCTCGTCCACGAAAAAGGAACGCACCAGGGGTTCTTCGCGGTCCGACAGGGAGCAGGTCAGGACCAGACGTTCGCAGGGGGCAGTGACGCAGGTGTAAAACAAATATCGCTCTTCTGCAGCTTGATCGCGGATCCGCCGCAGCCCCAGGGCACTCCGGACGGAATCATCATAAAAAATATCTCCGCGGCCTGCGGAGGGAAACTCACCCTCCACCAGGCCTCCCAGGTAGATGATGTGGAAATCTAACTGGCGGATCTCCAGGACCTCCATGACCTGGACACCCTGACCTTCGGCACGGACCTCGGGAAGTCGAGCCTCGGCGAGCGCTACACGGAGCAGATCGACCCAGGCAGGCAGGGGCAGTGACTTCCGGGCGCTGAACGAGACCGTCCAGACCAACTGGTCTAGCGCCCCGCAGAGCTTTTCCATGGACACAGAGTCGCGCAGCAGGATCCCCCGGCGATCCGCCGGCAAGTCCTCCTCATAAAAAGACGCCAGGTTCTGGCGCAGATTCAACCGCTCCAAAAGTTGCAGGAACTGCTGCCGAAAGGTCTGGCCGTCCAGTTCGTCCTGCCACTCTTCCAGAAAATCAAAGAAGGCGATGATGCCTTGCCGCAGCCGGCTGAGGCTCCGAAGCTCCCTGGAAAGCCGCTGGCGGGCTGTCTCCACATCCGCGACCAGGTCGGGATCGTAGTCGCCCTCCTGGTATCGGCTGAGCCGGCTCCGCAGCCTGTCCAGCTCCCCATCGATCCTGTTGATCCAGTCGGCGCGTCCTCTGACCACACTGAGTTTGCGCGCCCAATAGCTGACCGCGTCGAACTCGAGCGTCAACGCTCCGGGCTCCTCGGAGGAAAACTGGAACGTGACGTAAGGCGATGCCAGCACCCTCAACACCGCCTCCCTGTGGAAATCCTGCAACCGGGCATCCAGGGCCGCCAGGGCGGCAACCGCCACCGGCGTCTCCGCCAGGCGCTCACCCAGGTAGAGCGAAAACGGGATACCGTACTGCGGGAAGAGTTCCCGGAGGAAGGGGAGGTACGGGTGAAGATCTCGAAAGACCACGGCCACCGACTCCGGGAGAAGGCCCGGCTGCTCCAGGAGGGTCGTCTTGATGGATTGCGCCAGGATCTCCACTTCGTCCCGCCGATCCCGAGCGGCGCGCAGTACGACGTGTCCGCCCAGCGACAGTCCTTCGGGCCCGGGCTCCCACGGCTCGAACAGCTCCCAATCCATGGGCACTCTCCAGTCGTCCGCTTTCCGAGGAACTTCTTCCAGTCCGGAGGCCAGGGAGGCGAACTTGCGGTACAGCCTTTCGGCCGGTGCGAAAACGCGAGGTCGTGGCAGGTAGTCCATGCGGACTCGCACCTCCGGAAAATGCCGGAACATGCGGTCCAGGATCTTCTCCTCCGCGGGCGTGAAGTCGTAGAAGCCGTCCAGCAAGAGCAGCTCCTTACCCTCAAAGAGCGAGCTGGCGTTGGGGCCCTCCAGCAGCAACTCCACCAACTGAAAAGTCCCCTCCGGGTCCACCAGAGCATGCGCTTTCAGCTTCTGATGGTACTCTGAAAAAACCCTGCACAGCTCATGGTCCTTGTTGTCCAGCGAGCCCCGCACCGCCCGGAGGGCCGACGGAAAGCTCTCGGAGGTGTAGAGGTGGTTTTTCAGCTCCGCGATCCACTCGGCGAGCCTCCGAACCAGTCCGGGATGAGGGCGCTCCCGCCCCTGGAGCAAATAGGGATATTGGTCGCGGCCCTCCACCAGGATCTCCTCCAGGAGGGTGGCGCGGGCCTGGGAATCGATCAGGATGCCCCGGTCCGGGACTCGCAAGTAGAGTTCCAGGACGAAATCGTTAAAGGTGTGGATGGGCGGTTCAAGGAAACTGCCCACGACCCGGGCTAGTTCGGACTTGATCTGGTCTGCCCGGCGACGGGAGGGAACCAGGTACACCAGGGATCGAAAACGGTTCTCCCGGATTCGGCGGGTGCACTCATCCAGAAAGATCGAGCCGCGGCCAGCGTGGGCGGGACCGTGAAGCAGAACCAGGCGTTCCATGTGCCGGCCATTATACCCCCCGCACCTACCGTTCTTTTCCCCTAAAGCCGATCTGATTATTTTTGGTAGGTGCGGGGCGCGTCCGACAATTTTGTAGAACCCCGATCCGTACGTGAGGCCATAAGGCGAAGTCACGCGAGGAGAAGCCGACGAGGCGATCGGATAGCTTACGGACGGATCGGGGTAGAATGGCCACCAGGAGGTTGGCCATGATCCGACACGTAGTCCTGTTCAAGTTCAAGACCGAAACCAGCGACGGCGATCGTCGGGACTTCCTGGCTGCGCTTTGCGACTTGCCCCGGGAGATCCACGAGGTTCAAGAGTTCGAGGTCGGCGAAGATTTTCTGGCCTCACCGCGCTCCTACCATGTGGCCCTGATTGCCGCCTTCCGCGACCGGCACGGGCTGAAAGCCTATGCCGAACATCCCAAGCACGCGCCGGTACTGGCTCGGTCCCGCCAGATCTGCGAACACGTGGTGGTCGCGGACTATGAGTTTTAGACGCTGCCGTGACACGACGCCCGCTGACGTAAGACACGACCATTGGTTTGAACTTCCACAGTGACAGGTATGCGGCAGGCGCCCGCATGAAGATCAGAGTCGTGGAGGTGCAGGGATCATCTTGCGAGGACAGGTCCAGGATGGCGTAGTTATTCGCGGCGGATGGGGTTCTCGAGGCTTCCCAAGCGCTCGATCTCGACCCGCACCACTTCCCCCGGGCGCAGCCATCGCTTGGGTGTGCGGGCGGAGCCCACTCCCGGGGGAGTCCCGGTGGCGATCACGGTCCCAGGCTCCAGGGTCAGCACCTGCGAGATGTATTCGACGATCTCGGGGATCTTGAAGATGAGATCTTCTGTGCTGGAATCTTGCAGGATCTCGTCTCCCACCAGGGTTTTCAAGCGCAAGGCGTGGGGATTGGGGACCGAGTCTTTGAGGACCAGGTAGGGGCCGATGGCGGCAAAGGTGTCGGGGCTTTTCCCCAGGGTCCACTGGCTTCCGCGCCGTTGAAAATCCCGGGCCGTTACGTCGTTGAAGACGCAGTACCCGGCCACGTAGTCCATGCCACGACCCCTGGGCACGCGACGGGCCTGCCGGCCGATCACGAACGCCAGTTCTCCCTCGTAGTCCGGCTCCGCGACCGCCGCCGGGATCACAATGGCCTCGCCAGGTCCCACCACGGACCCTTCCTTGGAAAACACGATGGGATATTCAGGAACGGGCTGCCCTGTTTCCTCAGCGTGTTTGCGGTAGTTCAGACCCATGGCGAGGATGCTGCGGGGTCGTGGAACCGCTGCTCGGAGGCGCACCTGACCGAGCGCGTAGAGGACACCTCGGGCTCGGAGCCCTTCGCCGTCTCCCGCACGCCATCGCTCCTCCACCCACGCCAGGGCCTCCCGTGCGGCCTGCAGTGACGCCTCCCCACCCTCGAGAAATCTCACCACGTCCGGGGGCACCAGTGCTTCCGCCAGGGCTTCGCTCCGCCCGTTTCCTTTCTCGCTCAGAAGGCGCTCATAGCTCCGGTTGAGGTCCACTACCCGGTCCTCGACGACGGCTCCCAGCCGGTCCACCCCGTGGGCCGAGAAGGTGACCAGGCGCATTCCATGCAAAGAGGATAGCGAGAGAGAGCTTGCTGCAAACGCGGCAGCTAAAACGGGGCCCATGTTCATCGGAGACCTCCTTGCCGTCGATGGCATTCAGCGAGATGCCCTGTCCACCTGGCCCCACATCCGAGCTGCCTTGGGGTTCTTGGTGTCGTTGAGGGACCAGTCGTACGAGACGAATTCCACTTCCGCGTCCCCGTGGGCATCCAGGTACCGGCGGTCTTGGTCCGGGAGAAAAAGTTTAACGTAGTCCACCACGGTGGCTTTGCTTTTTCCGAACTTTTTACCGTACCAGCCGGTAAAATCCTCGGGGAACCAGTCGAAGTATTTGGACAGGTAGACTTGGTTCTCTTGGCGGTCCACCCGGGCGTTCCAGGGCAAGCGGAAGAAGCGTTGGGCTTGCTGCTGCAAGAGGCGCTCAAGGTTCTCCGCCGTGGCGGCCTCCCGGGGAAGGGGCGCGCAGCTCAGGGAAGCGCAGTTGATCATAAAGTGGATCCGCGGCTCCCCAAAGCGGGGCCGGAGGATCTGGTGCTCGATGTGATTGAAGCTCAGCTCTTTCCCCCCCACCACGTTTTCCTTGTCGAAGGCGTCCCCCAGGAACCACTTTGCCAGCTCCTTGATGCTGTGGATCTCCGGATACCTCCCTACGACCTCCCTGAGGATCAGTGCGTTGTAGGCGTTGATCCAGTAGGCCAGCTCGTGGTTTTTCGACGGGAACAGGGCGGGGGCATTTTCGGGGCTGGAGGCGGCCAGAAGCCGCACGTAATCATCCAGGTCGCGGGGCCGTTTCTTGAGCGCCGCGTAATCCACCAGGCCGCGCGAGTCCACGAACTGCTTGAGCACGGCGTCGAACCTTTCGTGGCTGAACTGCTTCGCCTGTGCGACCTCGCCGAGCGCCGCGAGCACACCCAGAATTACAAGGGTTCTCATCCCTGGCATGATACCAAAAAATCGCCAAAAATCCCCTTGACAATGCAGCATGGGGCTTCAATAATCAAGCCAGTCATCGGGAATACGCACTGTCCGACGGACCAGTAACGAGTGCGGCGGCTACTCCAAGGAACGCGTCAATGCCCTTCGTGAGAAGACCAGTTCTCCAGTTTATCTTGGTGGTGCCCTGAGCCAAACCATCACGGTCTGATGGAGAGAGCTCTTGAGCAGAAAGGGGGTGAAGGAGGACCTATGGTAAGAAATTTTTTGGACGCTCACCACGATCTCGTTTTCTCCGTGCTTGCGACCCTGTGCGTGATCGCAGCATGTACTGCCCCGTCCTTTGCTCAGATGACTGCTGCGACCATCTCCGGGACCGTGCTGGATGAGACGGGCGCTATCTTACCCGGCGTGACGATGACGGTGAAGAACCTGGAGACTAGCATCAGCCGTACGGTGTTGACCGATGAAGAAGGGCGGTATCGGGTCCCGCAGTTGACCCTGGGTAATTATGAAGTGCAGGCGGAGCTGGCAGGCTTTCAAACCGCGATCCGGAGCGGTATCAAGCTGACGGTAGGGCGGGAAGCCGTGGTGGATATCACCTTGAAGGTCGGCGAGATATCGGAAAGGGTAGTCGTCGCTGGAGAAGCACCGCTCGTGGAAACGGCATCGTCGGAGTTGGGGGCGCTGGTGGACGACAAGAAAATACGGGACCTGCCCCTGAATGGACGCAGCTTCGAACAACTGGCTTTGTTGCAGCCCGGCGTCGTGCTTTATCCCCATGCGAGCAGGGAATTGCAATTCGGATCCGGGGTGAAATTTTCGGTTTCCGGATCGCGCCCCCAGTCGAATGTGTTCCTTCTGGATGGAACCGATATCAACGACCAGGCCGATTTCACTCCCGGAAGTGCGGCGGGAATCGTGTTGGGGATTGAAACGTTGCGCGAGTTCAAAGTTTTGACCAACACCTACAGTGCGGAGTATGGGAGAAAGTCCGGCGGGGTCATTAATGCCGTGACCAAGTCGGGAACGAACGAGTTTCACGGCAACGCCTTCTATTTTCATCGAAATGACAACCTGGATGCTCGAAACTTTTTTGACCTGCGCCAGCCGCCGGAATTCAAGCGAAACCAATTCGGAGGGACGGCAGGCGGCCCCATCCTCAAAGACAAGACGTTCGTTTTCGGAGGCTACGAAGGCTTGCGGGAGAGCTTGGGCCTGTCCCACGTGACCGTGGTTCCCAATGCGGACGCCCACCGAGGTTGCCTGCCGGATCGGAGCAGGCCAGGGCAGTTGCGCTGCGTGCAAATCGATCCCAGAGCCAAGCCTTACTTGGATCTATTTCCTCTGCCGAATGGCCGCGACCACGGCGATGGCTCGGCTGACCTTCATAGCAACCCCGCTCGACCGATCCGGGAGGACAACTTCACGGTGAGAATTGACCATCAATTCTCCGATCAGGATTCCTTCTTTGCGCGGTACACCTTCGATGACGCGGACGTTTTCGTCCCGGAGAAGATCCCCATCTTCGGCACCGGGCTTCAAAGCCGCTATCAGTATTGGACCATCGAAGAAAAGAAGATCTTCTCCGGCTCGACGTTGAATGTCTTTCGGTTCGGCTTCAATCGCTCTTTCTCGGATACCAGACCGGTTCAGACGGTCGGTCCCACTCCGAATTTGGCCTTTGTTCCAGGTCAGGAGATCATCGGGAACATCAACATCGACACCATCCGAGCATTCCCCTATGCGGCAGGTTTCGGTCCGACGGTCTCCTTGCCTCGCACCTTCGCCTACAACCTGTTCGGGTACAGCGACGACATCAATTACACCAAAGGCGCGCATTCCGTGAAGGCGGGATTTGACATCAAGAGAAACCAATTGAACGCCTTGATCCTGGCTCGCGATCCCCGCGGTTCTTTTTTCTTCGCCACCATCGAGGACTTTCTCCTGGCCAGGCCCCGCTTGTTCCAGTCGGAGGCTCCCGGTTCAGATACCCAGAGGGCGTGGCGCCAAACCCTCTTTGGCTTTTACGCTCGAGATGATATCAGGGTGAAGGCCAACCTCACGGTGAACCTGGGGCTGCGCTACGAATTCGTCACCATTCCGGAAGAGATTCACGGTAAGTCCAGCAACCTACCGAACTTGACTGATCCTGACGTCACCATTGGTCCTCTCTGGCTCAGGAATCCAAGCCTCAGAAACATTGCGCCGAGGATAGGCCTGGCTTGGGATCCCTTCCACGACGGCAAGACTTCCATCCGGGTGGGTCTCGGGCTTTTTTACGACCTTCCCGTTTCCTATTTCTACAGCATTTCGGGGAGCCGGACCTTCCCCTTTCATTTCTTTGGCAGCGTGAGCAATCCCCCGTTCCCCAATGCCCTTGCGGGCATTTTCCGGCCCGGCGCCAAGAACCTACAGACTTTTGACGAAGGACTCAGCACGCCGGCTAAAATGCACTACAATCTCCTGCTCCAGAGGGAAATCAGTGCTGATGCGGTGGTGACGGTCGGATATGTAGGGGCGAGTGCCTATCACCTCCTGAGGCACAGGGAAGCAAATCACAGGGTGGCGACCATCTTGCCGGACGGCACGAGATTCTTCCCGGCTAATGCTCCTCTGGTGAATCCAAGCTTCACCGAGAACCGGCGCATCACGACCGACGTCAACTCCGCTTATCATTCGATGCAGGTCAGCATCGCTAAGAGGTTCAGTCGCGGGCTGCAATTTCAGACCTCCTATACACTGGCTAAAAGCACCGATGCCAACTCCGGCGGATGGAACGTGGATATCCGGGGCAACCAAGAAATCTATCTGGAAAATCCTTATGACATGAAGGGCGACCATGCCCTCTCCGGTTTTGATGTTCGGCATGTCCTGAGCTTCAATTACACGTATGACCTTCCGCTGGGCAGGAGCGGTCTAACCGGCCCCGCCGGGAAATTGATCCAGGGATGGCAGATCAATGGAATCGGCACGATCTCTTCAGGCTTTCCTTTCACTGTCACCACTTCTTTCTTCAATCCCTTCTATCCCGGATCCAATACTCGCAGCAGGCCGAATCTGAAACCCGGCGCCAGTAACAACCCTGTCCTCGGAGGACCGGATCGATATTTTGATCCTACAGTCTTCTCGTTGCCCACGCGTGGTTTTCCCGCTAATCTCGGGCGCAACACCGTCATCGGTCCCGGCCTTGCGAACTTCGACTTTTCCCTTGTCAAGATCACTCACCTGGACGAGAGCCGAACCGTTCAATTCCGATTAGAATTCTTCAATCTCTTCAATCGTCCCAATTTCAACGTCCCCCTTCGCGCGGTGCTCGACACGGTGGGGAATCTGATCGGGAGTGCGGGACAGGTCAAAGAAACCGTGACCACTTCACGCCAAATCCAACTCGGGGCGAAGTTCGTCTTTTGAGGGTGGGGGGAGAGGGTCTTCCCGCTGCCCTGTGGTATTCAATCCTCTTGCAGGTCGAGTTTCGAGAACAGCTCCGGATGGAGGGCCCGGACCGGGGCATGCCTGGAAATCACGGACACCGTCTGAGAGAGCGAGATGCTTCTGTGGGACTCCCTCTTGTGCGTGCCATGGGGACCCCAGCCGCCGTCACGGTCCGCACACCTACCTGACCTTCCGCTCCCCGGAGGGGAAGAGTAGTTCTCTGTATGTCTCACCGGAGCACCTGCCGGAGGCCCAGAAGGCGCGAGGGGCCTGGGAGGCGTTCTGGGAGGCCGCGACAGCCCTGGCGGCCCTGAATCGGCACCAGATGAAGGAGCGTTGGCGGGCAGGTGGAAAGTCGAGGTGAAGAGATGATCGTTGCCCGCTACCAGCAACGCACCATTTATGAAGCCATCAGCTGCGGCGTGATTACGGACCACGAAGAACTGTTGTGGGAGGAGTGGATGAGGAAGGCGGACGAGCTCCGGCTCGACTGAGCTTGCCGAAGTCTGGAGGACGACGTTGCCGAAGAAGTCCATCTCGGGATCAAGAAAGCCGCAGATTGGAAACGTCAGATCGTCGTGGAGAGTTTGGCCGGGCGCCTCAGAGAAGTCAGCGGGCTGACGCGCCGGGTGCTCGATCAAACCAAGGCGCGCGTCCTCCAGGGAGACAC
>JACQTF010000123.1 GCA_016210925.1 Acidobacteriota bacterium | reverse complement strand
GAGAAGCTGAAAGAGCTGAAGGGCATCCGGTCGGAACTGGGGCGGGCCCTCGTCCAGTGCGAAAGGCAGCTCCGGCGGCTCCATTCCCGGGCAGAATGCCCCGTGCTGGTGGGGATCGAGATCGAAAATCCCTCCGCGATGGCGCTGCTCCTCTTGCTCTTTCCCTATTACATCCCACTGATTTTTTGAAGGAGGTTTTCCATGAGAACCGCTCTTTTTGGTGGTCTGATTTTGTTACTGGCATTTGTGCTCCTCGCCTGGGGCGTAAGTGAAGAAAAACAAGGCGGGAAGACACAAACTTTTTCCGTCCAGGGCATGACCTGCGGAGGGTGCAGCGCGGCGGTGAAGCTCTCCCTGAAAAGGCTGAACGGCGTCCTGGATGCGCAGGTCGATCAGACCCGAGGGACCGCCCTGGTCCAATACGACCCGGCAAAGGTGGATGAGGGAAAGATCATCTCAGCGGTGGACAAAGCGGGCTTCAAGGCAGAAGTCCCATCCAGGTCCCCGTAGGGAGGAGCCGCTGTCCATGGACTCCTGTTGCTACGCCTCAAAGCCCCTGTCGGCAGAAGAAAAGCGGATCTGTCCCCAGTGCAACGCCAAGGGCCACCCGGTGACGCGAGTCACGGTGGAAAGCCTGCTCCTGGATCCCGCGCTCGCCTCGGCGGATGGGGCCGACTACTATTTTTGCAAGAACCCCACCTGCCCTGCCGTTTATTTCTCCAACGAGTCCGGAAAGATCTTTTGGAAGCATGACCTGAAAGTCCGGGTTGGAATCAAGGAGACGGGGGACCCTATTCCCCTCTGTTACTGTTTCGGTCATACTCGGGCTTCGATCGCCCTTGAGATTGGCCGCAGCGGGCGCTCCACGGTGATTCAACGAATCGGAGCGGAGCTCCGGGCCAGACGTTGTTTTTGCGAGCGCAGCAATCCGTCCGGCTCCTGTTGCTTGGGAGATGTCAGCCGTGCCGTCCAGGAGCTATTCCGGGAAGCGATGGGTAGGAGTGCGTTATGAAAAAGACATTTGATCTTGTGGTGATCGGGACGGGTTCGGCAGCCTCCACGGTGGCCTCGCGGTGCCGTTCTGCGGGCTGGGAGGTGGCGATCGTGGACTCACGACCGTTCGGGGGGACCTGCGCGCTGCGTGGGTGCGACCCGAAGAAAGTGCTGGTGGCTGCCGCCGAGGCGGTCGACTGGAATCAGCGAATGAGGGGCAAGGGCATTCGTGCTGAGCAGGTTCGGATCGACTGGCGGGAGCTGATGCGTTTCAAGCGATCCTTCACCGAACCCGTTGCGAAATCCAGGGAGGAGAGCTATTCGAAGGCCGGGATTTCCGCGTTCCATGATCGTGCCCGCTTCGCCGGTCCCACGGCTGTTCAGGTGGGCGATGACGTGCTGGAGGGCCGAAAGGTCGTGATCGCGACGGGGGCAAAGCCGGCGAAATTGAACATTCCCGGGAGCGAGCATCTGACCGCCAGCGATCAGTTCCTGGAACTGGACGAGCTGCCGCCGCGGATGGTGTTTGTCGGAGGTGGGTACATTTCCTTCGAGTTTGCCCACGTCGCTGCCCGGGCAGGCACGCAAGTCACCATTCTGCACCGCGGCGCCCGTCCCCTGGGACGCTTCGATCCCGATCTCGTCGACCCATTGGTGAAGAGGACCCGCGATCTTGGGATCGACGTAGAGCTGGAGACGAGCGTCGAAGGGATCGAGGAGGCTTCGGGAAGCTTTCGGGTACATGGTTCCACCGCGGGAAAGAAACGTGTGTTCGAGGCGGAGAGGGTGGTGCATGGCGCGGGCCGGGTCCCGGAGATCGACGATCTGGATCTGGCGACTGCAGGCATCGAGCGCGAGGAGGGAGGCGTGAAGGTCAATGAATACCTTCAGAGCGTCTCAAACCCAGCGGTCTACGCCGCTGGCGACGCCGCAGCCAGCGGAGGCCCGCCGTTGACGCCGGTGGCGGGCTACGAGGGGCAGATCGTTGCGACAAACCTCCTCAAAGGCAATCACCGCAGGCCGGACTATTCCGGCGTGCCCAGCGTGGTCTTTACAGTCCCGCCTTTGGCTTCCGTCGGGCTGCAGGAGGCCGCCGCACGAGCACAGGGCCTGCGGTTTCACGCGAATCGTGGAGATACCTCCCGGTGGTATTCTTCGCGACGGGTGGGAGAGTCGTGCTCCGGATTCAAGACCCTCATCGAGGAAGGCACGGGTCGTATCCTGGGCGCCCACCTGCTGGGCCCCAACGCGGATGAACTCATCAACCTGTTTGCCCTGGCGATCCGATCGGGACTGCGGGTGACGGATCTCGAGGAGCCGATCGCTGCCTACCCGACCCACGCATCCGATGTCAGGTACATGGTGTAGCGCCAGGGTGGTCGTCACCCTGAGGGCTGAATGGTGTCGGGGCTGTGAATGCGAGCGGAATCTTTGGTGCGAGGCTCCGCCGCTGGGCTGGCTCCCACTTGTCATTGATGTCGCTTAAGGATCATCTGGACAAGATCGGCCTCGGGGGCTCCGTGTTGACGGCTCTCTGCTGCCTGGGATTCCCTGCCATCCTTTCCTTCATGGCAGCGATTGGACTCGGTTTTCTCCTGAAGGACACGATCCTGATTCTTATGCTGGGCCTTTTTCTTCTTGTGACCCTGTACGGGCTGTACCGTGGTTTTAAGGTCGACCGGAAGAAGGTCCCCATGGGGCTCGGAGTTGTAAGTTCGGTTGCGCTTGTCGCTTTCATATGCCTTCTCGTCACCCGCGAGCAGTGCTTTTACCAGCGCCCTCTCATCCGTGGACACGATTGCACCAACTTCCCATTTTTCTCCTGGGCCGATGATCCGCGCACGCCCTCAGCTTCCTCCCGGGGACTCCTCGTCGGCCGGCTCGGAGTCGATCCCGGCCGGTCCTACTGACGAGGGCAAGCTCCATTGTGCGCTTCTGAATGGCCGAGGGCAAGGACGGTCAGCTGCACGCGCCCCCGAAGAGAGCCTGTGTTGTCCAACCGGCTATGATCCAAAGTACCTGACGGTGTTACCCGAAGAGATTCTCAACCGCGACTATGGCTGCGGTGACCCCTCCCGCCACCTGCAGCAGGGAGAGACCGTCCTGGACCTGGGCTCGGGTGCGGGCAAGATTTGCTTCATCGCCAGCCAGATCTCCCCCGTTCCCTTGCTCCAAAGGAGCACTCGTCCGACATCCTCGTGAGACCAAAGGGGAAGATTGCTACGCGACGACCACGACGAGCTCCTCGCCCTCTTGTAGTGCCGGAGACGGCATGGGTGCGACGTGCTGCTGATGGCTGCCCTTCCCCACGTCCTCGATCTACCCACCTTCCCCGGCACCAGCGGAGACCCAGGTCACGACTTTGACTCCACTCTGAAGCCGAAAACGTGGATCGGCAGCGCGGGGCCGGCGTGTTTGAAAAGAGCATCGAGGCCCTGCGCCTGTTGAACCGCCTCGGCTATGGGCAGGCCGGCTCATCCCTGGCCCTTCACCTGGTGTACAACCCTCTGGGCCCCTTCTTACCGCCGCCGCAGGGCCAACTCGAATCAAAATACAAGGAGGAAAGGAGGAGCTGCGTCGTCTTTTTGGGATAGAATTTCATTGACTCTTCACCATCACGAACATGCCCATCAAGCGGTTCGCCGACTATCTGCAGAGGCGCGGTGAATACGACGCCTACATGAGCCCCTTGGTCAATCACTTCAATCCCGAGACCCTTCCCTACTTGATGTGTCGGTCGCTCATCAGCGTGGCTTGGGACGGGAAACTCTACGATTGCGATTTCAACCAAATGCTCGAGATGGGGCTGACCAAGCCCCGTGCAGTGGCTCCCCTCACCCTCTGGGACATCGACGCACTGGAAGAGCTCGAGGGACTGCCTATCGCGACGGGCAGCCACTGTTTTGGATGTGCTGCGGGCGCGGGCTCGAGCTGCGGAGGTGCACTCCGATGATGCTGGCGTGGTTGTTTCCTGTTCTCGGCCTCCTCGCGGTGGTGTTTTTGTCCTACGCGAATGGCGCCAACGACAACAGCAAAGGGGTGGCGACCGTGATCGGCAGTGGCGCGCTCACGGAACGGCAGGGGATCCTCGTGGCCCTTTGGACGACGCTCGCCGGCGCAGTGCTGTCCGCCCTGTGGGCAGGGGCACTGGTCAAGACTTTCAGCGGCAAAGGCCTCGTGCCGGACTCGGTAGCCGGCGATCCGCGTTTCTTGCTGGCTGCGGCAAGCGCAGCGGCCGCAGCGATCCTGTTGGCGACGCGCCTCGGTTTACCCGTTTCGACTACCCACGCACTGCTCGGGGGGCTTCTGGGGGCGGGTCTGGTTTCCGCGAACGGCCGCGTCTCGTTTGCTGTGTTAGGCTCGGGCTTCGTGCTACCACTGTTGTTCAGCCCAGTGGTCGCGGCGCTCCTGGCGTCGCTTCTTTTCCCGGTCGTGGGCAAGCTGGGAACTCATTCGGCATCGGAAGGCAGCCTGCACAACTGCGCGCCGGGCGCCCAGGACTGCCTCTGTATCGGTGTACCCGCAGCGCCCGCGATGATGGTGGTGAACGAAGGCGGTCCGGCCTCTGCGCTGCCCGCACCTTCACTGGGCTTGATGGCCCGCCCGGGCACTGCGCCCGCATGCGCGGAAGGCTTTTCCGGTGGGCCCCTCGTGCTGGCGCTTCCGAAGGGGATCTCGAGTGCCGCGATTCAACGCGCCCTGCACCTGCTCTCTGCTGGCGCGCTGAGCTTTGCTCGCGGCCTCAACGATGCGCCGAAGATCGCGGCAATCGCTGTGGTCGTGGCAACGCTCGAACTTAAGACAGCCGCTGTATTGGTTGCTGGCGCGATGGCCTTGGGAGGCTGGCTCGGGGCTGGCCGCGTCGCCCGCACCATGAGCCGAGAGATCACGTCGATGGATGCCCGGGAGGGACTGGCAGGCAATCTGACGGCCTCGGTGCTGGTTCTCGCGGCCTCCCGCTATGGTCTTCCTGTCTCCACGACCCATGTGACATGCGGCGCGCTCTTCGGCCTCGGGGCACGGAAAAGAGAACTCAGGCTTACGGTGGTACAGAGGATTTTGGCGGCGTGGGTGACGACGCTTCCCCTCGCGGCCCTCTTTGGCGCCGCGCTCGCCGTCTTGGCGCAAGGATGGAGCAAATGAGCAAAAAGGTCTTGATTCTCCTGGGTGGGCTCATCGGTCTGGCGATCCTGGCGACTTCGGTTCCGCTGAGCGATTACATGCTCCGGCTGGTCGAATGGATCAGAGGCGCGGGTGCCCCGGGCATGCTGGTCTACGTCCTGGTGTACGTTGTCGCCACCGTGGGGCTTCTCCCGGGCTCCATACTCACGCTCGGGGCCGGATTCGCATACGGGCCCATCGTGGGCACCGCACTGGTTTCGCCGGCAAGCGTCATGGGCGCCACTCTGGCCTGTTTGCTCGGTCGCTCCCTGGCCCGGCGTTGGATTGCCCGGAGGGTCGCTGGCAACCCGAAGTTCCAGGCAATCGACCTGGCGATCCGGGAGAGCGGTTTCAAGATTGTCCTCCTGCTGCGGCTCTCTCCAGTCTTTCCATTTAACCTGCTCAACTATGGCCTCGGTCTGACTGCCGTGCGCCTTCGCGATTACGTTCTGGCGTCTTTCCTGGGCATGCTGCCGGGGACCTTCCTGTATGTCTATCTCGGCTCTCTCGTGACGAGCGCCTCCGCGCTCCTGAGCGGCAAGCGTGCAGATGCCGGATGGGGTGGGCAGGCCATTTACTGGGGAGGTCTGGCAGCGACCGTCCTTGTGACAGTTTTCGTGACCCGGCTCGCGCGGCGGGCGCTGGCAAGGAGCATTGGCGCGCACGAGTCATCCTCTCCCAAGTTGGCTACACCCGACGAAACGGCGGTGAAATCATGAACCAAACTCGTTTGGACGAATCCTCCACCCACAGTGCGGAAGCCTCTGTAAAACATCTCCATCCTTTTGAGGTTGGGGAGCCGCGAAGTAGTGCTCCTTTCATGTTCCCGGATGATCCCTACAACCGAATCCTCGTGGGCAACACGCATCCGGCCGGTTGGCTGAACCCAAAACCTTCGGGGCGCTATAACCTGGTTGTGATCGGAGCGGGGACCGCCGGACTGGTCTCGGCTGCGGGGGCGGCGAGCCTTGGTGCCAGGGTTGCGTTGATCGAAAAACACCTGATGGGAGGCGATTGCCTCAATATGGGCTGTGTGCCGTCGAAGGGAATCCTGCGTGCAGCCCGTGCGTTCGCCGATGTGGGCGCCGCTGGTGCTTTTGGAGTCAGGGTTCCGGCAGGTGCCGAGGTAGACTTTCCTGCGGTCATGGAGCGCATGCGCAGGCTGCGCGCTCAAATCAGCCCCCACGACTCTGTTCACCGCCTCACCAAGCTGGGTGTGGACGTGTACCTGGGCGCCGCGCGCTTCGTCGGTCCCCGCACGGTGGAGGTCGAAGGCCAGCGACTGGATTTTGCGCGGGCGGTCATCGCCACGGGTGCTCGCGCGGTGGAACTTCCCATCCCCGGCCTGAAGGAGATTGGGTATTTGACCAATGAGAATCTCTTCTGGCTCACGGAGCTCCCGCGCCGGCTTATCATTGTGGGCGCCGGGCCCATCGGTTGCGAAATGGCTCAGGCCTTTCGACGCTTCGGCAGCGAGGTAAGCATCGCCAGCCTCGATCCCCGCCTTCTTCCCCGGGAGGACGCCGACGCTTCTCACGTCCTTCAGTCTCAGTTTGAGCGCGAAGGGATCCGGATGAGACTCGGCGCCCGCATTCTGCGAGCCGAAAGCTGCGGTGAGCAGAAGGTCATCGTTTTCGAACGGCAAGGACGCCAGGAAGAGGTGATCGGAGATGCCATCCTCGTTGCCATCGGCCGCGCGCCGAACGTCGAAGGGCTCGATCTGGACGCCGCCGGGGTGGCCTTTGACCGGTCGGGCATCACAGTCAACGAGCGCCTGCAAACCACGAACAAGGCGATCTACGCTGCGGGCGACGTTTGCTCCGTTTACAAGTTTACCCATGCCGCCGATGCCATGGCGCGCGTCGTCCTCCAGAACGCGCTCTTCTTCGGCCGGAAGAGGGCCACCGCTCTTGTGATCCCCTGGTGTACGTTTACCGATCCCGAGGTGGCGCACGTGGGTCTCTCCGGGGAGGAGGCCGAACGACGCGGGTACGTCGTGGAGACGTTAACCGTGGAGCTGAAGGATGTGGACCGCGCGGTCCTCGACGGCGAGGAGGAGGGATTCGCCAGGGTATGGGTCCAGAAAGGAAAGGACCGCATTCTGGGAGCGACCATCGTGGCGCGGCACGCCGGGGAGATGATCGGGGAGGTCACGCTGGCCATGACGGCCGGAATCGGTCTGGCCACACTCTCCCGGACGATCCATCCATATCCAACGCAAACGGAGGCGCTCAAAAAACTCGGCGACCTGTACCTGCGCTCGCGGCTCACTCCGCGGCTCCGATCCTGGCTCGCTTGGTACTTTCGATGGATAAGGCGCACCACCGGGCGGTCCAAGCCCTTGGTCACCTCGGTAGTAGAAAGCGGCGCTCAGATTTATTAAAATCTCGACATGCTCATTTCAGTGATGATCCCGGTGTTGAACGAAGAGCGCCTTGTCGTGCGGTGCCTATGCCAGTTTGAGGCCCAACCCGGCGACTGGGAGGTTATTCTCGTGGACGGCGGCAGCACCGACGCCACATTGAGCCTCGCCGAAGAAATCGGAACCGCAAGGATCCTGGCGGCATCCGCGGGGCGGGGCGCTCAGATGAACGTGGGTGCTGCGAGTGCCACGGGTCAGATATTTCTCTTCCTTCATTCGGACGTCACCCTGCCTCAGGATGCCCATCAGCTGATCAGCAAGGCGATGGCGGACCCAACGGTGGTCGCAGGGGCCTTCCGGACCTGGACTGTTCCCGAGAAGCCCTGCGGGCCCGTCCTGGCCGCGCTCCTTCATCTCGCGGACCTCCGTTCGCGGTATACGAGTCTCCCATACGGCGATCAGGCGATGTTTGTTCGCGCCGGGACGTTCGGAGAACTCGGGGGATTCCGTCAGATCCCGCTCATGGAGGATCTCGACTTCTCACGCCGGGTGCGACGGCTCGGGAAAGTACAGACCCTTCGAGCTTCGGTGCAGGTTTCAGGCCGGCGATTCCAGGCCGGCCCGATGCGATATACCATTCTCATGAATCTGTTTCCTCTCCTCTATGGCCTGGGATTCCCCAGCCAGCGCCTCGCGGATCTCTACGGCAACCCACGCTGACACGCCTGGCCCGCAGATCTATTGCACAAAGTCGCGCTGATCCGAAGGTGCAGCACGCCCTGATGCTGCCGTGGGGTCCTCGTTCTCACCAGGAGGCGGCGGGGAGTGAGAACTCAGGTGGCAAGAAAGATTTTTTTCCTTGACTCTGTAGTATACTACATAGTTTAGCATGAAGGAGGATCGGTGATGGGAGAAACGGAACGGATGTTCATCGGCGAGGTGGCCCGGCAGACCGGGGTAGGGATCGAGGCGCTGCGATTTTACGAACGGGAGGGGTTGATTCGCCCGTCGGGTCGCCTGCCATCGGGATATCGGATCTACGGTCGCGGGGACGTGGAAGCGGTCCGCTTCATCAAGCGGGCGCAAAGCCTGGGGTTTTCTCTCAGGGAAATCCGGGAGTTGTTGGTGTTGCGGTCCCAGGTGGAGAACTGCAGCCACGTGCGGGACCTGCTGAAAAAGAAGCTGGAGGCCGTGGAGGAGAAGCTGAAAGAGCTGAAGGGCATCCGGTCGGAACTGGGGCGGGCCCTCGTCCAGTGCGAAAGGCAGCTCCGGCGGCTCCATTCCCGGGCAGAATGCCCCGTGCTGGTGGGGATCGAGATCGAAAATCCCTCCGCGATG
>JACQTF010000124.1 GCA_016210925.1 Acidobacteriota bacterium | reverse complement strand
GCCGTAGGACCTTCCACCATCCTGTGGCAACCTCCCTCCGTCGCTCCTTCGCTCCGACCTCCTATTCGGGCCGAAGGGTCGGTAAAACCACTTTTTGACTCAAACAAAAAAAAGTTATACATTTGGCTTTTCATGGGAAAGCAATTTCCCATCAATGGGTGAGTTTTGCTCTTCACAAAATTCGACTTAAGAGGACGAAGGAGACGCTCCGATGAGACAAAGAAGAATCCAACTGCTCCGTTCGACCGCCTCGAAATCGACGGCACTCTTGGCGCTGGTCTTGCTTTGCGTGCTGCGTGTTGTGCCTGGCAACAGCAGGAGCCAGGCCAAGCCCTTCCGACTTGAAGAGGCGATCATAGAGGATATTCATAGCGCCTACAAATCGGGACGGCTCACGTCTCGTCGCCTGGTCCAACTCTATCTTGATCGCATCGAGGCCTATGACAAGAAGGGACCAGTCATTAATTCGATCATCACCGTGAATTCCAGGGCCCTCGAGGAAGCCGACAAGCTGGATGCCGCACTCAAAGCCTCCGGTTTTGTTGGCCCACTTCACGGCATTCCAATGATCATTAAAGATCAAGTGGACGCCAAAGGTATGCCGACAACCCTGGGTTCGGTGCTGCTGAAGGATTACTACCCGGACAAGGATGCGTTTGCAGTGGAGAAGCTGAAAAAAGCCGGCGCGATCATTCTTGGGAAGGCCACGCTGGGTGAATTGGGGGGAGGTGACACGTTTGGTTCCCTCTTTGGAGTGACGCGAAACCCTTATGCGTTGGATAGAACTGTAGGCGGTTCTTCCGGTGGCACAGGAGCAAGTATTTCAGCAAACTTTGCCACAGTGGGAGTGGGGCAGGAGGGCTTTGCTTCGATTCGCAGGCCATCGACCTGGAATTGTCTGGTGGGTATGAGGCCAACAGCTGGCCTTGTAAGTCGAAGCGGGGTGTATGACGGATGGCCATCCATCAACGGTTCTTTGGGACCCATGGCGCGTAACGTAGAAGATCTGGCCACGCTTTTGGACGTCTTGGTTGGATATGATCCGGAAGACCCTCTTACCGCGCTGAGCGTTGGCAAGATTCCAGGCAGCTACACGAAATTTCTCGACAAAAACGGCTTGAAGGGAGCGCGCATTGGTCTTCTTCGTGAGTCTATTGGTACCAATTCGGAGCCCGGGTCAGAAGACTTCTTAAAGGTCAGTGAGGTCTTTGACAAGGCCATTGAGCAATTGAAAGCTGCGGGAGCCGAAGTCGTCGATCCGATCGTGATTCCCAACATCAAGGAGCTGCTCGCGAAAAGAGCCGGTGGTCCCGATGCTGATAAAGCCTTCAAGGTGTACTTCGGCAGGAACTCCAATGCTCCATTCAAATCTCGTGAGGAACTCATCCAGTCGCCGGATTTCGCCAAGGTCTTTCCCTATGCGCAACAACGGTTGCGGGGTTCGCCAGACGAATCAAAACACTACCAATATCTGCTGGCGAGAGACGAGCTGATGATAAGCTTTCTCAAAGTGATGGCGGACCATAAGTTGGACGCCATCGTACACAAGTCTGTAGAGCACCAACCAACACTCATTAGCGAAGGGACGAATCCTCCTTACGTCAACCACAAAGGAGTCCCGCACTTGAACACCTTTTTAGTGTTCGTCTCTGCCATCACCGTACCTGCGGGATTTACAAGGGACAAGCTTCCTGTTGGGATGACCTTCCTGGGAAGGCCCTTTAGCGAAGGGACTGTGATCAAACTGGCCTACTCGTATGAACAGGCGACCCTTCATCGTAGACCCCCAAGCAGTACGCCTCCGCTTCAACGTGAACGATGAAAACTCTGAGGGTGTGAGGCTTCGAGGCGATTTGCGGGGAAAACCGGAAACTCTAAGACCTGAAACCTAAAACCAGTGTGGCCAGGGGTTGAGGTTCTAAGGTTTCAGGTTTCAGGTTTCCCGCTTTTTTCAAGTGCCCTCCCCATCCCGTTCGTTTAAGATAGGCTGTCAAGAACGTTTCAGGAGGAGGCTTCCATGGACAGCCACGATTTCGCACTAACGATCGTCCACAAGGTGGGCAAGTATGCCGATGATCTTGAATCGGCGGTCTTCTCCCACGTCAAAGGAAAGATGAAGCCGGAAAGCCTGATCCCGGTGTTTCAGTCCCTGATGTGGAAGGAATATTTCCTGGGCGTTCCCCCTCCCTCGAAACAAATCGTCCTGTTGCCGGACCGCGACCTGGACATCAAGATCATGCTGGCCGACCAGATCACGGATGAATTGCGGCACTCACGGGCTTTCTCCGAGCGCGTCAAGGCGCTGGGCGGGAACGGCAGCTTGCTGGAATACCAGCCCTCCGAGGAGGACCTCCAAATGTATCGCGCCACCTACGACTACGAAGATCCCGTGGAGATCGCCGCTTCGCTCCAGATTGCCGGTGAGCCTGCGCTGAATATGATCTTGAATCGACTGGCTCAGATCGCCGATGAGACCACCGCTCGCATGATCAGGCAGATCCAGCTGGACGAGGGACGCCACATCAAGATCGGACAGCTCATCCTGCAGCGCCACGCCACGACTCCGGAAAAACAGAGGCGGGTGGAAGAGATCGTGGATCGGAAGTACGAAGCCCTGTATGCGTCCCACGGAAGGGCCGTGCGCCTGGCGCTGAGATCCAGCACCGGGAAACCCTCATGAGCCGCCTGGAGGGCAAGGCTGCCATCGTCACGGGCGGGGGCAAGGGAATCGGCCATGCCTCCTGCAAGCGCCTGGCTCAAGAGGGCGCCCAGGTGGCCATCGCCGACATCGACTACGAGGCGGCCAGGGCCGTCGCGGCGGAGCTCGCCGGCAAAGGCGAGGTGGATGTCTCAGACTGGGAAAGCGTTCAGGAGATGGCCTCCTGCGCGGCACAGGCGTTCGGGGGCATTGACGTTCTCGTCAACAACGCGGCGCTCTATTCCACCTTGCAGCGCAAGCCGTTTCATGAGATCAGCCCGGAAGAGTGGGACCGGGTGATGGCGGTCAACCTGCGAGGCCCCTTCCTCTGTGCCCGGGCCGTCTATCCCTTCATGAAAGTTCGGGGCAAGGGCAAGATCATCAACATCTCCTCCTCCAGCGTCCTGAGCAAGGAGCGCTGCATTCCCCGGCCTCAGTACCCGGAGGATCTGGACGGAACCCTCGTTTTCCTCGCCTCCGACGACAGCGATTTCATGACGGGCCAGTGCCTCACCGTGGATGACGGCTTCCGCTTCTACTGAGACTCCTCTTTCATGTTGTAAAAGCGCTTTCCATTCTCCCAGAGAATCTTCACCTTAGCCGCCGTCGGGACATCCTCACGCGCCTCAAATGCCCGTATACCCTCCGCCAGATCGGCCTCATGGGGATAGTCGGAGGCGTAAAGGAAAAGGTCCTCCCCCACCCGATCCATGACCTGCGGCAGCATTTTCTCCCAAAGCTCGGTGTGGTAGTAGATTTGGCCACCCCTCATGTAGTCGCTGGGTCTCTTGTTCAGCAAGGGAGCCTGGTGAGCCCGATTTTCATATTCCAAATCGAGGCGATCCATCAAGAACGGAATCCACTCACAGCCCGCCTCCAGAGAAGCGAACCGGATCTTGGGAAAACGTTCGAAGACCCCCTCCAGCACCAGGCTGGTGAGGTGGATCATCTGGGCAAAGGGATGAGAGAGGGCGCGCGCCTCGATCAGCGACCGGAAGAAATCAAAGCCAAGGCCCCGGGAGGGAGCTCCATGGATCGCCAGGGGGCAGCCCAGTTTTTGGGCCTCTTCATAGAGGGGATCGAAATACGAATCGCCCAGCGGCTTCGGAAAGCCCACCGGCGCCAGGATGCCGCCGTACATGCTCAGGCCCTGAACGGCTCGGCGGAGCTCTCTGGCACTCTCGTGGATGTCTTGAATCGGCAACAAGGCCATGGCTCCCAGTCTTCGGTCGTATTGGATATAACGATCATGGACCATGTCGTTGTAGGCCCGGCAGACCACCACGGCCCACTCGGGGTCCTGAATAAACCCTGAGGCCAGACCGGACGTGGGAAAGATCACGGTCCGGTCGATCCCCTCCCGGTCCAGGACCTCCTTCCACGACTTCGGGTCATCCGGCCCGCGGATATAGGCCTTGCCGTCGCTCACGCGACGCGCCATCCGGTGAAAGCCGTCCAATCCGGGAAAAAAGGGGAAGGAGAGGAGCTCTTTCTTCCCCCGAAAAGGCGGCTCCAAATACTGAAAGATGTCCTGGTCCTTCTCAAAAATATGGCCGTCGGTATCGATCACCTGCGTCATAAAAGCCTTCCGCCATGGTTCGCTCTCGCGAGCCTACCCTGTCGCCCGCATTCTGTCAATCGTGGCACTCCATTCGCTCAATTTGCCCTCAAATCGGCCCAATCGCATCCAAGTGGTAGCTCCTACCGCCTGAGGCAAAGGCGCTTACGGCACTGGCATGCAACTTGCTTAATTTCTTGTCGGAAGGCAGAAACCTCGAGCAAAGTCGCTGGAGGAGACACGATGAACTGGAAAGTGCTATTCCCGAAAGTCACTGTTCTGTCCTGCCTGGCGATTGCAGCCCTGATGGGACTTCCTCCACTCCCCGCCTCGACAAGGCTGAATACCGGTTGGGCCGGAAAGATTTCCTCGCTTGCCCGTTGCCTTTACCTGAGACTTCGGGACGTCATTTCCTCCTGGGGACAGCGGCACGCCACAGCATGGAAACACGCCAGCCTCCAGAAGGGCACGTCATGATTACCTTGCTTCTTCTGTTGATGGCAGCGGGCCAAACCCCCGCACAAGAGCTTTCTCCCGCTGACATTTTTCAGCGTGTGAAGCCGTCGATGGTGGTGATCGAGGCACTCGGTGGGCGGCATGGGGATGTTTTGGGGAGTGGTTTCATCGTTCGTCCGACAGGTGTCATCGTCACAAACTACCATGTCATCGAGGGGGCAAGGTCCGTACGGGTTCGGCTGGATTCCGGTGATGTATTTGATGACGTGGGCTTCGTGGACGGGGATGAGCGCAAGGATATTGCCATCCTCAAAATTAAATTAGCCAACTTGGCTCCGGTAGACATCGGGGATAGCGAGGCGGTGAAGCCCGGTGAAAAAATCCTCGTCATCGGCCACTCGAAAGGACTGAAAAATACCATCACGGAAGGCCTGGTAAGTGGAGACCGCAGGGCGGAGGACGTTCCGGAGTTGGGTAAAGCAGGCTTTCAAATCTTGCAAATTTCAGCCCCCCTATGGCATGGGGCCAGCGGCGGAGTGGTTCTAAATATGCACGGCCAGGTGGTCGGAATACCCTTTGCCGGGCTGTCCGACGGCCAGAATATCAACTTCGCCATCCCTGTCCACTACGTGACGCCCCTCATCTCAGAGCGCGTCACGGCAACGTTTTCAAAAGCGGAAACGGAATCGTCTGCGAGCCGAGCCATGGGAGCCAGTTACCGTTCAAAGGAAGAGGCGCTTCTTCTCTCGAAAAAACTCTACGTCCTCTGCGACTGGGATCCGAAATTGCGGGTGGAAGCAACAAAGTATTTGCTCGAGTGGGGAAAATACGAAGTGGTCGAGGTACCCTTTCAAGCTGAACTCGTCCTTCGCCTCTCAGGGACCCGTTGTCCGGTTGCGGGAGCCATGGCGGAACTGATCGACCCGTACTCGACACAGGTCCTGTGGGCTGCGACAAAGGATGGAGGAGGCTCTGACGTCCTTGCCAAGGCACTGGTGAAGAAGATGCGAAGGGCTTTTCAGGTGACCGAAAAGGCACAACGGCCTATCCAGAGGGCAACACGGGAGAAGTAAAACCCACTCAAAGCTCTCCTTCAGTCCCGCATGGACTGTGTGAACCATTCCGATGGGATCTCCCATCCGATACCTTTTTTCGTGGCCTCATGGCACACTGCAGTGGAGACGGCACCAAATCTAGTTTTCAGTTCTCAGTTATCAGTGATCAGTTTGCTGAGAACTGAAAACTGAGAACCGAAAACTAGATTTTAGGTTCGGTTCTCACGATCGATACTTGGGATCCCGCCGCGAGACCCGGGAAGAGCTGGCGGAGCGCATCCGGGAGACCAGCCGCTTCGTGGCCCTGAAGCGGCTGGCGCTGAGCCCGCAGTGCGGTTTCGCCTCCTCCATCGTAGGAAACCGCATCTCGGTGCAGGACGAGAAGCGCAAGCTGCGCCTCATCGTGGAGACCGTCCGGGAGGTCTGGCTTCGCAAAATTTAGCAAAATTTAAGGAAAATTTCCCTTGACTCGCCTCCCGAAACCCCATAAGAATAATGCGCTTGAGCCTATTCAATCGAAGCGGAAACTCCAACGTCAGAGTGAACGGCAACGGGACGGGTGGAATGGGTACGGCGCCCCGCAGGATGGGGGTAAGCTCATCGTCCTGACCGCGCCGCTGACCGAAACGATTGAACACGCAGGCTACTTCATCCAGATGGTCGTTTTTGGTAACGGCTGCTATGAGTCTTCGCGCGGGGCGCCGACAGCGACGGCTGGGGTGACGGATCTGGCGGCCATGGCCAAGGGCGCCGGTCTTGTGAACGCGACCACGGCAAACGAGGTGAAGGAGTTTACGAAAAAGTTTCTCTAGGGCGTTTCGGAGCTCAGAGCTCCACTCTATTGTCGCCAAGGTCGAGCCGGGAATGGGGGATGTTCCTCCCGCCCCGCTCGATTCCCAAGAGAACAAGTACCTCTTTGTTCGTTACATCGAAAAAACCGAGAAGGTAGGTGCTGCACTCCAGGGGTGCCGATCTCAAAAAGAAGTAAACCGGACCGCAACTGCCGTTCAAAAACGACTCTCGGTTTCGTTGAAACGGCGGTTTCTTTGTGCGATGGGTTTTTCAATTCAAGTTGAGAGGGGTTTTCATGCTGTTGCTCAAGGATGACGACGTACAGAAGATCCTGACCATGCCGATGACTCTGGAGGTGCTGGAGGAGACCCAGCGTGAAATCATCCGGGGCAATGCGGCCACGATGGGACGAATCGATGTTTATCTGCCGTGCGAGCGCCCGGAGAGTTATTATCGATGGGCTCTGATGACCGGCGGGACAAAAAGAGACGGCTTTGTTGTCGCGCGGATACTATCGGACGTCGTGAGCTGGCCGGGGACGAAAGGCGAGCAGAGAGAAAACAAGCACTGTATCCAACCCGGAACGTACTGCGGGCTGCTGTTTATGTTCAGCGCAGCCGATGGGATGCCGGCCGCTCTCATCAATGATGGCTATCTCCAGCACATGCGGGTGGCCGCAGGCGCCGGGCTCGGGGTGAAGTATCTGGCGCGTGGGGGTAGCCACGTGGTGGGGATGATTGGTTCCGGCGGGATGGCCCGGACTTATCTGGAGGCCTTTTCCGCCGTGCGCAAAATCACCAAGGTCAAGGTCTACAGTCCCAACGGGGCCAACGCAAGACAGTACGCGAAGGAGATGAGCGAGAAATTTCGCACTGAGGTCGAGCCGGTGGGCTCGGCGCGGGAGGCCGTGAAAGGAGTGGATATCATTTCCTGCTGCACCTCTTCGATCGATCCGGTCTTCAAGACATCGTGGTTGGAGCCGGGGATGCACGTGACGGATGTGACCTGGGATGAGACCGAGCCCGGCTTTGCCCATGCGGTTGATGTGGCGATCAAGATGGGCGAGAGCACACCGCATCTGGAAAATCCTCCTCCAGGCGCCTTTTATGCCGCACATGGGTTTTTAGGTTATGTGGCCGGGAACGAGAGCGAAAAATCGATCATTCCTCGGCGTCCTCCGCGCGAAGAGATTCTTGAGATGCCTAGCCTGGCCGATCTTATCGGCGGAAAGGTGAAGGGCAGGACGAGCGAGAGGCAGACCACGTGGTTTTTGAATTTGGGCGTGATGGGCGTTCAATTTGGCGCGGTTTGCACCGCGGTCTATCACGCAGCGAAGGAGAAGGGAATCGGGCGGGAGATTCCGACCGAGTGGTTTACGCAGTCGATTCGTGATTGACGAATGGGATTGAGTTCAGAGAAGAAGATATGTGTGAGAAAAATAGAGGAGGTTGAATTATGGCGATGCAAGTGATCGATACCGATGGCCACATCTTTGAGAAAGATGAGGACATCTTCGAGTATCTGGAGCAGCCCTACCGGGGCAGGAAAGAGCTCTTTGCCTACCCGTTTTTTCCACCTCCGGATGGGTTTCACCGCATGTTCCAGAGAATCATTGACCAACGGCCGTTTGTCATCGCCCCGGATGACCCAAAGACTTGGCTGGCCGTTCTTGACCGAGAGGGCATCGATCGGACGGTGATCTTTCCGACTGGTGGTCTGGGCGTAGGTCTCATCCAGGATCGCGATTGGGCTGTCGTCGTGTGTCGGGCTTACAACAACATGATGGCTGACCGCTATATCAACCTCAATGGCCGGCTCGGGGCTGTGGCGGTTCTGCCGATCCAGGATATTGAGGAGGCGGCAAAGGAACTACGACGGGCGGTGAAAGAGCTTCACATGGCGGGAGGACTTCTAGCCCCCGTGGGCTTTCCAAAGCCGCTGGGTGACCGCTATTTTGATCCTCTCTATAAGGAAGCGGAGAGCCTTGGTTACCCGCTCGCCATCCACGGCGCCCCGAGCAAGGGCCTGGGGTTCGACTTCTTCCCCAGGCTGATCCAGGCGCGTACCCTCTCCCATCCATTCGCTCAGATGATACATCTAACGAGCATTATCCTGGAGGGAGTTCTCGAGCGCTTTCCGAAGCTAAAGATTGCCTCCCTAGAGGCAGGCTGCGAGTGGATACCTTTCTTGATCGACCGGCTCGATATGGAATACCGGAATCGCTCGCCGCAGGCTCCTTTGCTCAAGAAGAAGCCAAGCGAGTACATGAAGGGGGGACAGATTTACTACCACGCGGAGCTATGGGAAGCGATGCTCCCCTACGTGATCGAGCGGATAGGAGAAGACCTGATCCTCTATGCCAGCGATTACCCGCACGAGCCCGATCTCGCCCAGGCGATCCGGAATTTTGAAAAACGAAAGGACCTTACCGATTCGGCCAAGCGAAAAATCCTCTCGGATAACGGCAAGCGCTTCTATAACATGGAAGCGTAGGCTCAGGTGTCTTAAGAAGAGTTTACCAGCGGTTGCTGCGTCCGTCGGACCCTGAGGAGGACTCGAATGATGACCAAAAACAAAAGAAAGTTTCTCACCAACTTTCTCACCCTGGGGTTGCTGATAGCCTCCCCTCCACTCGTGCTCGCCCAGTTGACGACCGGGACTCTTTCGGGGACCGTGACGGACGCGACGCGGGCGGTGTTGCCGGGCGTGACCGTCACGGTCAGAAATGCTGACACCGGCCTGGTGCGGACGCTGATCACCGACGCCCAGGGGCGCTACGAGGCGCCCAACCTGCCGGTGGGCAACTACCGGGTGAGCGCGGAGCTGGCGGGTTTCCGGACCGCGATCCGGAGCGGGATCCGCCTGACCGTGGGGCGTCATGCGGTGGTCGATCTGGTCCTGGAGATCGGCGAGCTGGCGGAGCAACTCACGGTCATCGGGGAGGCCCCGCTGCTGGAGACTGCATCGGCCACCGTTTCGAGCCTCGTCGATGAGCGGCGGGTTACCGAGCTGCCCCTCAACAACCGCGATCTGACCCAGCTGGCCTACCTGCAACCCGGTGTGATCAAGGTGCCGCGGAGGCCGGGCGGGACCTTCGCCAGCCAGGGCATGGGGGACACGATCACGGTGGCGGGCGCCCGCGAAGTGCAGAATATCTACATGCTCGACGGTATTGTCAGTGGAGATCTCTCAGGAAATGCTCAGGGCGCGATGGGCGCTTACGTTGGGGCCGAGACGGTCCAGGAGTTCCAGGTGATCACGAACAACTATTCGGCCGAGTACCGCAGCCAGGTCGGTGCCATCGTCAGCGCCGTGACCAAGTCGGGGACCAACGAGCTGCGCGGGTCGCTGTTCTGGTTCCACCGCAACGACAACCTGGATGCGGCCAACTTCTTCGACAACGCGTTCCACAGACCCAAGCCCGAGTTCAAGCGGAACCAGTTCGGCGGCTCCCTTGGCGGGCCGATCGTGCGGGATAGGACGTTCTTCTTCACCAGCTACGAGGGACTGCGGGAGCGACTGGGGACCACCTCCTCGGCACGGGTTCCCAGCGTGGAGGCACGGCAGGGGATTCTGCCAGGACGGCGTCCGGGCGACCCGCCACGGGTGGTGCCAGTGGCTCCGGTGGTCAAGCCTTACCTGGATCTCTATCCGGTCCCGGGACAGGGGAATGCGATAGTGGGGGATCTGGGTGACGGGACGGTGCGGATCGCCGGGCTCCACCGGCAGCCGACCAACGGCGACTTCTTCGTCGTGAAGATCGATCACCGCTTCGGCACGGAGCGGGGCGGCTCCCTGTCGGCCACGTACAACTTCGACGTTTCCGACCTCTCGCGACATACCCTTCTGGGAGATGATGTCAGTGGCGACCGCCGCGAGAGCGACCGGCACATCGTATCGCTGAAGCACACCAGTATCTGGTCGCCGACTCTTCTCAACGAGTTGCACTTCGGCTACAGCTTCACCCAGCCGACGGACAATATTCCGCTCAGCACGCGCGACTTCGGCCAGCTCGTGTTCATTCCCAACCGGAAGCTCATTGGCCAGATCAATCCCGGCCAGGGCATTAGTTCCATCGGGTTCAGACTCGTGGAGGAACCGTTCGAACAGCGGGTTTTCACGATCTGGGACGGGCTCTCGTGGACCCGCGGGAACCACTCCATGCGCATGGGCGTGGAGCTCAACCCGATTCGATATCGCCAGTTCCGCTGCGCTGCGGGTTGCAATGGCATCTACGAGTTCCGCAGTCTGGAGGACTTCCTGCGCGCCCAGCCCAACCGCTTCGAGGCGGCGCTCCCCGGGGGCCGCCCCGAGCGCCATCTCTCGCAGTTCCTGTTCGGTGCCTACTTCCAGGACAACTGGGCCGTTCGCCGGGCGGTGACGCTCAACTTGGGGCTGCGCTACGAGTTCGTCACGGTGCCGAAGGAGCGAGAGGGCCTGACGTCGAACCTGAGGAACCTCACGGACACGGACATCACGATCGGCCCCATGTACACGAACGCGACGCTAAAGAGCTTCAGCCCGCGGGTTGGATTTGCCTGGGCTCCCGGATCACGCAAGACCTCCCTGCGCGGCGGGTTCGGCATCTTTTACGATCACCCCATGTTCTTCCACTTCCTGTCCGCTATCCAGGCGCTCCCGCCGTTCGCAGTTACTGGGCGGCTCGAAGCCCTGGATGCCCAACGAGCGGGTACGACGCTGCGGTTCCCAGATGCTTTCACAACACAGCTCGATCTGCTCCGGGCACAGCCGACGATCCGGGCCCCGCAGTACGAGCTGGCCACCACGTATGGATACCGCTGGAGCCTCACGCTGCAACGACAGGTGGCCACCGACTGGGTGGTATCGGCCGGGTACACCGGATCGCGGTTCCTGCACCTGTGGGTGCAGACTCGTACCGACCTGAACCGATGGGAGGGCTGGCCGGCTCAGCCGAGCGGGCGGAAGTTCTTTCCGGAAGGAGCCATACGGATCTTCCCGGCCTGGGGCGACCTGCGGATTCAGTTCTCGAAGGGCAACGCCTTCCATCACGGGCTGATTCTGAGCGCGCAGAAGCGCTTCAGCCGCGGCTTCGATGCGCAGCTGAATTACAGCTACTCGAAGACGATCGACGAAGGCTCCGCGTTGACGAGCGGCGGCTTTGAGGCGTCCCAGCGCTCCGTGTACAGTTCCTTCGACTCCCACCTGGAGCGGGGCCTTGCGGGGTTCGACGT
>JACQTF010000141.1 GCA_016210925.1 Acidobacteriota bacterium | reverse complement strand
GTCCGGCTCGGGAAGGTGGGGTGCCTCGGGAAGGTCCCCGAGAGCAACCAGGTGCCGTCGGAGCCACTCCCCGTAAGGATGCTCGGACGCGAAGCGGTGCTTGATCTCCTCGTCGTCCACGATCCGCCCCTCGGCCGTATCCACCAGAAACATCCGGCCGGGGTGGAGCCGCTCCTTCAGAAGGATGTTCTCCGGCGGGATGTCCAGCACCCCTACCTCGGAAGCCATGACCACCAGGCCGTCCTTGGTCACCCAGTAGCGGGAGGGCCGGAGGCCGTTCCGGTCCAGCACCGCCCCGATGACCGTGCCATCGGTGAACGCGATGGAGGCCGGGCCGTCCCACGGCTCCATCAAGGAACTGTGGTACTCGTAAAACGCCTTCTTCTCCTCGCTCATGGACTCGTGGCCGCTCCACGGCTCGGGAATCATCATCATGACTGCGTGTGGAAGCGGGCGCCCGGTCATCACCAGGAACTCGAGCACGTTATCGAAGATTGCCGAGTCGCTCCCGCCTTCGATCACGATCGGCAAGATCTTCTTCAGGTCGGGCAGGAGCTCCGACTCGCAGAGCGCCTCGCGGGCGTGCATCCAGTTGATGTTGCCCCGGAGGGTATTGATCTCGCCGTTGTGGGCCAGGTATCGGTACGGATGGGCCAGCGGCCACGACGGGAACGTGTTGGTGGAAAAGCGCTGGTGGACCAGCGCCAGCGCCGACTCGAAGTCGGGCTCCAGGATGTCGGGGTACATCGTCTCGATCTGGTTGGCCGAGAGCATCCCCTTGTAAATCAGCGTCCGGGCGGAGAGGCTGGGGAGGTAGAAGAGCTTCCGCTCCGGCAGGTCCGAGTTCCACACGGCGTGCTCCACCCGTTTGCGGATCACATAGAGCCTCCGCTCGAAGGAGACCAGGTCCTGCACCGCCTTCGACCGGCCGATAAAAATCTGCCGGATCCGCGGCTCGACGGCCCGGGCGCTGGGCCCGATGGGTGAATCGTCCGTCGGCACATCCCGCCATCCCAGGAGGGCTTGCCCCTCCTCGGCGATGATCCCCTCGAAGCTCTCCTGGCAGCGGGCTCGCTGGTCCGGGTCGCGGGGGAGAAAGACCAGTCCGGCGCCGTACTCGCCGGCGCCGGGGAGCCGGAAGCCTGCCGCCGCGGCGACCCTGCTCAGGAAAGCATGGGGCGTCTGGACCAGAATCCCGGCGCCATCCCCGGTGTTGACCTCGCAGCCGCACGCGCCGCGGTGGAGAAGGTTCTTGAGCACCGTGAGAGCCTGAATCACGATGGAGTGGGACCTGCGCCCACGAATGTCTACGACGAAGCCCACGCCGCAGGCATCGTGCTCCTGGTTGGGATGGTAGAGTCCTTGGGGAGACGGGAGACCTGCCCAGTTCATTGTCCGTCCTCCTCTTCGTTTGTGGTACCGGGGAACCTGCCAGCCGCTTCCCGGCGTTCAGCCCCAACATAACCCTCGGTTTCCACGAGACTACCTAAAGTCAAGGCATAAGCCAAGTAGAAAATAAAAATTCTTTACATCAGTTTTGCTAATGATGTACGATCGGCGGGTGAACCCCGCACCTATCCGCCTAATGGGTGGGGTCGAGCGAAAGGCGTAGGGACAGGGGTTCCAAACGACCGAGGAAAGACAGGAGTAGGTGCGGGGTGAACCTGGAAACCCTCCAACTCTATTGCGACGTGGTCCGGCTGCGGAGTTTCTCCCGGGGCGCGGCGGAAAACGGAGTCTCCCAGTCCGCCGCCAGCCAGGCCATCCAGCAGCTCGAGAGCGAGCTCCACGTCCTCCTGCTGGACCGCAGCAAGCGCCCCCTGGCCATGACGCCGGAGGGGCGGAAGTTCTACGAGACGTGCCGGACGCTCCTCCAAAGCCTGGAGCAGACCCGGGCCGAGATCACGGCAGGCCAGCGGGAGGTGGCGGGCACCGTGCGTGTGGCGGCCATCTACTCGGTAGGCCTTCACGGAATGAGTGGCCACATGCAGCGTTTCCTCTCCCTCCATCCCAACGTCAGGGTGCGGCTGGAGTGCCTCCATCCCCACAAGGTGGTGGAGGCGGTTGTCAACGACGAAGCAGACCTGGGAGTTCTCTCCTACCCGCCAGCCAACCGGGCCCTCTCCGTGGTGCCCCTCCGCTCCGAGCCCATGGTCTTCGTCTGCCATCCGGGCCATCGCCTGGCCCGACATCGGCTGATCAAGGCTACGGACTTGAACGACGAGCCATTCGTGGCCTTCGACGCGGACCTGGCCATCCGGAAGGCGATCGACCGCGACCTGCGCCAGCGAAATGTGAAAGTGCGCGTGATCATGGAATTCGATAACGTGGAGACCATCAAGCAGGCCATCATCATCGGAGCGGGCGTGAGCCTGCTGCCCGCTCCCACCGTCGTCCAGGAGGCCCGTCTACGGACCCTGAGCGCGGTTCCGTTCGACATCCCGGACCTGGTTCGGCCGATCGGGGTCATCCACCGCCGAAACAAGCCCCAGACGCCGGCGGTCGCCCGGTTCCTGGAACTGCTGGTTCAAAGCAGCGATCAGCTCTCGGCCCTCGGCCGTCAGCAAAAGAGCTGAAAGTTGAAGGCGGAAAGCGCGGTGAAACGTGGTGCTCAGAAGGCGGGCGGATTGAGCTCCAGGACTTGAGCCGTGCTCTGATCGGGCAATGACACGGTCACGAGGGTGATCGCACGCAAGCTGGGGGCCAGGAGCTGCGTCAGGAAGTTCAGATTGTGAGCGGTCACGTGGGGCGGCCCTTGATCCCCCGACTTGACCACTACGTAATCCAGTCCTGCGAGAGCTTCCCGGAGTCCCTTCGCCGAGCTGAACTCCCGGATTTCAAACGGAAGTCGCCGGGCCCGGGTAAAGTAGCGGAAGGTGCCGTGGTTGAAGAATTCCGATTGCGGGAGGACGCCGATCACGACCCTCGCTTTTTCGCCTCTGGCTGCCGAGATCGCATCGATGCACTCCCGGATTTTCCAATCCTCCCTCCTGGGTTCGATGCGGTCGGGCCCGATCTCCTGAGATTGAAACAGCCACGGGGCGGGACTGTTCCACCACCCTACCAAAAAGGCAAACGTCCCAAAACATAGAGCCAGAGCCACGACGAGCATGGAGAGGCGGGCCCCTGGTCCCAGCCGGTTCCACCCCATATTGGCCAGGAGGAGGACAGCGGGAAGGAGAGGAGCGCTGTATCTGGGATCCTTGTTGAGCAGGGCCAGCGTCACGATGAGATAGCCGCTCAGCAACCAGCACACCAGGAACTTCTTCGGTGTCGTCCAGGTGCCGAGTGAGAGCAGCAGTCTTACGACGATCAGGATCAGGACCCAGCCGCTGGCCTGGGCCTGGGAAAAAACCCTCAAGTAATATGTTGCGCCCGCCAGTGAAAACGGCATGGGGTCTCCCTCGGCGCTCCCATCCCGAATGTTGACGGAAACCTCGTGGAGCATGGAGCCGAGATGCAGCGCGTACCAGGCCACAGAAATCGAGGACCATTTCAGAAAGGTCCAGAGGGCCGGGGGGCAGGCTCTGTCGCTAAGATCTTGCTTGTTCTGGTTGGAGAGGCACAGGAGCGCAGGAAGAGAAAAAAAGAAGAAGGACTGTTTGCCGGCAAGATTTTACATCTTCTTAACAAAATCTTTACTTCGCCTTAACAGTGGCCCGCGACTTCTCAGTAACATTGTCATCGTCCTGCTCGTATACCATTTCACGAGGGAGGAAACATGAGGAAGCATGAGTTAAGACGGATCGGCACGTTTTCTCTGGTGTGTTCCTTGCTGGCGGGAGCGGGGATCTGGGCGCAGCTCCCCCAACGCGACCCGCTGGCCGGTTTGAAACGCGCTTTGAGCGAAGCCGGAGCGCCTGCGCTGACGTCGGAGCAGGACGCTCAGTTGCGCTCGTTGATCACCACATTTCGCGATGCGCAGCGCAGCTCTCTGACGCAAGCAGGTGGAAGCTTGCAATCGGCTCGCCGCGCCTATGACGACGCGATTCTCGCGGGCGACCTGAGTGCCGCCCAGGCACGGGCGGCTGCCATCGCAACGCAGATGAGCAACGGCGCCAGTCAAAGGCTTCAGGCCGAGGCGAATTTCAAGATCCAGGCCCTGAACGTGCTCAAGACGAACGCCAACCAGGTCGGCCTCCTGTTGCAGCGGCTCGGCACAGGCGGTCTGTCCCGGTTGTTGGGTTCCCTCGGGGGCGGCCCGCGCTTCGGACCCGGTCCTGGAGGCCCGGCGTTGAACCGCATGGGCCCCTGAGGAAAATGGCCCCGGGCGGTTTGAGGAAAAGCCGGACCGCCCGCTTCGACGTCTCGCCTGAGCTGCCGATCCCTGCCGAACCGGCGGGCGCGGCGACCAGATCTAGAGCCGCAATTCACTTTCTCCAACTGGCGGCTACCATGAAGCGGGCCAGTTGGCTGGCAGCCATCTTTCAGATTCCGGACGGAGGTGAGATGCCGAGTGAGATCCTTTGGATCCTCGATTACAATGGAGAACCCGCGCGTGAACCGGATGCGTCAAAGTGGGCCGACTGGTTTTTCACCGCGGACCGGGTGGTAAAGCGTTCAGCTCTTTGGGGCGGTTGGATCGTCGTCGCTACCATCTTCCTGGGTATCGACCATGATCGGAGAAGCGCGACTCCGATCCTCTGGGAGACCAAGGTCTTTGGCGGACCATGGGATGGCGTCTTCGGGCGCTCTCGATCCAAAGATGAAGCGCTGCAGGTCCATCGGCAGATGGTGAGGATGTACAGGGGGTGGTCTTTGGTGGAGGGCCTATTCAGGGGTCTGCGGGCACTGCCCGGAATGTCGCGGGCAGCGCATCAGAAGGAGAGGAGGTGAGTGTATTTTAGGATGACAGCCTGATCGGTTTTACCCGCACCGCTGACGTCGCGTTGTTCGTTATACACGATGAAAAGATCGCTCAGCGGATGGTGGATGAAATTGAAGCGGATGTTCGAGGCGACCTGGCGGCGGTCGCTGTTGTACTGGAAGAGGGCGTTGAGAAACATGCGGGTGCTGAAAGAATAATTCGCCCGCAGGCCAAGCACCTGGGTCGTGAAGGAGCCTTGCAGCAGCCTGACATCGTTGCGCGTGTACCTGCTTTCCAGCGAGAAGCGCGGACTGGGACGGAAGGCAGCGAGGGCAAAGGCCGTCGTCTTCTTCCCCGAGTAAAAATCTCCTTTGGACAGATCCAGCATCCCGTAGAATTTCTTGCTTCGATCCGACTCCGCCACCAGCCTCCAGAAGTCCAGGACGTAATCCCCCACCGGCAGAGCGATCTGCGGGCGGATCCTGAAAGGCGCCACCAGGCGATCGAACTGGGGATTATAGGACACCTCCACACGACCGCCATTGTGGAAGAAGAGCTCGAAGGCGACATGCCCCTCTTTGGTCAGGGTCTGATGATTCCGGTCCATAAAATAGGTGATGGTGAAGTGCGGGTGAAATTCTCGAATGAGGGGGTTCCTGGGGGGCCGGGGGTGGAATTCGTTGCGACTGCGAATGGAGCGGATTCCCGTCCTCTGGACGAATCCCAGCTCGGGGTTGAAGTGTTCCTGAATGTCGTTGTAGACGATCTGGAATCGGAAGAGGTTGTCACGCCATTGGGCTGAAATCTTGTGGCCGTGGTCCTGATCGTGCACACGGTCGGTCTCCGTTTTGGCCAGGAAGGCATTCACGGTCAGGTTGTCGCCGAAGCGGAAATTGGCATCCGCTCCAAAGCCGCGATTAAAATCCACGCCCCGGGACGCCAAGCGATGGGTGACGATGGCTCCGATATCGGAATTCGCCCAAATATTGCGCTTCAATCGCACCACGGCGAAATTGGTCCCCGGAAGATCTCCGGAGCTCTCGGCCTGCATGTTCAAGAGCCCAAGGCTGTATTTGCCCACCTGCCCCGACAGGCGCGCTCCCCCCAGGATGGGTATCGGTTCACCCGCCTCGGACAAGCCGATGCGGCGGCTGAAAAAGAGCTGGGTCTCCTTGGAGCGATCCGGGCCGCGCTCGAGGGGGATGTCGCCGAACTGAAAGATCCCGGCGTTCTCCAGAAAGAACTCCCGCTTTTCGGGAAAGAACAGCGGAAATCGCGTCAAGTTGATCTGCTGCTCGTCCACCTCGACCTGGGAAAAGTCGGTGCGAGAGGTGAGGTCCAAAGTGAGACTGGGAGTGACGCTGTATTTCGCGTCAAGCCCTCCGTCGAAATTCAGATCGGGCGACATCTTGCGGGCGAACTTGGTGACATCGGCCACGGCAAACGGCTTGACCTTCAGGTTGCGACCCCGGCGAATTCCTTCCAATCCTCTCAGGTCCCCGGCGAGGGAGACGCGCGAAATATCGTACCGCCGCGGCACCGGCGCCCAATAATCCTCCTCGTTTTTGCGCCTGATCCGCCGGAAAAAATTAATCCCCCAAACCTGCTCAGTGCTGTTTTCGCTAAAACTGAGGCTCTTGAACGGAATGATCATCTCCGCCGTCCATCCGTCCCCGTTGATTTTGGCCCGGACATCCCACACCGTATCCCAATCCACATTCATCGTGCGCCCCTCGTGAGTAATCTGAACATCCCGCTTGGCGCCGTGGGGATTGGTAGCAAACAAAAAGCCGTTGCGGCCATCCCTGAAGGTATCCAGGATGAGCTCGAAACCATCGGACTGGATCGGGTCAAAATCTTCCTTCAGGGAAGTGACCATGATTTTTTCCGGTTCCCGGTCATCACAATAGACCCCGATGTAGAGGTTCTCGTCATCGTAGACCACACGCACCTCTGTCTCTTCGGTCGCGGACTCTCCCTCGTAGGGTTCCGATTGGACGAAGTCGTCTGCCACAGGCGCTTCCTGCCAGGCAGGCTCGGCGAGATCGCCGTCGAGCTGGATGGGACCTGTGGTGCGGATCGCCATCAGAATTTTGTTCTGCTTGAGCGGCTCGAAATTGGGGTAAGAGGGTTCCTGGCTGAAGAGCGGCAGCCCGGAGAGCACCGCGGACAGCCCCATCAGGCAGGGCAACACAAAGATCGCTTCACGGTGAGGTAATGTCACCTTTGTCACTGATGTCGTCTCGATCAGAAGGACGGTAACCGGCATCGGGCGCATGGGGCCAGGAACTCAGAATTAGAATACGTAGGGTTGCCGGAACTCGTTTCAGGAGTTGGACAAAAAAGGCACGCATCTGGAAAACGGTGAAATGTCATCAGCGGGGAAAGGCGGCGACAAGGGCGCGTTGCGCCGTCAGGTCGCCCTCGGGCCGGAACGGTTCGTAGACCGCCAGGCGATCCAGCAGGCCGGTGTAGCGCTGGCGTAACTTTTGAGAGACCTCGGCGGGCGTGCCAACAACGGCGAAGGCGTCCAACATCTCATCCGTGACCAGGGCCGCCATGCCTTCCCAGTCACTCTCGATGGACTTGCGGGTCAGCTCCCGGGCTACCTGGTCCCAGCCGTGGCACTCCAGAACCACGCGATAGTTCGGCGTCGAGGCGTAGAAACCGATCTGGCTCCTGGCGCCCCGAAGGGCAGACTCCATCTCTCCGGCCCCGGTGCCGGTGACGACGAACACGGAACTCGCCAAGCAGAGGTCCGCCCGCGTGCGGCCGCTCGCTCGAAGGCCGCGCTCCACGTTGGGCAGAACCAGCTCCCGCAGGTACCTGACCGAATGGAAGGGATGGACCTGGAAGCCATCGCACAACTCACCCGCCAGCCGGCACATGTATTTTTGGACGCCGGCGATGTGGATGGGGACCTGCGGGTGCTCGATGGAACCCGGGTCGAAAAAGGGCGTCATCAGGGTATGGGAATAGAACTCGCCCTGATGGTGAAGGGGCGTCCCGTGCTGCCAGCAGTGCCAGATGGCCCGCAGAGCCTGAACGTAGTCGCGGAGCCGCGGGCCGGGGGAATCCCACGTGAGGCCGTATCGCTTCTGAATGTGGCCTTTGACCTGCGTTCCCAACCCCAGGATGAACCGTCCTTGCGAAAGCGCGGCCAGGTCCCAAGCCAGATGCGCCGTGACCATTGGGCTTCGCCCGAAGGCGACAGCAATGCTAGTCCCCAATTGCAAGCGTGTCGTCGCCATCGCCGCGGAGACCAGCGGCAGGTAGCCGTCGTGGGCGGTCTCCGTCGTCCAGGCTGCATCGAACCCCATCGCCTCCGCCCGTCGCGCCTGCTCGGCTATCTCGGGGATGCTTCCTCCGAGCCGGATGTCCACTTTCACGGCACATCTCCTGCATGCGGCACCGGGTCTCGCGATGCCACAATCATCTTCTTGAGAATATATACCGGGCGCGAATTCTGGGCACACGAAATTGCGCGCCGCCGCGCGCCGTGCTAAGCTGTAAGAATTGTCAGGCTGCGCCCGTAGCTCAGCTGGATAGAGCGTCGGACTACGAATCCGCAGGTCGGGTGTTCGAATCACCCCGGGCGCGCCATCTCTTCCGCAGGTGACTGCTCCGGCGGCTCTCAGAAGATGAATTTCAATCCGAGCTGGATCTGCCGCGACGTGGCGACGGTCGAAGAGATTCGCCCCGCGCTGGCGTTGGGAACGCCGGAAGGGTTGAAAGGATTAAAAAGTTCTCCCCGGAACTGAAGGAATCGCCCCTCGCCCACGCCGGTCTGCTTCAACAGATCATTTCTTGAGCAACAGCTTCAGCTCGTCCGCGTGTGCCTGCTCCTCTTTCAGGATGTGAACCAGCACCTCCCGCAGCGCGAGATCGCCCTTCGCCAGAGGGATCGCTTCCGAGTAGCCGCTGAGCGCGCTCTCTTCGTCTTTGAGGGCCTGCTGCAGCATCCTTTCCGTGCCGTGGGGGACGACGCCCAGGTCCTCGGTCACCTTCCCTTGCGCAGTCCCGCCCAGGGCGACGATCTTCTCGCCGAGCTTGGTGGCATGACCCATCGAGTCCTGGGCGCTCTCGCGGAAGAACTCGGTCAGGTGGAGCCGGTCGAGTCCGGTGACGTGCATCGAGTAGTTGAGGTAGCGCAGGATCATTGTCAATTCGTGTCGGTAACATTCGTTCAGCGCCTTGAGCAGGGCATCCATAGAGCCTCCTTGTATGGAAGGCATCATACCGGCAAGGGCGCGCGGCCGTCAATTTTGTCCGTGCCAGGCGTGTTACTTCCCCGCTGTCGGGAGCGCATCCACGTGAGCATCCTCCGGCTTTGAGAACGCGTCGGGAGACGGCACCACGAATTCCAGGTTGGCGACTTTCCCCTTGCCGATGGGATCGCCGTGAATGCCCTTGTCCTCGCTCCAGTGCCACAAGGTCCAGGTCGTGGACAATGTCACGCCGTCCACCGTCACAGAGTCGTCGTAGGTGATGGCGTGGGGATCCTTGGCCGCTTCCTCGGCGCCCTGTCCATAGGTCACGATATAGGCCAGGGCGTGCAGGCGGTGGTTGCGGGGGTCCACATACACAAGATACCAATCATCGGGGGTATCGCCGACACCGGACTGGAAGGTAAGTCTGGCAGCCTGGTAAGATGTTCCGCGAAGCTCCCTGGGCCCCAGGACCGCCAGTTTCGTCCCCGGATCATGAAGCTTCATCGGCGCTGCCAGGAAATACGGCCAGGTCAGCACGTGAAAGCGCGCTCTCTGAAAAGTTGAGGAGGCCGGCGACACCCAGGCGTTTTGACCGTCAAAGATCAGCAGAGTTCCGTCGCGCAGCGCCATTCGGACGCGACCGGTGTTGACCTCCAGAAGCAGTTCGCCTTCCAGGCGGGACCTGCTTTCGATCAGAAGGTCGGCCCGAAGGGCCTTCTTCGCCCGCCAGGCTTCCAGCCCGTGGGCCCGCCCAACCTCCGCCACAAATGTCTGCGCGCCCGGAGGTGAGGAGCAACCAGGGAGGAGCAGGAGGCTTGCGACCACCCATGAAATCAGAATCCGGCAGTACGCTGTTAAACACCGGTGTTCAAAATGCCCTCGATCTTCGGTCATGTGCCTTTCAGGCCAAAGAATACCGGCAGCCCATCTGTTGTCCATTTTGTTTCCTCCTGCTGTTCCAAGCTGCGGCCGCGTACAGGTCGGAGTCGCATTCCAAGAATGTCGCGGTGCCGGCCCGCAGTCAAGGTGTTTTTCGAGAGAGGATCTGCCTCTCGGACCGGCAAGCACGTGCGAACCGGACGGGCCGCGCCCATCCCACCGAGGGGAAACTCCCTGGCCCGGGAAAACGATCTCTTTGTGATTCTCTTGACGATGCGGTTACTAGGAGTGGTCAGTGGAAATGCGGGCAAACAGCGTCCGGATCACCATCCGGCTGACTGTCCGCTGCCCCGAGGAGCGGCTGCGCCCATGAAGGTGCCCGTCTTGGGATCCATCAGAATTCCCTGGAGGATTCCTACGCTCCCGACGCGCCGAAGGTGATGTCCTCTCATCTCCAACGACTTTTGAACTTCCTGGCTCATTTCTCCTTCCAGGGAGATCTCTTCATAGGCAAAATTTTCGAATCCGACCTCGCACATGACGTTCGGTCGATTCCCGGCTGCAACACACAGAGATGCGGTCCTCAGTTCTTGCAGAAGACGGTCCGTGATCCGACCAGCTGGCCGCGTCTCGTCAAGACGGAAGCATCGACACCGGTTCGGCGAGGTGGCGTTAACGACGCTCGCCTTGATGGCGACGTACACGTCATCGAATTCTGGGGCGAACGGCAT
>JACQTF010000122.1 GCA_016210925.1 Acidobacteriota bacterium | reverse complement strand
TCATTCAGTTCCCCCTGTATGCCGGCATGTTCGGGATCATTCGAGGTTCCGGCTTGTCGGAGATCATCGCCGGTGCCTTCGTGTCGGTGGCAAGCCCTCAGTCGTTTCCTCTCATCGTCTATTACTATACCTGTGTCATGAACTACTTTGTCCCGTCGGGCGGCTCGAAGTTCGTCATCGAGGCGCCCTACCTGATCCGGGCCGCCAAGACGCTGGACGTGCCCATCCAGGGCATCATCCTTCCTTATGCCTGGGGAGACATGACCACCAACCTCCTGCAGCCGTTCTGGTGCATTCCCCTGTTGACGGCGGCTCACCTGGAGTTCAAGGACATTCTGGGTTATCTGCTCATCCCTTGCGCCCTCAGTTTCGTGGTGGTGTCCATCGGCATTTACTTCTTCCTGCTCTGAAAGCGAGGTGCCCCCTGGGGAGCATTCGGTGTCAGCTCGTCGGGAGTCGCGGACTCTGGTTCGTCCTGCTCACCGCGTTCTGTTGCGCCAGCGATGTCCCACCGCCCCGCTCTCCCCAGGTCCCGGCGGCCCCCAACGCCAAGGCCGCACCAATGCTCTGGAATGAAAAGGGTAAAGCGGTCTGCTTCACATGAAACTGCAAACGCAACCGGCGACCAAAGCTGAAACGCCCACGCGCCCAAAGAAATTCCTGGCCGATTTCGGTCCGGGCTTAGTTCTCGCTGCCACCGGCGTGGGAGCGGGGGACGGCGGAGTCGGCGGCACCGTGACCTTGCTCTCCTACGGTTACTGGATAAGAGAGCAGAACTGGTCAGGAGCAAATCGAATCCGAACCGTGCGAAATGACCTGGGCCTCTCCTATTCGCTTGTCTTTGTGTTCGCGCTTTGCGTGATTTTTCTCTCTACCCAGATCGACTGGAAAGGCGAAATCCTGGAGGAGGGCCCTCAACTCTCTCTGCTCCTGGGCGACCGTATTGCTCAGGAGTCAGGCGAGATCGGCAGGGTTGTCTTTCTCCTGGGGTTCTGGGGTGCCGCGTACTCTTCCGTGCTCGGGGTCTGGCAGGGAGTTCCGTTTCTTTTTGATGACTGGATTCACCTCTGGCGGCGCCGGCAACCGAAGGGACCTACCGGGATCGCCTATCGCGGTTACGCAGCTTACATGACCTTCGCCTCGATCTCCACTCTCTTTTTGCAGAAACCGGTCTGGCTGATTTTCGTCTATACGGTCACGGGTGCCCTCTTCTTCCCTTTCATCATCGCGACCTTGTTGTGGATGAACAACAGGAAAGCGTGGCTCCCCGCCCCCCTTCGCAACAGCTTGGCCGTCAATGCTCTGCTGGCCCTCGGTCTGTCCCTTTTCGTGTATCTGGGGCTTCGGAGGTTCTTTTAGTCTGACTTCCACAGCAGACCTTTCTCTTTGTAGCAGCGTGCAGCTCCGGGATGCAGTGGGATGGATGTTTTACCCACCTTGAGGGCGTGCCAGAGGCCGCTGGCGCGCCACGTCTTTCCAGGCCTCGGCGTACGCTCCCTCCTGAAACACCGCGTCGGCTTTGCCTGAGACCATGTCGTCCCGGCTGATGCGGGGCGTCCCCTCCAGAAATTTGCCGCCCCATCGTGTGAACTCCTCGGGGTCAATCTCGCGTCGCTTCAACACCTCGCGTGCGAGGAACCAACGCCCTGGAGGTCTTGAGACGGCACGGGATCGCTCCTGAAGAATTGAGACGCTGGGGCGGTGAGTTTCTCCCGGGCGGACCGGATGCCAATCGTAACGACATGACTTCAGGCAAGGCCAACGCCATCTGCCAGGAGGGAGCCCGTGGGAAGGAGCGGGAGGAGCTGGCGCGCCAGCGCCCGCTGGTGTTCCTGTCCATGGAGCAGAAGGTCGCCCGGGAGTTGCAGGACGAGCTGGGATTCGCCTCGCTCACCGTCCCCGTCCATTATTATCCCGGCCAGGACCAGCCTTTCCTGGCGCCCGACTTCTCGGACTGGCTCATCTGCGTCCGGGAGGACATGGAGGACGAACTGGCGTACCAGCTCGCCCGAATTGTGGTGGAGAAACGGGAGGAACTGGAGCGGGAATACCGCCAGGAGAGCCCCCGTTGCAGCTCCATCAACTACCCGCTGGATCCGGTCAAGCTGGGAAACACGCTTCCCGTCCCCCTCCATCCGGGAGCCGCGCGCTACTATAAGGAAAAAAGGCTGCACTGACGAGGTACGATCGCATCGAACGCACCGGCAACAGCGATGCCGTGGGCCTTAGACTGTCCCCAGTGCAGAGTTTCCCGGTGCTGCAGCTCCGGGCAAACTCGTGGTATGATGTGCTTGAGATGGCATTTACGGGTCCGACCGCTGCCTGCGCCGGGCGTAAAATAGACTGTGACGGCTGCAGTCTGGCGCCCTTGGGCGTGTAGTCTAGTTATAGACGAGCGTATCCTGAAGCGAATCTAGCCTGTGAAGGGTAGTAGAGTGAGGTGTGGTCAACTGGCGTAGGTTCACACCTTCGAACTTCGAGTACGACTTCCAGCAGGATAAACTCGCGGCTCACGGAGTCACGTTTAACGAAGCAGTCGAGTGTTTCTTCTCGGATTTCGAGATACGACGAAACAAGAGGTATCGTGACCGTTACCAGCTGATCGGAAGAACGCTGGGTGGGCGCCGGTTAAAAATTATCTTCCAGCTCAAGCCGCACAGCGTGGTGCGGATCATCACAGGATGGCCTGTATGAAATCGCAAAAGCGAGTAAAACGGCCAAGACTCTCTGAGGAAGCTATCGATGCGGTCGTGGTTGCTGAGGCTGACCAGGATTCAGCATGGGGACCTCCGATGCGTGTAAAGAGATCCAAACGAGCATCGTTGTCGCTTCCCGGTGAGTTAGCGGCGAGAGCGTCTTTCTTGGCCCGGCTTCACCGAGAGGCCAATGTTGATCAGTGGCTGAAGCGCATCATCCGGGAAAGAATCGAAATTGAAGAAGTCGCTTTCGCTGAAGCAAAAAAGGAACTCGCAAAACGCTAGCGCGTAGCCCGACGTTCCAGCTGACCGCACTCGGGCGCGTGGGCGCGCCCTCGCGTACCCTTGCTCATTCGGAGCGGCTGGCCGAGCACGCCAAAGTGATCCGCATCTCGGGGGAAGGGACGTGGACCACACACCACACCTTGTGCTCTCCGAAGTGATATCGGATGAGCATCGTCAGCAGCTTTTGAACGTCCAGGCGATCCGACTTGGCCCTCCGGGCCCGTCGATTCACCTCAATGCTCGAAGAGTCCACCACCAGGTTTCCGATCCCGGCCTGGCTCAGGTACCGGTGGAGCCAGAACCCATCGCGGCCAGCCTCGTAGCAGCTCAGAACCCGGGCGGTCCGGGGCAGCCCGAAACGCTTCTTTTCCGCTGCAATTTCTGCCTGGAGCCTCACCAGGTTTCTGGCGGGAATACTCCGTCTCCGAGCCTTCTGCCCCAGCCCCGTCGAGAATCCCAGCTTCCACTCTGAGACTCCCAGCTCAAATGCCAGGAACAAAGCCAGGTGTCTATCGGTATACTGTTCACTGCGGGTCGTCTTCTTGGCCATAGCTCCTCCTCCTTTGATGGTTAAAAGTTTGAAGGAGCTTACCAGAGGCGACCCGTTTTCGGGGCGCCGCGACCGAACATAGGATCTAACGAACTAAGGATTCTTGTCGCGCGAGTGGGCGAGCCGCGACAAAATCCTGGGTGGACTAAATCCGGGGCTCAGAAGCTCACCCGGTGCCGGGAGCTGCTCCAGCCCAGCGAGTCCATCGAGACCCGGCCCCCGCCATCCCCCGACTGGAAGCCGCGCTACCAGGCCCTGACGGGCGTCTCTTTAGACATCTGCCCAGCCTGTCGACAGGGCCGGATGGTCTGCATCGAAATCCTTCCCCCCTCCGCGCGCCCCGCCGCGCGCCGGCGAGCCCGGCCCGGGATCGATTCCTCGCGAGGCACAACGTCATGCGTTTCTCCCTCCCCAGCTTGTCCTCAGCTCCCCTCCTCGATGGCCCACGTCTGCCTGGGCTGCCCACCCGAAACAAACGGTGCTGCCACGCGCCACCCGTTCTCCCGCCCCGGCCCTCGCATGGCTGCCCGGCAGGCCCTCCAGGCCCCTCCACCCCCACGTCTCGCCCTTCCCCTCTTGGACCCTACCCAGCCGTCCCGTGATACAATCGCCATAGTCCGGTAACCGGTTTCGCTCAACGGTTTCTTTCCGGAATCCCTGGCGGGGGTTGCCGAGACTCGCTTTGGCGAGAGACTCCGGAAAAAAACTTATTCGTTAGACGCCCCTTTTCCGAGGGTGTAGATTCTGACCGTGAAGATCCTGCGCATCTACGTGGACACCTCGGTCCTGGGCGGGTGCTTCGACCCGGAGTTCGCACC
>JACQTF010000128.1 GCA_016210925.1 Acidobacteriota bacterium | reverse complement strand
CGGTCGTGGGCACTTTGACCCACGACCCTCCTCTCCTGCTTCCCAACGTCGCGGAACAAAAGGAATTCTCGATGGCGTGCGCCTTGCTTTTACGAAGGGCAGGAGAGGGGAATTGTATGGTTCCAAAGGTGCTTTTCATCGATGACTCGCAGAATTTTCGAGCCCGCGTGGGCTTTGAGTTCGCGAAGGAACCCTACGAGGTCCACCTGGCAGCGGATGGCAGGACCGGACTGGAGCTTTTTCACCGGGAGCATCCGGACCTGGTCGTGACCGAAATCCGGCTCCCGGACATCGACGGGATCGAGCTCATGGGGAGGATGCTGGCCCAGCGGCCGCGGTTGTCCGTCATCTTGTACACGGCCTACGGCATCTACCGAAGTAACTACAACTGCTGGGCGGCCGATGCGTACCTGATGAAGTCCTCCGACCTCACTGAATTGAAAGAAAAAATTCGAGAACTGTTGCCCCCGCGGGAGCAGAGGGCTGCGTCCTGATGCCTCGAGGCTGCGTAGAAGAGGAGGCTTTTCATGAAGAAAGGAATGGTGTGCTTCGTACTGGGTCTGATGTTCGGCGGTCTGGCGCTGGGCCAGATGGGATGGCAGGGATGGCCAGGAACAGATCCGATGGACCGGGCCCTGATCTTTCCCCAGGTGGCTGTCGGCGGCGACTACGTGACCCATTTCCTGCTGTTCAATCCCAACGGGCAGATCCCCTTGCGGGCGGCCCTGACTTTTTATCGGTCCGACGGGACCGAAGCGGCGGTGTCCGTGGACGGGACCACGGCCTCTCGATTCGTTTTCGCCGTGCCGGCCGAAGGCAGCTTGCTGAAGACCGCCCGGGGCGTCTCCCCGGCGCTCCAGTCCGGGTGGGCGCTCCTGGACGTGGAGGACACCAACAATTACAACCCGCCCTACGTCCGCTATCACATGGCAGACCGCATCGTGGCCACAGCCATCTACGAGTACGCGCCGGGCGGAAAGGTGCAATCCCAGGTGGCCGTGCACGGCGTACATTCCGGCAATTTTCACGCCGCGAGGCTCACCATCCCGGTGCACCGGGGATCCAGCGCCAACGTGGGGGTTGCCCTGGTGAATGCCGGTAACACTCCCGCGACCCTGCTCCTGACGCTGCGGGACGATCAGGGAAAAACCGTTGGATCCCAATCCTTGGAGCTCCGCGCGGGGCACCAGATCGCCCGCTTCGTGGGGGAATTGTTCCCCTCGTTGCCCGCGGAGTTCCTGGGATTGCTCACGGTCGATCACTCCCAGCACTACGTCGTCGCCCTGGGGATGTTGCAGTCCGGCGGCATCTTCATGTCTATGCCGGTGGGCTTCATGCCCCGCGAGGCGTTCATGATGGGGTGGTGAAGAAGGACATTGGGGCCCTGCGCGAAAACAGATACCAGGCGAGGCCTGCCCGGCCTCGCCTGGCGTTCCGCATTCGGGAGGGGACGATGAAACCATCCCTGGAAAAATTTCGAGCCCACCACGCCAGGCTTCGAAACCACCTGGATCGCTTCCTGGAAGGACTCACGCAGTTGGATAGCTGGAGTAGCGAGGCCCGTGAAGCCTGGGCCACGTGGGCACGGCGATTGTTAACGAAGGACTTGCTGTCTCACGCGGCAAGCGAGGAAGAGCATCTCTACGCTGTCCTCGATGACCTTGCAGGAGCACGGGGCGTGCGGTTCACCGAGACCATGCGCTGGGACCATCGGATCCTGAAGGAGTACATCGAGGAGTTCGTGAAGAATTCGCAGAGCCTGAAGGACGCAGAGCAGCTCCGAGGTGCGCGCTTGGCGGGGTGGCAACTCTATGGCCTGTTGAACGCCCACTTCGTCAAAGAGGAAGCGGTATTCCTTCCGATCCTGGAACAGCGCCTGACGGAAGGAGAAATTGCCACCCTGATCGGTCGCATGCACCAGCACGAAGCGGCGGCGCAGGGGAAGTGAAGCTGGGTCCCGAGTCGGGCATCGGTGATGTGACCTTTGCCGTTCGGACGGTCCGCCCTGGATCGACGGTGGGTGCAATGACCTAGGTTGCGAATTTTCACCCAATAGATTTTCAAAAAGACCACACTCCAAATTTTTCCAATTCCCCACACGAGCGATAGTTGCCGCCACTGGACCGGTGCGTGCCTTCGTTTTTAACCATGGGTCAAAATCCGAACCTATGGTTGGACACCTTATCTCCCCGTTTGGTAGCCAAAAGGATCGTGAAACGCCAGGAGATCCTCCGGAGCGCGGCTGCGGCGTTCCGGCGCACTGGGTATCACGGGACCACGCTGGAAGATATCAGCGCGTGTCTCGGAATGACCAAAGCCAGCCTGTATTACTACTTTCAGAGCAAGGAGCAGATCCTCTACGAGTGCCATCGGTTCTCTCTGGAGATGTTGCTGGACCGGCTGTCCCAGGTCCAGAATAGCCAGATGGCGCCCGGCGAGAAGATCCGGGCTCTGGTCAAGCACCACGTCAACATCATGATCGACGAGCTTCAGGCTTCCGCCATGATCCTGGAGATCGAAGCTCTCTCGCCCGCGCTCCGAGCGGAGGTCATCGGTCGCCGGGACGAATACGAGCGTGGATTCCGAGACATCCTGGCCGAAGGGGTGGAGTCCGAGGAGTTTCGCGGACACCAGACGAAGCTGGCCAGTTTCGCCATTCTGGGAGCCATTAACTGGATTGCCCGGTGGTTCTCCCCGGCTGGCCCCGCCTCGGCGGAAGAGGTCGGAGAGACCTTCGCACGGGTGTTCCTCCAGGGACTGAGGCGCGAGGAGCCTCCACAGGGGTGAGGCTGGCCCCGGAAGGGTCACGCTGCCCAGCACCGTTCGAACGATTGCGGAGGGAAGGAGACACGATGAGACTCGAAGGCAAGACAGCGTTGGTGACAGGCGGTGGTCGAGGGATCGGCCGCGCCATCGCCCTCGCCCTGGCACGGGAGGGGGCACAGATCGCCGTGGGGGATATCCTGAAGGAGGAGGCCGCGGCAGTCCGGGAAGAGATCAAGGGCCTGGGCAGAAAGGCCCTGGCTTATCAGGTCGATCTCACCCAGCGGGCTCAGGTGGAGCGGATGATAGAATTTGTCCTGGCCCAGTTCGGTCAGATCGACATCCTGGTCAATAGTGCTGGATGGGATAGGCTGGAGCCCTTCGTGGAGAGCAACGAGGAGACCTGGGAGCGGATCCTGGCCATTAACTTCAAGTCGGTGCTCTATACCGTGAAGGCCGTCCTGCCTCACATGATCTCCCGCGCGTCGGGAAAAATTGTGAACATCAGCTCCGACGCCGGGCGGTCAGGCTCCACTTGGGAGGCCGTCTACTCCGGAGCCAAGGGCGCGGTGATCGCTTTCTCCAAGTCCCTGGCCCGGGAGGTGGCCAGATACAAGATCAACGTCAACGTGGTCTGCCCAGGCTTGACCGATACCGCGCTCCTCCAGGCGGTTCGCTCCCAATCGCCGGAGACCGAAAAGCTTATCGACGCTATCATCAAAGCGACGCCCTGGAGACGGGTGGCGAAACCGGAAGAGGTGGCAGAGGCCGTCCTCTTTCTGGTCTCGCCTGGCGCCGACTTTATCACCGGGCAGACTCTGAGCGTGAGCGGCGGTCTCACCATGATTTAGAGCCCCGGGGGGAGACACTCCATATGCCAGCCGATCACAGGTACGAGAACCTGATCTATCAGCAGGAAGGCGCGATTGTCATCCTCCAACTCCACCGGCCGCAGAAGAAGAATGCGCTCAACAGCGCGCTGAGGGTAGAGATGGAGGGCCTGCTCAGGGAGCTGGGCCCGGACACCCGCACCAGGGCGCTCATCATCACGGGAGGTGACGAGGTCTTTTGTGCGGGAGCGGACATCGCCGAGATCAAGGACGTCACCACCGCCGAGTCGGCCTACCAGCACAGCCGGGAGTTCCAGAGCCTCTTTGACCAGATCGAGGCGCTGCCCCAGCCCGTCATCGGCGCCATCGCAGGCTACGCCCTGGGGGGCGGATTTGAGCTGGCTCTGGCTTGCGACTTCCGCATCGCTTCCCAGACCGCTCGATTCGGTCTTCCCGAGATTAAGATCGGTGCCTTCCCTGCCGGCGGGGGAACGCAAAGGCTCCCTCGCCTCATTGGGGCAGCCAAGGCGAAAGAGATCATCCTGACCGGGGAGCCCATCAGTGTCGAGGAGGCTCTATCCCTGGGACTGGTCATGAAGGTGGTGGAAAAGGGAAAGCTCCTGGAGGAGGCCAAGCGCCTGGCGACGCAGCTCGCCGCCCTCCCTCGTCTGGCCTTGGAGGCGACAAAAATGCTCATCAACAGGGGGTTGGAGATGGATCTTGCCTCGGCCCTGGAGCTGGAGGCCCGCTGTTTCGGGACCCTGGCCGCCACCCATGACCTGCGTGAAGGCACCCTGGCCTTTTTGGAGAAAAGGAAGCCCAACTTCACCGGCCATTAGTGTCGTTCCAACGGCGCGGAGGATCAAAGGACGTGAGCGAAAATCGACAGAAGCCCTTGCACGGAATCAGGGTCTTGGGATTTGAACAACAAGTTGCGGGCCCGTACTGCACCATGATGCTGGCCCACCAGGGGGCGGACGTTATCAAGATCGAGCGCCCCGGTGTGGGCGATTCCAGCCGGGAGATGGCTCCGATTGTCAAAAACGAAAAGGGTGAGAAGAACAGCGGCTACTTTCTTCGCTTCAATCTCAACAAGCGGAGCCTGACTCTGGACATCACCGTGCCAGCCGGCCAGCAGGTGTTCAAAGAACTGGTGGCAGTCTCCGATGTGGTGGTGGAAAATTTTCGGCCAGGGCTGATGAAGAAGAACGGAGTGGATTATCCGGTGCTGAAGAAGATCAATCCGCGACTGATCTACGCTGCCATCAGCGGGTTCGGTACCCTTCCCCAGTATTCGGGTCCGTACAGCGACCGCCCCGCCTACGACATCATTTCCCAGGCGATGGGTGGGTTGATGCATACCTGCGGTTTCGAGGACCGTCCCCCCGCCTGGCTGGGGATCGCCCTGGGAGATATTTACTCCGGAGTGATGGCCGCCTACGGCATCACCCTGGCATTGATCGACCGGGAGAAAACGGGAGAGGGGCAGTACCTGGATATCTCCATGTACGACAACATGGCGTCCCTCTCCGAGCGGTACTTCACCGCCTATTCGTTGACCGGATCGGTCTTGCAGCGGGGCCAGGAGCAGTACATCGCTCCCTGGGGACCGTTCCCGGCCAAGGACGGATACGTGGCGCTGATCATCGCCACCGAACGCGATTGGGGTAAGTTTTGCGAGACGATTGGGCGACCCGACCTGATCACCGATCCCCGTTGTCAGTCGGGGCCCCTCCGTGCCAAAAATATGGACAGTTTCATCCGACCGATCATCGAACAGTGGATGAACGACAAGACCAAAGAAGAGGTGTGCGCCGCTTTCCTCTCCAAAGGTTTGCCGTCGGGCCCCGTACAAGATGCTCGAGAAGTGTTCAACTGCCCCCACCTCCATCGAAGAGACCTGTTTGTCGAAACCGAAGATCCCATCCTGGGGAAAATCAAGTTGATGGGATCCCCTCTGAAGCTCTCCGAGACGCCGGAGCAGTTGAACAAACCCGTGCCGCTGCTGGGCCAGCACACGGAAGAGATCTTGCGGACCGTTTTGGGATATTCCTCGGAAAAGATTAGAATGCTGTCCCAGGAGAAGGTGATTTGAGCAGAAAACTGGCTCGCCGTCCACCAAGAGGCACCCCCTCGGAACAGGCGCCCGCCGAACAGCTCCGAAAGGCTTTGGAGGAATGGGCGCAGCGGCTGGTGGCAGCGGAGGCGAGCGTCGCTCCTCGAAAAAAGAGGTTCGAGACCCGCTCCAGCATTCCCATCAAACCTCTGTACACGCCCCTGGACCATCCCCCAGACAAATATCTTGAGGAGATCGGCTTTCCGGGCGAGTTTCCATTCACCCGGGGCGCAGACCCGGGGATGTACCGGCACCAGCTCTGGACCATGGGCCAGTACGCAGGTTTTGGCTCGGCGGAGGACAGCAACAAGCGTTTCAAATATCTGGTGGCCAGGGGAGCAACCGGTTTTTCCGTCGCCCTCGACCTGCCGACCCAGATCGGCTACGACTCCGATCATGGGAGAAGCGTCGGCGAAGTCGGCAAGGTGGGGGTGACCCTCAATTCTTTGGCGAACATGGAAGCCCTCCTGGACGGGGTGCCGTTGACCAAGGTGCGGCAGATTCGAACGACCGCCAACGCCATTGGAAACGTACTGCTGGCCATGTTTATTTGCGCTGCGGAGAAGCAGCGGATCTCCCCTCGCGACTTCAACGTCCTGCTGCAGAACGATCCCCTCAAGGAGTACCTCGGCCGGGGTACCTACATCTACCCGCCCCGGCAGGCCGTTCGCGTCACCGCAGATGTCATGGAGTATTGCGCCCGCGAGCTCCCCAACTGGACCTCGGTGAACGTATCCGGGTACCACCTTGAGGAGTCGGGCGCCACCGCTCCGCAGGAAATCGCCTTCGCGTTCGCCCACGCCCGGGAGTACCTGGATGCTGTCCTTGGCAGAGGGGTCTCGATTGACGACGTGGCACCAAGCATTTGGGTGTTTTTTTCCAGCCAGATGGATTTGATGGAAGAAGTCGCGAAGTTCCGGGCTGCCCGCCGGATCTGGGCCCGAATGATGCGGGAACAGTACGGCGCCAAGAAAAAGGAGTCGATGGCTTTACGCTTCCTGGCCTTCACAGCCGGCAGCGCCCTCACCGCCCAACAACCTCTGAACAATATCGTCCGGGTCACCGTCCAGGCCCTCGCAGCAGCCATGGCTGGCGTGCAAACCCTCCACGCCTGTTCGTACGATGAAGCGCTGGCGCTGCCCACCGAGGAGTCGGTCACGCTGGCCCTCCGCACCCAGCAGATCCTCGCCCAGGAATCGGGACTGGCCGACGTGGTGGACCCGCTGGGAGGCTCGTACTACCTGGAATCCTTGACCGACGAGTTGGAGAAGCGCGCGCTGGAGTACATGGATAAAATTCAAGCCCTGGGCGGAGCCGTCGCAGCCATCGAGCAGGGTTACGTCCAGAAAGAGATTAGCGCCGCGGCGTGGGCGCATCAACGGAAGGTGGACCAGCGGGAGAAAATCATCACCGGGGTCAACGATCAGGTCACGGACGCGCGGCCGAATATCGCTCTTTTTACCAACGATCCGGAGGTGGAGCGCCGCGAATGCGAGAAATTGGCAGAGCTGCGCCGAACCCGCGACGGCGTCCGCGTTCAACAGGCCCTGCGTCGGTTGGAAGAGGACGCTCGCCGTGAGGTCAACATTGTGCCGGCCACGATCGAAGCCGTGCGCAGTTACGCCACGATCGGAGAGATTTGCGGCGTTTTGCGAAACCTCTGGGGGGAACACCAGGACAAGCCCATTTTCTAATTCGTGCGGCCAAAAACCAGTGAGAACAAATCCTTGAGGTCGGAAAGGAGAGGACAGTGACCAACGTGGTGGTGGTAGGCGCGGTGAGAACGCCCTTTGGCAACTTTGGAGGTGTGCTGAAAGATCTGACGCTCCCCGAGCTGGGGGCCAAGGCACTCCGATGCGTTCTCGAGCGCTGTCGCCTGAGTCCCCAGGATGTGGAAGAGATCGCCCTCGGGGTGAACTTTCCGGGCGCCGATCGCTCCATCGCCCGCCAGGCGATGCTGCAGGCGGGAATCCCGGAAGAAAAGGTGGCCTACTCGGTGGATCGGGCGTGCTGTTCCTCCATGGCCGCCATCAACTTGATCGGGCGCGCCATTCGCTGCGAAGACATCCGCATCGGCCTGGCCGGCGGTTCAGAGAATCTGAGCCAGGTGCCCTACTTTCTGCCTCAGGCGCGGTGGGGAAACCGGCTGGGCGATTTCACTGTGAAGGACCAGTTGGTCATCAGTTGCCCTCACACCGGGGTGCCCCGGGCGGTTCAGGCCGGCAATGAAGCGATGGAGTACGGAATCGACCGGGAACAGCAAGACCGTTGGGCCCAGCGGAGCCACCAGAAATATTTTGAAGCTCTGGACGCGGGAAAGCTGAAAGAAGAGATCATCCCACTGCCCATTTCCCAAAAAGACGGCAGCGTATTTTCCCTCGAGCAGGACGAGCCAGCCCGGCGGGACAGCTCATTGGAAAAATTGGCCCGCCTGAAGACCGTTTACGGGAGTCCCACGGTCACGCCGGGAAACGCCCCCGGGTTGAATACGGGCGCCTCGGCCATGGTCTTGATGGAGGAAGGAGAAGCAAGGAGCCGAAACCTGGAGCCGCTGGCCCGCTACGTGGCTGGCGCCATGGTATCTGGCCATCCCCACAAGCTCGCTTCCATCCCCGCGGTCGCTGCACAGGCGGCACTGAAAAAGGCAGGGTTGAAACTCGATCAGATCGATCTGCTGGAGATCAACGAGGCTTTCGCCGCCATGCCCCTGGTCTCGACCCACGTCCTGGGATGCGGCGACCCGGCCCGGATCGAGGCGCTGCGCCAGCGGACCAACGTGAACGGCGGCGCGATCGCCATCGGTCACCCGACGGGCGCCACGGCGGCCCGCCTGGTCATGACGCTGGCCTACGAGTTGCGACGCCGCGGGGGCGGCTACGGCCTGGCGACGTTGTGCGGCGGCATTGGAGAAGGGGAAGCCATCATTATCAAGGTGGGTGAATAAAACTTTCCTTTCGAACCGGCGCGTCGGTACTCTCCACACAGTGCTCGAAGACAAGGGGTATGGGTTCATAGATTGCGACGGACAAACGGTTTTCGCCCACATCTCTAGTCTAGACTAGGACCTCCCCAAGGCTGTCGAACCAAGAGTTCAAACTCCTCGAGGGATCAGTGGTAACCTTTGAGGTCCAGGAGACCCCAAAAGGGGCCCAAGCCTTGTACATCTCCGCTCTGCCGCCCGACTACTAGCTGCCTCCTGATCATCCGCCAGTAATCCTGTCCCGCCCAAGTGTCACTCAACACAGTGCCGTTCCCTTGGCCTGGTAGCTCGTCTCTGAGTTCGGGCATGGATGCCTTGAACGACCTTCTATCCGTGCCGGATCACGACGTCGACCGGCCACCCAATGCTTTATTCGCCCTGGGGCGAAATTTGCGAGCTCTGTTGGGAACGGCCCCATCTAACGAGCGGTGCCCCG
>JACQTF010000121.1 GCA_016210925.1 Acidobacteriota bacterium | reverse complement strand
GATCGCCACCTGGTTGAGCACCAGGTTGATGGGTCCGCGCACATATTTGGCGAAGCCCACCAACTCGGCGGTCAGCTCGTACCGTCCCACGGGCAGTCCCGGGAAGTTGTATCGCCCGTCGGCCTCGGTAGTGGCGGAGCGGGTGGCATTGGTATCGAGGTTGCGCACGGTTACCGTGGCTCCAGGGACCGTCGCGGCGCTCTGGTCCATAACGACTCCGGAAATGGTGCCTGTGGTCGCCTGGCCAAACGCCAGCGGCCCGCTGGCCAGTAGCAAGACGCACAGAAGGGACCTTACAAGTACGCGGATCTTTCCGGTATTTTGGTCGTTCATTTTTTTTCTCCTGTTGGAAGTGCTCCGGAGATTTTAATAAAGACAAACTCACTTATCTGGGAAGCGGCTACAAACATGCTTCTTTCCCCTTGCCCAGCAAATTTTGGGCCAGATGTTCCAATGCCCAACGTGAAACCGCCAGCATCCTGATTGTATGGGAGTTACAGCATGCAAATTCAAAGAACGAAACGAGCGAGGACCCTTCGTGTCCAAATTTTTGAAGTCTGGATTCATAAACTTGGATGATAGATTAGGAAGCCCTTCACTCCGACGCCGTCGCCGTGCATTTCAACCGGGGCGCAGTGCAACCGTCCGAGATGCACCTCGACACCGATTTTCGGTTGGCCGGGGCCGTAGCGTGGGCGATCACCTTTTTGATACGATTTTGAAGCCCGGGATGGGAGGCGCGAGGAACTTTTTCTGTTTGGGTCACGTAGTCCCCAGAGGGAGCCAGGAGCCTTCAGGATGAGGAACAAGAAATGGCTATGGATGGGAGGCGCTGCTGCGGGGGTGGTGCTGGTGGTGGTCGTGAGCGTCACAGCCTTGCGGTCGAAGCGCACGGCGGTCCAGGCAGAACGCGTCACACGCAAAGACTCCCTGGTTTCGCTGGTGACGGCGTCGGGGGAAATTCGCCCGAAGAAGTACGTGGACATCAGCTCGAATATCATGGGGCGCATCGTGGCGTTGGCGGTCAAGGAGGGTGACTCCGTCCGGGAAGGGGACCTGCTGGTCCGGATCGACTCTGCTCAAAGCGAGGCGGAGACCCGGGCGTCCGAGGGTCAGCTTCAGGCAGCCCTTGCTGACGCCCAGGGCCAGCAGTTCCAGATCGCCACGGCCGAGGCCAACTACCAGCGTGACCAGGCGTCCCTGGAGGTGGCCGAAGCCGAGCTTGTCCAGGTCCAGTCCAACCTGAAGCAGGCCCGCAACACTTTTGCGCGGGTCCAGCAGCTCCACGAGGAGAACCTGGTCTCCCGGGAGGAGTACGAACGGGCTCAGACCCAAGTGAACGCCTTACAGGCTCAGTTGGAAGCGTCCCGGTCCCGGGTGGCGCAGATGGAAGCCCAGGTCAAGGTGATGCAGACCGGCATCGAGCACATGAAGGCGCTGCACCAGGCCGCCCTGGGAAGGGTCTCTCAGGCCCGGGCCTACCTGGCCCGTTCCCGGGATATGCTGGGCAAGACCGTCATCACCGCCCCCCTGTCCGGTGTCATTACCTCCTTGAACATTCAGGAGGGGGAGATCGCCATCATTGGAGTCCAAAACCAGCCCGGGACCGTGCTGATGACCATCGCCGATATGGGGGTCATCGAGACCGAACTGAAGGTGGATGAGACCGATATCGTCAACGTCAAGGTGGGCCAGAAGGCAAAAGTGACCGTGGATGCCCTTCCGGACCAGCCCATCGATGCCACCGTCACCGAAGTCGGCTCCAGCGCCATTGCCCCGCCGGGGGGGGTGCGCAGCCCGGGCGTGGCCCAGGAGGCCAGGGACTTCAAGGCAGTGGTGCAATTGCTCCGTCCACCGGCGGGCCTGCGGCCGGGACTGTCGGCCACCGCCGAGATCATCACCGCTACCAAAAAGAATGTCCTGGCCATTCCCCAGCAGGCCCTGGTGAAACGGGAGGTGTCGGTGGACCAGAAGGACCGCTACCTCCCGCCTCCCGAGGGCAAAGGCAAGGCTGCACAGGCCTCGGACGTGAAGCAGAAAAAGAAGGAACTGGACGGCGTGTTTGTGATCGGTAAGGATCGCTACGCGCGCCTTCGCCCGGTGAAGACTGGGATCGTGGGCGGCATGGAAGTGGAGATCCTGGAAGGGCTCCAGGGGCGCGAGCAGATCGTGACCGGCGATTACAAGACCCTGCGTAAGCTGGAGGAGCGCACCCCGGTCAAGGTGGAATCCAGCAAGAAGAAGTGAGCCATGGGCGAGAACGGAAACCTCATCCGGACCATCGACTTGTGGAAGACCTACGAGATGGGGGCCGAGCAGGTTCATGCCCTCCGGGGAGTGACGCTGGAGATCGGCACGAACGAGTACGTGGCCATCATGGGGCCCTCCGGCTCCGGGAAGTCCACCCTGATGAATTTGATTGGCTGCCTGGACACCCCCACCTCGGGCGAGTACTACCTGAACGAGAAGCGGGTCAGCGAAATGGACGATGACGAGCTGGCGGCCATCCGCAACAAGGAGGTGGGCTTCGTCTTCCAGACCTTCAACCTGCTGCCTCGGGCCACCGCCCTGCACAACGTGGAGCTGCCGCTCATTTACAACGGCACCCCCCTCCAGGAGAGGTTGGCCAAGGCCAAAGCAGCCCTGGAACAGGTGGAGCTGGCCGATCGAATGCACCACCGCCCCAACGAACTGTCGGGCGGCCAGCGGCAACGGGTGGCCATCGCCCGGGCCCTGGTGAACAACCCATCCATCCTCCTGGCGGACGAGCCCACGGGCAACCTGGACTCCGCCACCGGCTCCGAGATCATGTCCCTGTTCGACCGGCTCCACCAGCAGGGAAACACGATCATCGTGGTGACCCACGAGCGCGACATCGTTGCCCATGCCCACCGGGCCATTCACCTGCTGGACGGCAGAATCGCGCGTGATGAACCGAGGATAGAGGATCGAGGATAGAAGATCGCAATCCTCCATCTTCAATCCTCGATCCTCAGCTTTTTATGAGCATCTGGGAAGCCGCCAAGGTGGCCCTGGAGTCTCTGCGTGCCAACAAGCTGCGGTCGTTCCTGACCCTGCTGGGCATCATCATCGGGATCACGGCCATCATCGCCGTCATTTCCATCATCAACGGCCTGAACCTGTACATCGCCGAAAAGGTGGCAAACCTGGGGTCCAACGTCTTCGTGGTGCAGAAGTTCGGCATCATCACCAGCCATGATCAGTGGATGGATGCCGTCAAGCGCAACAAGGACCTGAAGCTGGAGGACGCGCGAGCCATCCAGGATCGATGCCGGAACTGCGAAGCAGTGGGCGTGGAGGTTCACACTTACGAAGACGTCAAATACGGGAACCAGACCGTGGAGGAGGTGGGCATCGGAGGCATCACCGCCAACATTCTTCCGCTGGAGAATTACGAGGTGGATTTGGGCCGTGCCCTCTCCGAGTTCGATGTGGACCATGCCAGGTACGTGGCCTTCATGGGAGCCGACGTCGGGGAAAACCTATTTCCTCACACCGACCCCTTGGGAAAACAGGTCAGGATCGGAAGAACGAAATTCACCATCGTGGGGCTGGGAAAGAAGCGGGGCTCCGTGTTCGGCCAGTCCAGGGACAACTATGCCAAGATCCCCCTCAGTACGTTCCAAAAGATTTACGGGAGCAGGCGGTCGGTGAACATCACGGTGAAGGCCCGGAGCCAGCAGGTGATGGACGAAGCCGAGGATGAAGCGCGGGTGATCCTTCGGGCCCGCCATCATCTCCGGTACAACGCTGAGGACGATTTTGGCATCGTTTCTTCCCAGGGAATCAACGACCTATGGAAGGACCTGACGGAGAAGATCTTCGTGGTGGCCATCTTCGTCGTTGGAATTTCCCTGGTGGTAGGCGGGATCGTCATCATGAACATCATGCTGGTGTCGGTGATCGAGCGGACCCGAGAGATCGGCATCCGCAAAGCGGTGGGTGCTCGCCAGCCGGACATCCTCCGGCAGTTCCTCATCGAGTCCGTGATCCTTTGCTGCGCCGGGGGTGCCATCGGCATCGCCCTGGCGTTCCTGGTTTCCTACGGTCTCTCGAAGGCGACGCCTTTGCCCTCCTCGTTTCCGCTTTGGGCGCCACCGTTCGCCTTCGCCGTCTGCACCCTCATCGGGGTCTTTTTCGGGATCCACCCCGCCCGCAAGGCCGCCCACCTGGATCCCATCGAGGCCCTTCGGGCCGAGTAAGCTTCGGCCCGGAGGGGCCCAAGGCACACCGTGAAGAGCGCCGCGTTCAAGGAAAACACGAAGCTGGCCTTTAGCACCTTGGCCGCTCACAAGTTTCGCACCTTCCTCACCATCCTGGGGGTGTTCATTGGGGTGGTGGTCATCATCGGAGTCGCCTCCGTCCTGAACGGATTCCGGCAGAGCGTCATCGACCAGGTGGAGGAATTTGGGACCAACAATATCTACGTGTACCGGTATCCCTTTGTCCGGATGGGGCGCCTGCCCCGGAACGTGCGCAACCGCAAGCCCCTGAAGTTGGAGGATGCTTGGGCCCTCCGGGAGCTGTGCCCCTCCGTGCGGTACGTGGCTCCTGCCTTGCCGCATTTCACCGGGGCGGTGATCAAGTACCGGGGGGAGCAGCCCCGGACGTCGCAGCTCCGTGGCGTTTTCGCCGAAGGTCAGTACGTGTTCAATTCCGTCATCCGGGAGGGGCGCTACTTCACGGAACCGGAGGTGGACCACGCGATGCCAGTGACGGTCCTGGGCTACAACGTGGCCGACGGGCTGTTCCCCCGCTCGAACCCCGTGGACAAGGAGATCACCATTGACGGAAAGAAATTTCGAGTGATCGGCACGCTGGAGAAGATGAAGGAGGGCCCCTTCGGGCAGGAGAATGAGGCCGACAACCTGGTCTTCATTCCGTACTATACCTTCCGGAAAATGTATCCCGCGGTAGACGACCACTTCATCGCGGTCCAGGCCTACCAGGGCAAGCTCCCGCAGGCCATCGACGAGATCACCCAGGTTCTCCGCCGGCGGCGAGGCGTGAAGTACAACGAGGAAAATAACTTCGCCATCGGAACCGCCGACTCCATCATCGAGGCCTTTGATGAGATCACGGGGGCGGCGCTGGCGGTCATGTTCATCATCTCGACGGTGGCGTTCCTGGTGGGCGGCATCGGCGTGATGAACATTATGCTGGTGTCGGTGACGGAGCGGACGCGCGAGATCGGGATCCGGAAGGCTATCGGTGCCCGCCGTGGTGATGTCATCTGGCAGTTTCTCACTGAGGCCATGACCATGACGGGGATCGGTGGAGTGGCAGGGATTCTGTTCGGCGTCGGCCTGGTCCAGATCCTCGAACGGATCGTTCCCAAGCTCCCCACCAACGTGCCGGCCTGGGCGGTGGCTTTCGGCTTTCTCGGATCGGTGGGCGTCGGGTTGTTTTTCGGGATGTGGCCGGCGGTCAAAGCCTCCCGCCTGGATCCCATCGAGGCCCTGCGTCACGAGTAAGGGCAGGCGACAGGCCCATGGCAGAAAAATTCTTCAAGGTTCACGGAGTTCTGAGTCGCCTGGGGCGCACGGGAAAGCTGTTCCTGGTCCTCCTCCTGCTGCAAGTGGTTTCCTGGGGAATGGCCCGACTCACCGGAGTCACCCTGCCGGGGCGGGAACTACTGGATTTTCTCTTCGCCGTTCTTGCCCTCCTCCTCGGAGTTCGTTACGCGAGACGGCTCATCCGCCGGGTCCTGTGGTGGATGCGCAACCGGCTCATCGTCGCGTACATCTTCATCGGCGTCGTCCCCATCGTTCTCATCCTGGCCATGCTGGCCATCGGGATGACCATCCTGATGGGGCAGGCAGCAGCCTACCTGATGACCGCGGAATTGAACCGACGCAACGAGTCCATTCGCAGCTC
>JACQTF010000120.1 GCA_016210925.1 Acidobacteriota bacterium | reverse complement strand
GACCTGCGCCGGATCCATGGCGAGCTCCTGGGCGATGCGGTCTACGATCCGCTCCAGCAGGTACGTTGCTTCGGGGCGACCGGCGCCCCGGTAGGCATCGGTGGCCATCTTGTTGGTGAACACCCCCAGGACCTCGCACTCGATGTTGGGAATCTTGTAGGGGCCGGACAGCATCAAAGCCGTCAGCGTGGGAATGGCAGGGGTCAACAGCTGATGGTAGGCGCCCAGGTCGGCGATGATGCGGACGCGCAGCCCGGTGATTCGACCGTCCTTCTGCACCGCCGCCTCCACCTCGTTGATCTGGTCCCGGCCGTGGATGGTGGCCTGGAGGTTTTCCCGGCGGGTCTCGGTCCATTTCACGGGCCGTCCGATCTTCATGGCCGCGTAGGCCACCAGGCCCTCCTCGGCATACACATTCAGCTTGCTCCCAAACCCCCCTCCCACCTCCGGGGTGATGATTCGCACCCGGTGCTCGGGCAGGCGCACGATATTGGCCAGCTGGGTCCGAAGCAGGTGAGGGATCTGAGTCGAGGACCAGACGTTGAGCATGCCTTCGCCGGGAAGGTACTCGGCCAGGACGCCGCGGGGCTCCAGGGCCACGGGCGCAAGGCGCTGGTTGATCATGCGCTGGCGAACCACCTTGTGTGCCTCGGCGAAGGCCTTCTCGAGGTTCCCACCCTTCTGGGTGTGCCGATAGGCCAGGTTGTCTTCGAACTGGTCGTGAACCTTGGGAGAGCCCTTTTCCAAGGCTCTCTCCGGATTCACCACCGGGATCAGAGGCTCGTAGTCCACCTCGATGAGGTCCAACGCGTCCCCAGCCAGGTAGCGATCCTCCGCGATGACCGCCGCCACCGGCTGTCCCACGAACAGGACCTTGTCCACCGCCAGCAGGTGGTAGGCCGGCACCTTCAGGCCCTTCAAGGAGCTGGCACAGGGAATCGTTCCGCACCGTTCTCGCACTTCGTTGCCGGTCAGAATCGCCACCACGCCCGGCTGGCCGGCCGCTTCTTCGGTGCGAATGCTCCGGATGCGGGCGTGGGCGTGCATGCTCCGAAGCAGCGCCATGTGGAGCATCCCATGCAACTTCAGGTCGTCCACATAGTGAGAGGTCCCGGTGATGAGCCGAGGGTCCTCCCTCCGTTTGATCTTCTGACCGATGAATTTGTTCTCTGGCATGACGTCCTCGTGGTCATTGGTCAATGGTCACTGGTCACTGGTCAATCGTCGATCGTCTCAGCGCTTCGCGGTCGCGTGCTGAACCGCGCGAATGATGTTCTCGTAACCCGTGCACCGGCAGAGGTTTCCTTCCAGGCCGCGCCGGATCTGTTGCTCCGTCGGCTTCGGATGCCGCTGCAGAAGTTGGTGAGCGGCCAGAATCATTCCCGGCGTGCAGTAACCGCACTGCAGCCCGTGCTCCTCCCAAAATCCCTCTTGCAGCGGGTGCAACTTTCCATCTTTCGCCAGCCCCTCGATGGTCAGGACTGCGCCTCCGTCGGCCTGGACCGCGAAGAGGGTACAGGATTTAACCGCCTTCCCGTCGAGCACTACGGTGCACGCGCCGCAGATGCTCGTCTCGCAACCCACGTGGGTGCCCGTGAGCCCCAGCACCTCCCGCAGATAGTGCACCAGCAGCAGCCGGGGCTCGACTTGGTCCTCATGCCGCTTGCCGTTGACCGTGATCTGAATTTGGCGTTTCACCACCCCCTCCTTTCCGATGGCTCCCGTGCGCAGATCGAGGAAGAACAATCACGCACCATCCCGCCGCCGAGAAGCGGGCCCAGGCGGGTCACCCCGCACCTACTTCGAATTCGCTCGTCTGCAGCACGACGCTCACACAAGCTAGCAACCGCGTGGCACATTTTGCCACCGCTGGAACCAAGTAGGTGCGGGGTCAGCGCCATGATAGTACAACTCCTTCGAAACGGGAAACATGATTTATGACACCCGGTGCGACCAGGGCGGACGGGTCGGACGCTGTGCGGTTGCGGGCCCACCAGCGATTTTGATATATGATACATCGAGGGTGAGGTTCCGGCGATGCGACAGCAGCGTGTACTTCTGCCCCTGGATGAACTCGCGGTTCTTGCCCGTAAGCCGGGCATATTCGCTCTTGCGCACCTTGTCCAAAGCATCTCCCAAATGACGCATAACATGGAACTTATCGAACAGGATCTTTGCCTGGGGAGCGTGTTCAGCCTTGAGCGTCGAGTTCTTGAAGGCCTTCCACATGTCCAGGATGGCCAGTCGAATCCTGTTACTCTTCTTGGGCCCCAACCACCGGTAGAACAGGTCCATACTCTCCTCGGAACGATCCTTGCCTCCAAACCAGATAGGTCGTCGCCGGACCAGATCGCTCACCACGATCCGGTAGGTGTGTCCTTTCCTGATGGAGACCTCGTCGATCCCCATGACTTTCGGTCCGGGCGTACCAATCCTCCGCAACTGCTCGCGCATGTATTGCTTTTCCAGTTCCTTGACCGTCCTCCAGTCCAGATGGAGTTCCTTGGCAACATCTTGGATGGTCGCTGCCCGGCACCGTCGACCGACAAAGAAGGCAAAACGCTTGCTGTAAGACGGATTGTCCGACAACCAGGACAGCTCTTCCAGTTTCACCTTGCCGCAGCTCTTGAGGTTGCTTGCTGATTTTTACCCACTCGAAATGCAGAAGAGCGTAATTTAGGGCATTCGCCGCTGAAAGGGAGCACGGATGTGGAAGAATAAATTCGCATTCCTTCTTTCGTGCGCTCTCGCGATCCCACTGTGGGTTTCCCTGCCGGCCCAGATCCCTCAAGAACCAAGAGACGGCAACGCGGAAAGCGTGACCAAGCCGAGTGAGGCGCGCCTCGGACCGGGTTCCGGTGCTCCGGGAGAAGATGTGACGTTGCCCCTCCACTGGACGCCGGCGCCTGGTGTCCAGATAGGATCCCTCACACTGGAGATTTCGTTCCCTGGAAAGGTTCTGGCGTTCTACAGATCATTTCCAGCGCCTGCCCCCAAAGTGGCCGGCGTTGAATTCCGACCGGAGGTAAAAAAACCTTCAGTCATCTCAAGCAAGTCCATTCTTCGACTTCAGATCTCGACGACACGTCAGCAGGCCCTCCCACAGGGGCTGCTGGGATATGTAACCTTCGGCATCGACAAGCATGCCGGTCGTGAGACGCTCCGTCTGGACATCGAGAGCCTGGAGGCGAAGGGCCTTGACCCTTCGGCGGAGAGCGCGAAGCCTGTTCGGGGTGTGGGAGCCAAGGTCACTTTGATGGATCCAGGCCAAGAGCCTATCTTCGGTTGTTTCTTCTACATGCATTAGCCCCGAAGGCCCGTCAACGGTCATTGGTCAATGGTCAATCGTCGATCGACCTTTGACCTTTGACGATTGACCCACGTCTGCCAAGATAAGGATCCCGCGCCGCCAACACGTATGCCGTAGGTTAGTTTTTCGCGACCGGAGGGTAGAAGTACTCGTACCTCCCATCCTTGATCCGGTCGAACACCGCAGCCACCGTCTT
>JACQTF010000133.1 GCA_016210925.1 Acidobacteriota bacterium | reverse complement strand
GCGTGGCAACGCCCAGTCGGATTCGCTCTTGCCGCGATGGCCGTACTTTCCGAGGTAGTCGTCGAAACGCTCCAAGAAGGCGGTGCCGCGCAACTGCTCGCGCCAGCCCTCGAAGGAGGCGGGGACGCGGAGAAAGAATTCGCGGGCGCGCGCTTCGCTGCGGGCCGAGCGCGCCAGCGCCAGCAGGTCGAAGGCCTGCTGCGCGCTCACCGACTTCTCGCCGGCGGCGAGCAGCGGAGGCCCCAGCCGCTCGTAAGCGAATCCGACCCGGCGGCAGATACTTTGCATGATCATTTCGTAGAGCGCGACGCCGCCCATGGCCAAGACGAACTGGAGAGTCCGGTCCGATCCGGCTTGCCAGCGGGCAACCAGAGACCAGACTCCGGCCTCTGAGAGATGCACAGCAGAGGGTATGGTGTGCTCGAGTTCAGCAGCCATGCGCCTCAAATAGGCCAGCTCCCGGCGAAACAGCCAGGGCAGCGCGAGTTGCCACCACAGTAAGCGCAGCGCGTCCGGGAGCACCCGCAGGCGCTGCGCCGGCGATGCCGGCGTCACGACTTCGTCTTCGAGCCGGATGCGCTCCGGATGGCCCATAGCGCGCAGGAGCACCGCCGGCGGCGTGTTCACGCGCGCGCCAATGGAAAGCAGCCGAGTCAGATTGAAATAAACCCGTCCGAAAAAGACGCGGGCTACCGGGCCCAGCTCCGACTCGGGCGCCAGCAGCCGGCCGTAGAAGCGCTCGAAGGCGTTGTTCAGAAGGTTGATGCAGAAGACCAGGGTTTGCGGCGAGGGCAAGTCGGGCAGAACTTCGCGGACGTTGGCACGGGTCCATTCGATTTCGGGCGCCGGGCGCGGCAGCGCGGTTGTCACCGGGCGGGACTGCAGGATCCAGAATTGCCGGCCATCGTGCGCCCACTCGATGTCCTGCGGCGCACCGAAGTGTTGCTCCAAGCGAACGAGCAGTCCGGCCAGCTCGCGCACCTGTTCATCGCTCAAGGACGGCTTTGCCTGCTCGTCCTCGCGAGTCTCGACCAGCCGGGACACTCCCTGCTCAGCCAGCACGCAGTACCGCTTCCCGCCGATGTGCTGCCGCACGACCGCGCCGTCGGACTTACGCACGTGGAATTCATCCGGCTCGACCAAGCCGCTCACCAGCGCCTCGCCCAGCCCCCAGGAGGCGCTGATGACGAGTTCCTCGCAGGCGCCGGTGACCGGATCAACGGTGAAAGCCACACCCGCCACCACCGGCTGCACCATCACTTGCACCAGTACGCCAGCACGGACACCCTCCGTGGACACGCCCACTGCACGACGATAGGCCAGCGCCCGCGCCGACTGTACCGAGCTCCAGCAGGCGCGGACAGCCTCAGGCACGCGATGGCGCGGAACATTCAGGCCACTCTCGTGGATGCCGGCGAAGGAATGGCCCGCGCTGTCTTCATCGGCCGCTGAGGAGCGTATGGCCAGCAGTACATCAGGAGGCAGCTTCGACAACCAAGTGTCCAAATCGGCAAGAGCCGCCGCTGAGCCCATCCCCTCAGCCACCACGGCAGCGCCCTCAGGCACGGGAAAGCCTCTCTGCTTCAGCAGCGCACAGTTGTAGGCCTTGCCGCCCACGCGCGAAGCATCAGCAGGAGTGGTTTGGTCGAGTGAGATTACAAAACCCATTTCAGTCCTTTGCGGAACAGGCGTCACCTGTTGGAGACCCAAAAGCGTTATATCAGCACGTGCTCTTCGTCGCCCGCCAACCCTACGGGAAATGTGTTTGCCTGCTTCTCCTAGTAGGCTTCTTTATAGAGCCACGCACCCAGCAGCGTGCCCACGGTAGATTCAACCAAGCCCCAGGAACCACCAACAGCACCCAGAGCGGGAACAGGTTCAAGGGAATCGCGCTGAGCGTCGGGATCAGCCATCCCACCAGCCACACCGTAAAGCCAGCCAGCAGGGCTGTCTTGGGTCCCGGGCCGTACCGCGGCCGAATTACCGCATAGAGCCAGACGGCAACAATGCCCTCGACCCCGTTAAGCACGAGGATCAGTAGCGAGGCGGTGACGCTCGTGTCCAACGTCCTCCCGCACGAAGCTACCAGAGCTTTTCATTCCTCTGCAAAAACTGCGCCGTGGAGGATCATCTCTGGAACGTTGATTACGGCGCCCGCCGGCAACCTGCTCACTATCACCCGCCCCCCAGTTGATTTTGCGCATGGCACCCCCCTTTGGCTCACGTGGCGAATACCTAAAGTGGGTTTGTTTTCTGCTGCGAACGGTGCTGGAGCAAGAACACGCCCAGCAGCCAGGGAACGACGTGTATGGCCAGTGGAGCGCCAAAGAAGGGAAGGGACACCAGAGCAAAGATTATGCAAATCCAGCCCACCCAGCGGGCCAGCAAAGCTGTCTTTAGAACTGCCGCCCCGTAAGCTACCAGGGCCAAGTAGGCCAACACGTGGTAGATGCCGAAGAGCAGGCCGGACCATCTGTACCACGGTTCATACCAAGGTGGTGGTACCGCGGTTCGAGCCATTTCCTGGGCTGCCGAAACCATGACCGTCAACCGAAAGGCGAGGTGGGTGACCCAGAAGACGGCTCCGAAGAGGAAAGCCACGAGCCCGAGAATAGAGAGGAAACGGTCACCGGCTTCGCGCAAGACAAGAGTGAAGAAGGTGAGCCCGGCGAGACTGATAACGGTCGCCACGAGAAAGGTGGCGCTAGTGAGGAAGTGGCCGGGTTGATTGGCGGCAATGCCTTCCAAGCGCATACCAGGGAATGACATTGCCCCGATCCAGAAAATGACAGCCCCTACAATGAAAAGCCCGGCAGCGAGACCAGCGAGTTGCGATTTGGCCTCTGCGGGAGTTTTCCCGCGCGTCCAAGCGCCCAGTACCCCCAAGGTCGCGATGATCAGCAACAAGTGAATGGCTGAAACCACGCAGTAAACAACAAAACGGTCAGTCTCTATCAGCGCAGCGATTCGATGGGAGAGAACCTCGTACAGGCGCAGCGTGAGGATGAAGGCGAGCCAGAGGTAAAGCTCGCTGAGGCGGCGGAGACGTTGCGGGCCTCTAACCGCCCAGCCCACGCCGGCCAGGATCAACAGAACTGAAAGGGTGTGGCTGACGGAGGCCGGGAGACCCAACTGATGCTCGGCGATGCCGATAGTGACAAGCAGAACACAGATGACCGCGCCGGTCCACTGCGAGGCAAGAGCCAATGTTGCGCTCACATCACGCTCCTTGGATTTTCGCCGTTTTCTCCGACCAGAGGGCGTAGCCGAGCCCGGCCCAGCCGAGACCAAACAACACAATGCATGCTCTCAGCCCCCATTGCCCAACGACCCGACGCACTTCTTCGGCAGTCAGCAGCGAGCGGATACCGAGAGTCAACAGAATCATTGCGCCCGGGAGCAAGACAATCAGGAGAGAGATCGCTCTCTTCCAACCGGAGAATATCTTCGCTCGCAGCGTAGCACTACCCAGCATGCAAGTCAGCCCACTCCAGCAGACCAGCTTTGCTGACCACATTCTTGCTTCCATCTGGGCTTATTCGAAGGTGGTGGCCAAGCGGTGGTAGCCCGACCGGAGGGGGGATTGGAAAGCGACAGCCGCGGCTGCGACAACGATGAGTCCCCACAGGATAAAAGCAAGCACGACTGACAAGGGGCCGGCCTGTTCAAGCATGACGAGCATGCGGTAGTTTTGCCACCAAAAGCCGAAGGTGAAAATAGCCCACAGCAACGTCAGCAGGTCGTACCGGAAGAAAACCCCAATCAAGATCAAATAAAGCAGGAACAGAACGGGCACTTTCAGATGGTTAGGCTGGAGCGCGCCGAAGGTGCCATGAATGCTGCTGGCGGCGGCCAGAGCGGCGGCCAGCAGGCATGCCAGCCACAGGCGGCGCACCCAGCGGGTGGTGAGAAAGGCAACGACGGGGATCAGGGCCAAACCGACCCAGAGGGTCTTTCCGATCGCCAGCAAGAAAATCTCAAAATGGGGCCAGCGACTGATAGTGAACCACGCCTGGTTTTTGAGGTGGCTTGCATCCAGCCACATTCCCAGGTGGGTCGTGGCCACCGAGGTCACAACTGCGTCCACGCCGAGCAAGGCTAACCCCAAGCAGGTGCCGCGAAGTAGCGCCAGCCCACAGGGCTCGGAAGCTATCCTGCGATCAAAAAGGTGGAGGAAAGTCCCGAACTTTTCTGGGGCCAGCTTGCGCAGACACACTTCGACGCCGATGGAGCTGAAAAAGGCGACCACGGCCCCCAACAGGGCCATGGCGGCCGAAAGAATCAGTGTGGCCAGGAATGTGGCCAATGTAGAACGGAAACCGAACCAGGCGGCGAAGCCGAATAGCAAGCTCACACCCGCAACGGTCAGACGCCGCCAGCGCGCGCGCAATTCGACGCGTCCCCGCTGGGCGAAGCCAAGTGCCATCAGGAGCAGAAAGAGGAGGGCACCGGTGGCGTAGGCCCAGTTGGGCGGTGAGCCCCAGCGCCGGCGGATGTAGCCCGGCGGGAGGTCAGGCTGGGCGTCGAGGAGAGCGATGTCGCGGCCGACTAGGCGGACCACATAGCGGCGCCGGAGGCCGTGGAAGCCCACCGGGTCGGCCCAGACGAAGGTTGTAGCGGCGTGCTCTAAGGTCGCGGAGCCGCGGCCCAGCCAGACGTCGCTGCCCGCGCTTTCGAGTTCGAGGCCGGCTGGGTCGCGCTGGAAGAAACGGCGCAGGGCGTCTTCGGCGATGGCCTTGGCCTCTTCGAGCGGAATTTTTTGGGCGGCGTCGTCGGGCGGGAAGTCGCGGGAAAAGGCCACGAGCGAGCCTGTCTTGTCCACATAGACGCGGGTGGGCTTGAGGTTCGGCGGAAACCAGTCCACGTACCAGACCCAGTACGCGCCTTTGGCTGCGGCCGGGGCGCCCGCAGTGCGAGCAACGTGTTCGTACTGGTCCCAATCCTCCAGAGTGCCAATCTCCCCCTGCTCGCCCAAGGGTGCACCGAGCCGCTGCGCGTACTCCTGCGTGATGCGGAGAAGAGCGCTGCGGTCAAAGCCAATTTTGTTGTGCGGGGCCAGGCTCGTGCGATCAAAGAAGGGAAAGAAAAGCACCAAGCCGATGACAGCAGCTATGAGCAGAAGCCAGTCGCTGCGTTGCCACCGAATGAGATGAAACGGCAGAGCAACTTCTTCGACCTCAATCGCGGCTGGAACAGCTTTTGGTTGTGCCGTCAACGCTGCTTCCAGGTCGCCGACTGACTGGAACCGCTTCTTGGGGTCCTTCTCCAGGCATCGCTGAATGGCGCGATCAATCCGCTCAGGAAGGTCTGGTTCGAGCTGGCGCGGCGCAGGCGGCACTTCGTGCACTTGCTTCCTGGCAAGGGCAATCGGGGTGTCAGCCTGAAACGCACGTTGGCCAGTAAACATTTCATAGAGAACCAGGCCCAACGAATAAATATCGCTGCGGACATCGACCCACTTGCCCTCGACCTGCTCCGGGGCCATGTACGCGGGCGTACCCAAGATGGTCCCGGGTTGGGTAGCGTCTGTTTCGACGGACCGAGCCAAGCCGAAGTCTGTGACTTTGACGTTTCCTTGTCGGTCAATGAGAATGTTTTGGGGCTTCAAGTCCCGGTGGACAATCCCTTGCGCATGGGCTTCTGCTAGCGCCGAGCAAATTTGCTGTGCCCATTCGAGCCCGCGGCGGAACGGCATACCTCGGAAACGTTGCAGGATAGCGCTGAGGCTTTCGCCTTCGACGTACTCCATGGCAATTACAGCCGTTCCTCCAAAACGGTGCAGGTCGAAGGTGCGGCAAACGTTCTTGTGAGTTATCTTCCGGGCTAGGAGGAGTTCTGATTTGAAGCGCTCAATAAGTTCGGGACGTGTGGCTATTTCCGGCCTCAATACTTTAAGGGCGACTACGTCGCCAGTTTCACGGTCACGAGCGCGGTAGACGATTCCCATCCCGCCGCGCCCGACTTCCGCAAGTAGGTCGTACCGCTGGCTAAGAGGACGGAGAGCAGGGTCGGCTAGGTTTAATTCGGCAGTAGGTTCAGACGCCTGGTCCTGTCCTTTACCTATTTTGTCGCCAAGATCGGGCATAACTTGGCAAGCATTATACGCCGATTGACCGCCTTGAAGACCAGGGGGGCTCTTTTTGACAACGTAAAACGGACCCGCTTTGATCGAGCAAAAGGGACCCACTCTTGTTCATCGCCGTAGGGCCTGTGGGAAGTGTGGGAAAGCCGGAGAGAGCCCGCTCTAAGCAAGGGTTTTATCAGTGTTTGGTGGTGAAAAAAGTGGCATGATTCCCGAATGCGACTACATCGAGGTCTTAAAGACGCATACAACTTCCCCGGCTTTCGTCCGACTTCTACGGTTCGAGGAGTCTTTGGTGATCCCAAAGCTCGGGTTCTTCGCCTCTGGCGGCGGGGAAAAAAACGAATTGCAGAGTGTGTCGGAGAATCCATCGGACCTTCTACGACCACAAACTGCGCAGAGTTCGAGATCTGTCCTGCGGGGACTTCAGGATTTATCTGGAGATCGAAAGCCGGCGGGTTCAAAGGCAGAAAAGCCCAGCCGGCAGCGTGCCCGTGCCCAGTCCAGAGGCCGAGTCCGACTTCAAGAAAGAGGCGCGCCAACACTGGGCCCGGTTGATTAAAAAAGTGTGGATCCCCTGATCTGCCCCAACTGCTCCGGCCGCATGCGGATGATTTCCTTCCTCGATGACCCGGCCGTGATCCACCGCATCCTCACCCATCTGGGCCTGTGGCACGTGTCCCCGCGCAAAAGGGCGCCGCCATCCCCCTCCGAGATCACCTTCGATGACAGTGTCGCCGACGAGCCCACCGCCTACGACTCAACGACTCAGACGCCCGATACGCCTCCGGCGCCGCCCCGCGTCGGGTACGGGTCGGTTGACCGCCACCCCGAGCTAGAGACCGCGGCGCCAAAAAG
>JACQTF010000119.1 GCA_016210925.1 Acidobacteriota bacterium | reverse complement strand
CGTCAACTTTTTCTTTCCCCAAGTCCGGACGTTCGGGGTCAGCTTCGGCCCCTTCGAGAACATCAATCTGATCTGGCTGGCCGAGACCTTCGTCCTGATTGTGTTCCTGACCGCCCTGAACGTGAAGGGGATGAGGGAATCGTCCCTTTTCAATGAGGTCCTGGGCGCCCTGGATTTACACATGGAGACCTCCCTCGTCATGATCGGATATTCAATTGCCTGGCAGCCCGAGTTTTTCGTTTACCAATGGCAGACGGAGTTCCCTTCGACACAGGAACTGCTGTACGCCGTCTCCATTGCTGTGATCTCGTACGTCGGCCTGGAGTCCGTGTCCCAGGCTGCCCAGGAAACGGTTCGCCCCGCCACGGTGATCCCGCGCACCTCTTTGACCCTCATCGTGGTCGTCTTGATGTTCGCTCTGGCGTTTCCCACGCTTTCTTTAGGAATCCTGCCGTGGCAGGAGATTGCAGCCCGTGAGGGCGATCCCGTGGCCTTGCTGGCAAGTAAGCTGCCGTTCATCGGCTTTCTAGCGGGCCCGGCCGCGGCGATCCTGGCGGCCACAATTGTATTGATCTCGGCCAACACGGGAGTCATGGGCTCCAGCCGTCTGGCCTACAGCATGGGCGAGCTGGGACTGATTGGCGAAGGTCTGTCGCACGTCCACCCCCGGTTTCGCACACCTGTACGTGCGATCCTGCTCTTTTCCGGAGTCGCGGCCGTGGAGGCGGTGTTCGCATTTTTGAGTGGGCGGAAGGCGATGGACACGATGGCAAACATGTATGCCTTTGGCGCGATGCTCGCCTATTTTCTGAGCGCCACGTCACTGCTCGCCCTGCGGATTAAGGAGCCCCATGTGCCGCGACCCTATCGTGTCCCGTGGAACTTTCGGTGGGGAGAAGCACAGATCCCCATCCTCGGAATTCTGGGAGTTCTTGGGACCGGGGCGATGGTGGCCATTGTGCTCTGGACTCATGAGATCGCCCGGATCGCCGGGCCCGCGTGGATGCTGGTCTGGATCATCTACTACGTGCTGTATCGCCGCCGGCGGGGCCGGCCCGTATTTGGAAGCGAGCCCCGCGATTGGGATGAGCGACAGTTACACATCCTGGAGGAAACCAAGGAATGGGACTTGCTGGAATGGTTCAAGGCCGAGCTGGAGCGGCGCAAACGCAAGGCCAAAGCATGAGCCGATTTCAACGAACCCTCGGAATGGGACGCGCGCTGGCCATGATGGCCGTCAGTGTGGCCGTCCTTCTGCGCGGTGGATGGTACGTGGCAAGCCACCACCTCGGGCTTTCTGCGCTGATACAACCGTTGGTGGTCGGAGGTATGATCTTCATTTTAGGGTGGGCGCGGTGGCGATTCTGGCGAGCGCCCCACCCCTAATCTACAAGCCCGAATGGCCCTTCCAGAGACAATCCAGTGCATCGCCAGGAGCCAATAGCATCAGACACGCCGATACGACGGGTGTCATCGTCACCCACGGCACAACCACTTCGGAAGACACGGCATTCTTCCTCCACCTCCTGGCTAAGACGAGAAAGCCCGTCGTCCTGACCAACTCCCAGCAACAGTAACGATCCGAACCGGGGAAGGGAGCTTCGAACTTCAGATGCCGCAGGCGCGGGCGACGACGGAACTGTTTCGAAGCCGGCTGGCAGAGGTATACCGCAGCCGGTCGGGGCTTATCCACCGGATGTGCGATGCTGCATCTGGCTCGAAAAATCTAAGTTTTGAGGGCGGGTCCAGACCCGATCCCAGACGCCACCCGTGTCAGCGGTGGGAGCCGAGGAGCAGGATCAAGAGGGCTTTCGCCGTGTGCAGCCGGTTCTCGGCCTGGTCGAACACGATGGAGCTCTCCGAGTCGATCACCTTCTTGTGGACTTCCTCGCCACGGTGGGCGGGCAGGCAGTGCATGAATAAAGACCGTTTGCCCGTCGCCGCCATCAGCTCTTCCCGAACACGGTATCCCATGAAGACTTCCCGCCGACGCTCGGCCTCGGACTCCTGGCCCATGCTGATCCAGGTATCGGTATAGACCACGTCAGCGGCCTGGACTCCAACCACCGGATCTCTCTCCAGCACAATCTGGGCACCGTTGCCGGCCGCCACACTCCGGGCCTGCTCGAGCGCGACGGCCTCCGGTTCGTAGCCCTCGGGAGCGACCACCGTCAGGTGGACGCCCAGCTTGGCGGCGCCGTCCATCAGCGCACGGCAGGTGTTGTTTCCGTCGCCTACGTAGGCGATCTTCAGGCCGTCCAGCTTACCGAATTTTTCCCACAGGGTGAAGTAGTCGGCGAGGGCCTGGCACGGATGCAGGAGGTCGGTCAACCCGTTGATGACCGGGATGGAGGCGAAGTGAGCCAAGTCCACCACCGACTTGTGGCTGTAAGTGCGGGCCACAATCCCGTGGACCCAGCGCTCGAGGTTTTTCGCCACATCGTGGATGGACTCGCGCTCGCCCAGCAGTTGCTGGCTGTAGTCCAGGAAGATGGCGGCGCCGCCCAGGGTATTCATGCCCACATCGAAAGTCACACGGGTTCGTAAGGAGGGTTTCTCGAAGATCAGGGCCAGCTGCTTCCCGGCCAGGACATCGCGGTAGTGCGCCGGATCCCTTTTGACGTCCGAGGCCAGGTCGAACAACTCCAGAAGCACTTCGCGGCTCACGTGGTGCAGCGAGAGGAAGTCTTTCATCCTCGCCATCGTCATCGCCTCCGGTGTAAAGCTTCAGCGCGGAACACCCCGGTCCCGCGGTGCAAAACAGGCCATTATCTCAACACCGGGAAATTTTTTCTAGAGGTTGTATTCTTTGATTTTTGTGAGGAGGGTCTTGTAGCTGATGCCCAGCAAGGACGCTGCTTGAGCTTTGTTGCCTCCCGTCTCCCCCAGCACTTGCTCGATCTTGATCCGCTCAGCCCAGGCGACCAGGCGCTGGGACACCTCACTGAGGGGCCCAGCCAAAGAGAGGTGAGCGGGAAGCATGTCGACAGTGGGCTCCGGCCATTTGAGCTGCAAATCCGAGGGCTCGATGCAGTTGCTGCTGCACAGGATCAATGCCCGCTCGATGCAGTTGCGCAGCTCCCGGACGTTGCCGGGCCAGCGGTAGTCCATCAGGTAGCGCACGGCGGCAGCGCCGAGGGAGACGCGACGCTTGCCCATCTCGGGACCAATCTTGCGGACGAAGTACTCCGCCAGCAGCGGGATGTCCGACTTCCGCTCCCGAAGCGGGGGCACCACCAGGGGAAAGACCGACAGGCGAAAATACAGGTCCTCGCGAAATTCCTTGCGCTCCGCGGCGCTCCTCAAATCCCGGTTGGTGGCGGCGATGATGCGAACGTCCACGGAGAGGGTCGCCGTGGACCCGATGCGCTCCACCTTCTTCTCCTCCAGGGCCCGCAGGAGCTTCCCCTGCACGGCCAGCGGCAGTTCTCCCACCTCGTCCAGAAAGAGCGTTCCCTTGTGCGCCAGCTCGAACTTTCCCACCCGGCGTTCGTCGGCACCGGTGTAAGCACCCTTCTCGTGGCCGAACAGCTCGTTTTCGATGAGGGTCTCGGGAATCGCAGCGCAGTTGACGGTCACGAAGGGGAAGTTCCGGCGGGAGGAGATCTGATGGACCGCCCGGGCGAAGAGCTCCTTGCCGGTTCCGCTCTCGCCCATGAGCAACACCGTACTGTCCGTGTTGGCCACCTTCTGGATGTCCTTGCCCACGGACTGGATCGCTGGATGCTCTCCCACGATGGCTGGAAACCCGAACTTCTGGGCGAATTCCTCCCGGAGGACCAGGTTCTCGGTCCACAACCTCTGGCGTTCCTCCACCCGGCCTACCAGGAGAAGCAGGTGGTCCAGGTCCACCGGCTTCTGCAGGAAGTCATCGGCGCCCAGTTTCATGGCCTGCACCGCGTCTTCCACGGAGCCGTAGGCGGTCATCACGATGACGGCGACGGACGGGTCCAAATTCCTGGCCGTCTGCAGCACCTCGAGGCCCGACATCTTGGGCAATTTCAGATCGGTCAAAATCAACTGCAAGTGAGATTGATGGAGCTTGGCGAGGGCCACTTCACCGCTCTCGGCCTCCTCCACCTGGTGGTGGGCACTCTCCAGAGACTTGCGCAGCATGGTGCGCAGGCTGTGCTTGTCTTCCACCAGCAGAATTTTCATGAGGAGGCGAAGGGCGCTGAAGGCCGTAAGAAGAAAGCCGGCACGCAGTTAACGGAGCCAGCCCGGTGGGACGCTCTCTTTTCGCGCCTCCAGTTCGAGCTTGGCCAGATCCTGCTGCGCCGCCGCCAGGTCCGCCCTGGACCGAGCCAGGTCCTCCCGGGCCTTCTGAATCTCCATCTGAAGTCTCTGGCGCTCGTTGAACTGGTCCTCCCGGTAGAAGCGGTTCCAGAGGTCATTCAGGGCCAACTGCTGGGAGGCGATCTTGTTCTCAGCCGCTTTCTCAGCACCCCGAGCCTGGTCGGCCGCGCCGCGCCAGTAAGTTTCGTCTCTTACTGGCTTCCGAGCGACGCCAGCCGAGGGGGCAGGCTTCGTCTCGCCGGCCGCCTTTTCCGAGGCGGGAGGCCGGGCGGTGGAAACGGCGCCCTTGAGATTTTGCAGATCCGACTGGGTGATGACCTTGCCCTCAGCCGCCTTCGCCCGGCGATCTTTTTCCGTTCTTGCGACCTCCGCCAGCGACTGGCCAGTTGCTGGGAGAACCAGGCCCTCCACCAGGAAAACAAAAAACACCAACTTGATGACCCGTTTCATAGGGTCCACCTCTGAAAGCGGCCCTATTATAACAAAGAAGGACCGTGGAGTAAACGACCCGTAACGAATCATCGAATCATGTAACATCTAACTATGGGCCCTATCGTCGCGTCATTTAAGATCTAACCCTGCCGAGAAGCCACTTGAGAGCTTCGGGAGGGTAGGGTCG
>JACQTF010000118.1 GCA_016210925.1 Acidobacteriota bacterium | reverse complement strand
TCTGGCAGAAGCTGAGTTCTAGCCACGGCTACGACCTGGGATATCTGGATGGATACGACCGTGGACAGGACGACGCGCGGCGAAACGTCCGCTCCAACTTCCGTACCCATGACTACGACACGGCGGATCGCGGTCTGGACGAGCGGGTCTATTCCCGGAACGCTTATCAGGAAGCCTACCGGAAGGCTTACGAAGCCGGCTACACCGACGGCTACGACAACCGCGGCAATCAAGTGGCCCAACGTCTGGAGCGGGAAGCTTCCGATCGCAGCCCGGGACGCGCCTCCTCCATGCCCTCCCGGCAAGCATCGCCAGATCTGCGCGAGCCTCCCACGGATGTCCGGCGTGGACCCATCCAGCGCAGTACCACAACCCAGCCCCCGGCAGCAGCCATCTCCGTGCCCGAAGGCACCACCCTGCGCATTAAGCTGAGCCGGGAGCTGAGCACCAAGGTCAATCGCCGTGGCGATGAGTTTGCGGCCCAGTTAGTCCAGCCGGTCTTCATCGGTGCCGACATGGTCATTCCCACAGGCTCCACGGTCAAGGGAATGATCACCAGCGTCGAGCGGGCCGGCCGGCTCAAGGGGCGCTCCGAGTTGAACCTGCGCTTCGATACCCTCGTGCTGCCCAACGGCCGAACCGAGACGCTGGTAGCGACCCTGCTGGGCATTCCCTCCGACAAGGAAAAAGAAAAGGTGGAAAGCGGGGAGGGCACGGTGAAAGGTGAGGGATCCAAGGGCCGGGACGCGGCGACCATCGGGACAGGCGCTGGCATCGGTGCAGCCATCGGCGCCATCGCCGGTGGTGGGAAAGGAACGGCCGTCGGCGGAGCAGTCGGAGCCATCGCCGGCACAGCGGGGGTGCTGGCTACCAGGGGCAAGGATATCGAGTTGCCCGCGGGAACGGAGCTGGAAATCCAACTGGATCGCCCGCTCTCGCTCGAAGCCTATGCCCGATAGCTTTCAGCATCAAGGGCGGGAGGCGGCCTCAATTCAAGGGCTGGCTTGCTTCTGTGGCGGGTTTTCCACGCTCCGACCGCACGACTCCCGCATCGTCCATGTAAAAATAGCGCGCCCACTGTCCGCCGGTCACGGGATGGGCAGCGCTGGCCCAGCGGCGCCCATTCGGCACCGTCATCTCGATGCGATAGCCCAAGTACATGCCGTCGTCGGTGACCTTGTTGGAAATCAGACCCTCTCGGAGCAGCTCCCGGGGGTGACCGGCAAACTGGCTATAGGTGCCGTAGTAAGTAGTTTGAGCCACCAGCAACTGGCGCATCAGCACAATCACCGCTGTCTCCTCGGCGGCCCGAGCGCTCTGGCCCAGGATGAACATGGAGAGCCCCAGCACCAATCCAATGGCTGTAGCCATTCCCACAAACGCGGTCAGTGGAGACTTCATTCGAAAGCTCCAAAGCCTTACCCGTCAGCGCTTGGGACGAACGACTTCCATGATGTACTTGGACTCCGTCAGGGAAAGGTCCAGCAGCTTGGGATGGCTGTAGCGCTCTCCCCGCGGGCTGAACAGGAGCTCCACCTTGGGGCGAAAGGGAGCTTCCGGGAAGGTCTCGATGACGCGGCCGATTTCCTCGGTGTTTAACTTCACGTACTCGTTGTAGGAACAGACGGGAAACGCCTTCATCAAGGCCTTGATGAGATAGCTGGCAAAATACTGGGCTTTCTGGGTGGTGTATTCCTCGAAGAAGTTGTATCCGGTCAACGTCTCGCGGTACGGTCGAGGATTTCGAAAGGCCTCGTAGACGTCCGCCAGCCCGATTACTTTGGCCTCTTCCATGATCTCCTCGCCCTTCAATCCCCGGGGATACCCCACCCCGTTCTCTCGCTCGTGGACCTGAGACACCGCCGTAGCCAGCCAGTGGTATTCGGGACCCAGGCCGTTCAAGATCTGGTATCCGTACATGGGCCGCTTCTTCAGCTCCTGGTACTCCCCCATGGTCAGCGCCCCTTTCTTGAACATCAGGCCGTCGGGCAGGTGCAGGGTTCCGATGTCATGGAGCAATGCTGCGGTCCCGAGAGAGATGATTCGCTCGCGGTCCCACTCCAGCATGCGAGCCACCTGGATGGCGATGATGCAGACGTTCGCGCAGTGGGTGCTGATGGAAAAATTCGAGAGGGGATTGACGGCCTTGAGCAGCAGAGCATTGCTGGTCGTCAGGCTTTCCAGGATTTTCTGAGCCAGCATCAGGCTTCGCTCCAGCTCCACCCGGGTACCTTCCCGCACGCATTGAACCACGTGTTGAAAATAGTTGGTCGCCTCACCGTAAAGCTCATCGGGCGTAAAGTCACGCTCCACGTAATACTCGTCGATGGCCAGCAGGGGATCCTTGGGCATCCATTCGATGGGCTCCAGAAACTCCACCGCGACGCCAGCCGAACGAAACGGGGAGTGGACCTTTTCCTGCCGCACCACCCGGGCTTCCAGACGGATCCTCGCCTCGGGCTGGTGGGGTGGAAAAAGGACGAGGGCGAGCATTTCGCCCACTTTCACGTGGCGGCTCAGAGGAAAATAGGTGCCCCCAGCGGACAGGTTCAAGGAATAGGTCTCTTCAGAAAAAGATGCGCCCTCCTCCGTCTGTCCTTCCACCAGCAACATGAGCTTCAACGGCAGGCGAGGGAATCGGCGCTTTTCCTTATAACTGATGGTGTGGAAGGTGGTATCCGAGGGCCGGTCGCTTCGGGGCAGGATGGCCATGGAAGGATTCATTTCTTCTCTTTTTCCACGAAGAGACCCGCATGGATCGGTTCATGCCCTTTGTGGGGGACCTTTCGGGTGCGGTCCAGCTTCTCCCTCCATTTGCGCCGGGCTTCGGACCAGTAGATGAGATTGTCGGAGATCTGGCGCTCGTCACCATGGGTGCTCTTGCCGAGGTTCAGCGGGAAACCCTTGGGAGGCGAAGCCTCCGGAGGAGCGGCGGCGGCAGGCGGGGGTGGTGTCGTTCTTACTTCTTGGGCGCTCGAATCTTGGGCGGCCGAATCAGGCAGGATGGGCTTCTTACAGTCGGGATAGCCACAATACCAGACATGCTTTTGGTAGAGGGAAGAAAAGCAGGGTCGCCCACAACTGGGGCAGATTCGACATCGCATCGTCGGGCCATCCTAAGTCCAAGCTGGCGTTGGAATTCCGTGGATGGGGTTGTCTCTTCCGCACCCTGCAGAAGCTCCCCATCCACGGCTCCCTGGATTCGCATCGTCACGGTGCAAACATCGGGCCAATTCCCCCGAAGCGCCCTGGTATCGAAATAAGTCTCGAGTTACCAGTGGATTCCAGAAAACAGGGCTCATGACAGCCTCGTTGGGGGAGGCCCCTCAGGCGTCTGTTTTCAAACCCCGAATGCCTTCCTTTCGAACCGACCATATCTAATGCAGCTAACACGCCACCCCTCTTGACTTTATAAGATTTTTGTATTTCAATGTTCTTCTTCGAAAGTGGGAAGCAAGAGAGCGAAGAGCCATGGAATATACGCTCGTTCTGAACGCCAGCTACGAGCCGCTCAACGTCGTGCACTGGAAGAAGGCCCTCACGTTGCTCTTCCAAGGCAAGGTGGAGGTAGTCGCTGAGCACGACCGTGAGATCCGGAGCGTGACGTTTACCGTCAAACTGCCCTCCATCCTGCGCCTCCTCAGGTTCGTGAAGATGGAAAAGAGGCTGGGGAAGGTCAAGTTTTCCCGGGCGAATATCTTTCTCCGGGACGACGACACCTGCCAGTACTGCGGGCAGAAATTCTGCAAGGAAGACCTCACCTTCGATCACGTGATTCCAGCGGTTCAGGGCGGGACAAAAAGTTGGGAAAACATCGTGACCTGTTGCATCGGGTGCAACAACAAAAAAGGAGGTCGGAGTCCACAAGAGGCAGGCATGCACTTGATCCGCAGGCCGAAGGCACCGAAGTGGCTTCCGAAGACTCTGACCATCACGATCGGCATCCGGAACTTTCCGGACAGCTGGCGCGACTATCTGTACTGGAACATCGAACTGGACTCCCAGTAACGGCCCGGCCGCTCCCTCCTATGGTCATCCTTAGAGCCAGCTTGTCGTGGTTGCTCCTGGTGCCGTTCCAACTTATTTCAGCCAGTGCCGTTCCAACTTGTTGGGACAAAGCCACCGCTGGCCCACCGTTGATGCTTTGGATCGAGAATCCTGCCCGACCTTTAGTCGGATCAAGTTGGAACGGCACGAGTGGCGCCGCACCTGGGCTGTCCCACCAATCCACCCTGGACGTCTCCCGTCCGAGGTCCAAAACGGGGACGTTCCTTCTGGGGAACGAATTTGTTGGAACGGCACTGGGAAGCCTTGCGAGCGGGGTGCCCCGGCCCCTCCCACCGGATGTGCAGGCCGGGCTGAACTGGTACAACGACGGATTCGTGACCCGGTCCCTGGACCATTTCAAGGAACTGGCGTCGCGAGATCCCCGGGAGCCTGCCTACCCTTTTTTCCAGCTCTTCGCCTGGTGGGACCTCAGAGAAAGGACCGATCCCGAACTCTACGATCGCGCCTACGAGGCGCTGGTCCAGCAGGTGCTGCGCACGGCAGAAGCCCGATTCCAAGAAGATCCCGCTGACCTGTGGGCTCACTTGTTTCAGGCGCGAGCCTACGAGTTTCGAGCCCGCCTGAGATATTATCGGGGACAACACCTGGCAGCAACACGGGACGCAGCACGGGCCAAAGGGAAGCTGGAGCAAGTCCTGAAGCTGGATCCCGAGTTCAAGGAGCCCCTGGTAGGGCTGGGACTCTACAACTACTTTGTGGATCTGGCGCCCCGCTTTTTGAAGTTCTTTCGCTTTCTCCTGTTCATTCCCGGAGGGGACCGCGAGAAGGGCCTGGACCAACTGGAGCGAGCCATGGACGCTCCTGTCTTTGGCCCGGAAGCCAGGCGCTGGCTGGCGCTGATTTATTACGGCACGGAACGAAGGCCGGCGGACGCCCTCGCCCTTTACCAAGAACTCCACCAGCGCTATCCCCACCATCCTTTCTTCGAATTGCAGATGGCCCACCTGCAACTGTACTATTTGAACCGTCCCCTGGATTCGATCGAACAGGCGCGAGGGGTCCTCACGAAGGTCTCCGCGCGAGTGCCCAATTACACCGCAGAGATCGGCGCCCTGGCCCGGTTCAAAGTGATCCAGGCAATGCTGGCGAGATACGATTATGCCGAGGCCCTGAAGGAAGTGCGGGCGTGCCTGGAAAAGCCTCCCAGCGATCCCCCTTGGATGGTGCCCCGGTTGCTGCTGCTCCAAGGAGAGATCCTCGAGATGCTCGGCCCCAGGGAGAGCGCCCTGGAGGCCTACCGAAAGGCGGAGGCACTCACCTCCCATCTACCTCTACGGGAAGAGGCTCGAAGGCGGTTTCAGCGAGCGCAACGGTCGCAGGCGGGCCCCCTTTCGGTCCAGATGCTCCAAGCCCTCGCCTTGAAACGCGATGGCAAACTGGTGGAAGCCGAGCAGAGTCTCGCTGCCCTTCGCGAGAAGAACCCGCAGGCGCCTCTGATCCATTTCCACCTCGGCGACCTCTACTTCCAGAGGCAGGATTACGCCAGAGCTGCTGCCGAATTCGAGGCCGCAGCCCGGAACGACTCCGATCCTTACTGGATCCAGCCCCTCTGTCTTCTCCGCCTGGGGCAGATTTGCGACTTGCAGGGGAAAAGAAAGCGCGCTCTGGAGTATTACAAGAAAGTCGACGGGTTCCGAGGAGCGGAGTACGAGATGATCCGGATTCAGGCCCAGCAGGGGTCGCTTAAGCCCTTTACAGAGCCGGACGCGGGCGACGCCAAACAAAAGGCGGATTCCTACCCGATGGGCGCGCCCGAGGTCTGGTTGGGGGGAGGAGCACTGCCCCAGCGGATCACCCCGTCGGCGGCTACGCCGTAATCCCACCGTCCCGAAGTGTTGGGAGTCGCAGGATCCGCGTTGATCCGGTAGCCGTTGGGAGTGTCAATGTTCGCCACCGGAGGGGCCCCGATCACGTTGGCATTCTCCGTGTACAGGTAGCCGTTCGAGGCCTGGGAACTCACAAACCGCTCGTCCAGATATTTCTCGTCCACCAACTGTTGAAAGGTGCCGAACTGGTCGGTGTGGAGCTGGGAATAGACCACCTCGGCGCTGACGATCGTTCGCAAGGTCTGGATCGCCGCTCCTTCGTTGGCAGCCATCCTTGCGTTCAGAAAACTGGGCACGGCGATGGCAGCCAGGATGGTCATGACCGCCAGCACGATCATCAGCTCGATGAGCGAAAACCCGGCCTTTGACATACCTCTCCCGTCCGCGCCTGAATAAGCAAATCCCAGACCAGTAAGTTTCGACTGGAAGAGTTCGTTGAAAATAAAAGAGTTCTAGGCGAACTTCCAGGAGACGATCCTGTCAGATGACAAAGCTTGTCGAGACGAAATTTGGCAACGCCAGAATTCCCATCGGGAGTCCTTACTGTGGAAGGCTTCAATTCCCACCAGGCGAACCTGGAAGCCATCGGCAAAGCCATGTATTTGACAAAGACACGCTCAGATTACATACTAGTGTTGTACTAAATACTGAGGCCACCTATGAGAGCAGATCGATTCACCCTCATGGCACAGGAAGCCATCGAATCTGCCAGTAAAATCAGCTCGGAGCTTGGGCACCCACAGATCGAGCCCGAGCATTTGTTGATGGCTCTTGTCAGCCGAAAAGACGGTGTCATTCCACTGATTTTGAAGAAGTTAGGGGTCAGCACTGAAGCGGTCATCTCCGCGCTGAGCCAGGAACTTTCCCGTCGGCCCAAAGTCAGTGGGACGGAGGTCGGACAGTATGCTTCCGCGGCCTTGCAGAGCCTTTTTCGAGTGGCGGAGGGGGAGGCGGATCGGTTCAAGGACGAATACATCAGCAGCGAGCATTTGCTCCTGGCTCTCGCCGAGGAAACTTCGGGTGAATCTGCCCGGATTCTCCATGCGCACGGAATCAAGCGGGAAGCGATCCTGCGGGTCCTTGCCGAGATCCGGGGCGCTCACAGGGTGACCGACCCCAACCCCGAGGAAAAATATCAGGCTCTCGAGCGTTATGCCCGGGACCTGACCGACCAGGCAAGGCGCGGAAAGTTGGATCCAGTGATCGGCCGGGATGACGAGATTCGAAGGGTCATCCAGGTGCTCTCCAGGCGGACCAAGAATAATCCGGTGTTGATTGGCGAACCCGGGGTAGGCAAGACCTCCATTGCGGAGGGGCTGGCCCAACGCATCGTCGCCGGTGACGTGCCCGAGTCCCTGAAGAGCAAGCGCCTCGTGGCCCTGGACCTCGGGGCTCTGGTGGCGGGGACGAAATATCGTGGAGAGTTCGAGGATCGTCTGAAGGCGGTACTGAAGGAGATCGAGCAGGCGGAAGGACAGATCATCCTGTTCATCGACGAACTGCACACCTTGGTGGGTGCCGGTGCCGCCGAAGGCGCCATCGACGCATCCAACATGCTGAAGCCTGCACTCGCCCGTGGGGAGTTGCGCTGCGTCGGGGCCACCACGCTCAATGAATACCGAAAGCATGTTGAGACGGACGGGGCGCTGGAGCGGCGCTTCCAACCCATCCAGGTAGGAGAGCCCACGGTGGAGGACACCATCGCCATCCTGCGAGGCTTGAAGGAGCGCTACGAGATTCACCACGGCGTGCGAATCACCGACCCTGCCATCGTCGCTGCTGCGGCCCTGTCCCATCGCTACATCACGGGTCGGTTCTTGCCGGACAAGGCCATCGACCTGGTGGACGAAGCCGCCTCCCGGCTGCGCATCGAGATCGACAGCTTGCCGACGGAAATCGACCAGGTGGAGCGGCGGATCATGCAGCTGGAAATCGAACGCCAGGCCTTGGCCAAGGAGTCGGATGCGGGTTCCCGGGAGAGGCTCGGAGAAATCGAAGTCGAGCTGGCCAACTTGCGGGAGCAAAGCCATCGCATGAAATTGCACTGGCAACAGGAAAAAGAGGGCATCGACAAAATCCGGAGCCTGAAAAAGCAGACCGAAGCGGCCAAGCTGGAAGAGCAGCAGGCGGAGCGGGCAGGCAATCTGCAGCGGGTGGCTGAGATTCGCTATGGGACCCTGGTGAAGCTGCAAAAGGAACTGGACCAGGAGAAGTCCAGGCTCGCCCAGCTTCAAAAGGACCAGAAGATGCTGAAGGAGGAAGTGGACGAAGAAGACATTGCCCAGGTGATCTCCAAATGGAGTGGAATCCCGGTATCCAGGCTGGTGGAGAGCGAGATCCAGAAACTGCTGACGATGGAGGACCGCCTCCGGCAGCGGGTTGTAGGGCAGGACGAAGCGTTGAGGGCCGTCTCAAACGCCGTGCGCCGTGCCCGCTCCGGCCTGAAGGACCCCCATCGGCCCATCGGAACGTTCATTTTCCTGGGACCGACGGGGGTGGGCAAGACGGAGACCGCACGTGCTCTGGCGGAGTTCCTCTTCGATGACGAGCGGGCCCTGATCCGCTTGGACATGACCGAGTACATGGAGAAGCACTCGGTGGCCCGATTGATCGGCGCACCCCCGGGCTACGTGGGATACGAAGAGGGAGGGCAGCTCACGGAAGCGGCGCGGCGGCGACCCTATTCGGTGCTCCTCTTCGACGAAATAGAGAAGGCGCATCCGGATGTGTTCCATGCCTTGCTGCAACTGATGGACGACGGGCGATTGACGGACGGGAAAGGCCGGACCGTGGACTTCAAGAACACGGTGGTCATCCTCACCTCGAATGTGGGCAGCCAGTGGATCAACGATCCTTCCCTGCGGGACCGGAAGGAAATGGAGCGCAGGACCCTGGAAGCCCTCCGGCAGACCTTTAAGCCCGAGTTTCTGAACCGGGTGGACGACGTGATCATTTTCGGGCGGCTCACCGAAGAGCACCTGGCGGCCATTGTGGACATTCAGCTCCGGCAGCTCTCCCGTCTCCTTTCCGATCAGGGCCTGTTGCTGGAGCTGTCGCCGGCGGCAAGATCCCTCCTGGCCCAGGAGGGCTATGACCCCGTGTATGGCGCCCGGCCCCTGAAGCGGCTGATCCAACACAAGATCCAGAACCCGCTGGCGTTGCAGCTGCTGGAAGGAAAATTTCGGGCCGGGGATCACATCTCGGTGGACGTGGATCCCCGGACCAAGGAACTGAGTTTCGAACCGATGCCGCCGGTGAAGGAAGCGGCTTCATGAAACCGATATCGATGCGTGACTAAGGAGGTGCAACATGGCCATCACTTGTTGGGAACCGTTTGCAGTGACTCGTTGGGAACCGTTCCCTGACCTGGGAACTCTCCAGGAGCGAATGAATCGTCTCTTCGAAGAGGTGTTCCGGGGCCGCTGGGGCGACGAGGAGCTGGGCACGGGGGTATGGTCTCCTGCCGTGGACATCCATGAGACGGAGAACGAGATCGTGCTCACCGCGGAACTCCCTGGTGTGGACCAAAAGGACGTGGACATCCGGCTCGACGACAACACCCTGACCCTGAAGGGAGAGCGCAAGGTGGACCAGGAGGTCAAGCGCGACAACTACATCCGGGTCGAGCGGACCTACGGCAGCTTCGCCCGTTCCTTCTCCCTTCCCGGCACCGTCGATCCCGGTCGAATCTCCGCCAAGTTCAAGGACGGATTGTTGCGGATCGTCATGCCGAGAAAGGAAGAGACGAAGCCCAAGCAGATCACCATCCAGGTGAAGTGACGGACCACCATCCGAAGTGAACGGGGGTCCCTCGGGGGAACAGGGAGATCTTCCCTCCGAGGGGCCCTGTGCTATAATTGGATTTATAGCTTAGGGGAGGATCAAGAGCGATGGGGAATAATTTGAAGACCACAGCGTTGCTCGGTTTGCTGACGGGGATCATCCTGTGGATCGGCAGCCTCTGGGGCCAGGGTGGTTTGACCATGGCCCTTCTCTTTGCCGGCGTGATGAACTTCGTGAGCTTCTTCTTCTCGGACAAGATCGCGCTGGCCATGTACCGCGCCCAGCCGGTCACCCGGGAGCAACTTCCCGAGGTCTACGATACGGTGGAGCGCCTGTGCCTGCGCCACAATTTGCCCCTGCCGAAGCTCTACCTGATTCCTTCCGAGTCCCCCAACGCATTTGCCACTGGCCGCAGTCCCAAGCATGCTTCGGTGGCGGTCACCCAGGGCATCCTGCGTCTCCTGGACCGGGAGGAACTGGAGGGGGTGCTGGCGCATGAGCTGGGCCATGTGCAAAACCGAGACATCCTCACCAGCGCCGTAGCGGCGACGCTGGCGGGCGCCATCATGTGGATCGCCCACATGGCGAAATGGGCAGCCATCTTCGGCGGTTTTGGCCGGGACAGCGAAGAGGAAGGAAGCGGCGGAGCCCTCGGCTCCCTGCTCTTAATCTTCCTGGCCCCCATCGCGGCCATGCTGATCCAGTTCGCCATTTCCCGGTCCCGGGAGTATCAAGCGGACGCCACGGGTGCAAAGCTGGCGGGCAACCCTTACGCCCTGGCCCGTGCCTTGAAAAAGATCAGCGACGGAAGCAAGCACGTGCCACTCCCGGCTTCGCCGTCCACCGCGCACCTGTTCATCGTGAAGCCGTTTTCCGGGCGGGGCCTGCTGAGCATGTTCAGCACTCATCCTCCCGTGGAAAAGCGCATCGAAAGGCTGATCGGACGCACCTGGATCTAATGCTGGGGTCAATCGTCAATGGTCATTGGTCAATGGCGATTGACCAATGACAAATGACCATTGACAAATGCTTCTCTGATCGTTCCCCAGGGCGACGGGGGATGATACGCCCTCCAGTCGTGGCAGGCCAATTCTACCCGGAGGAGCCGGAGCGGCTCCGAAAAGACCTCCGCCGGCTGATTCCCGAGTCCCCCGCGAAAACGCGCTGCAAGGGAATCGTGGTTCCCCACGCAGGGTACATGTACTCGGGCCACGTCGCGGGGGCCGTGTACGCTCGGGTGGAGCTTCCACGGCGGTACCTCATCCTCTGTCCAAACCATACGGGCTACGGGCCACCTGTTTCCATCATGTCCTCGGGGGGATGGGAGACCCCTCTGGGCGTGGCCCCCATCGATGGGGAGCTGGCCGCCCGAATCAAGCAGCAGTCCCCAGTGTTCGAGGAGGATTCTCTGGCTCATCGACACGAACACTCACTGGAGGTGCAGATCCCTTTCCTCCAGCACCTGGCCGGCGACTTCGCGTTCGTCCCCATCAACGTGGGGGTGGGAGACTTGGGCGTGCTGCGCCGGGCGGCGGCGGCGTTGGCCAGCGCGATTTCCGAATATCCGGCCGGGGAGATCCTCGTGATCGCCTCCAGCGATATGACCCATTACGAGTCCGCCGAATCCGCCGAAAAGAAAGACCGAAGGGCCATCGAACGGATTCTGGCGTTGGATCCCGAAGGCCTCTTTCGTGTGGTCCGCGATCTGGAGATCTCCATGTGCGGTTACGCTCCCACTGTTTGCATGCTGGAGGCTTGTCGCCACCTGGGAGCAGAGAAAGCAGAACTCGTGCGGTACGCCCACTCCGGCGACGTCACGGGCGACCACCGAAGCGTGGTGGGGTACGCCGGCCTGCTGATTTATTAACTTCAAGAGGTCCCGCGCCTGAAGCCCTTCTCCGGACTGACCTCGTCGAAGCACAGCTTCAGAGTCCGAAGCAAGGCCATCAAGAGCCCTGGGGTTCGCGTACTATTTTTTTCATGTACAATAGCCCCCCGTGATCATCCTCGGCATCGATCCGGGCTCCCAGCGCACTGGTTACGGCTGCCTCGAGTGTCAGGGCTCTACCACCACAAGCCTCGGGTACGGGGTCATTCGTTCCACCGGTGTTTCCTTCGAAAAACGGCTGCTGAAGATCTATACGGAGGTGCGGGCCCTCATCGAGCAGTACCGGCCCGACGCCGTGGCTTTGGAGAATCTCTTCCACGCCGTCAATGCCCACAGCGCTCTAAAGCTGGGACACGCGCGGGGGGTGATCATGCTGGCGGCCGCGGAGGCGGGGCTGGAAGTGTTCGAATACACGCCCCTCGAGATCAAAAGCGCGTTGGTGGGCTATGGAAGAGCTGAGAAGTCGCAAGTCCAGCGGATGGTGCAGATTTATTTGAAGCTCCCCGAGCAACCTGAGCCCGACGATGCTTCCGACGCTCTGGCAGTGGGCATCTGTCACCTGCACCATCACTTCACGAAATTAAGGATGGAAAAACCCAGGTACAGAAAAACCCAAAACTAAAAAACCTGAAACCTAGCCAGGTGAACCTGAAAGCTGAAGATCGAGGATAGAGGATGGAGGATAGCAACTGCCCTGTGCGACCCTCGATCCTCAATCCTCGATTCTCGTTGTGTGAAAGCATTCTTACTTTGGGTGAAGCGTGCACAAAATTCACGTTACAAAGCGGGTAAGAAGCTAAGACTGGCTCAGCTGGGAAGGTGGATCATCTGAGGCTGGGTTTTAGGTTTCAGAGTTTTGGGTTTTTGGTTAGGAGACTGCCTTCAGCGCCTCTTCGTCCACGTTGAAGTTCGCCCAAACGTGCTGCACGTCGTCGTGCTCGTCGAGGGCTTCCGCCAGCTTGAGCATTTGCTGGGCCGCCTTGCCCGTTAAGTCCACGTAATTCTGGGGAATCATGGAGATCTGGGCCACCTCGGGCTTGAGGCCGCGCTCCTCCAATTTCTCCTTGACCTTTTCGTAGTTTCCCGGAGCGCAGAGGATTTCAAAATTGCCGTCATCTTCACGGAGGTCATCAGCGCCGGCATCCAGCACGATTTCCAGCAGCGCTTCTTCCGACGCCGAGCCCTTTTCCACGACGAAGTAGCCCTTCTTCTCGAACATCCACGAAACGCAACCGGTCTCCCCCAGGTTGCCGCCGAATCGGGAGAACAGGTGCCGCAGCTCCGCCACCATGCGGTTCTTGTTATCCGTCACCGCCTCGATATACATGGCCACGCCGCCGGGACCGTAACCTTCATAGACCACATCCTCGTACCGAACGCCGGGTAGTTCTCCCGTGCCTCGCTGGACGGCCCGCACGATGTTCTCCGCAGGCATGTTGGCCGCCTTGGCGGTGGCCACGGCCGCCCGCAGCCGGGCATTGGAGTTCACGTCCCCTCCCCCCGTGCGGGCCGCCACGGTGATCTCTTTGATCAGCCGGGTGAACATGCTGCCTCGTTTGGCATCGACCGCTGCCTTCTTGTGCTTGATGGAATGCCATTTTGAATGACCGGACATAACCTTCCTTTGACTGTGGGATAATAAAAAAATCTTAGCACAGGCCAGGGTGGGTGTAAAGGCGTACGGGAAGGGGCAGGAAGGGGCCCATGCGGAACATCGGGATGGTCTTGGAGTACGAAGGCACCGGTTATCGGGGCTGGCAACGCCAGGCGGCGGGCCCGACGGTGCAAGGGACCCTTACCGATGCGCTGGAAAGGATTACCGGCGAAAGGATTCATCTGATCGGGTCGGGCCGGACGGATGCGGGTGTCCATGCCGAGGCACAGGTGGCTAACTTTCATCTGGAAAGGAACGCCATGGCCCTTCGGTCCCTTCAGCGAGCGTTGAACAGCGCGCTCCCGCTCGACATCCGGGTGAAGTCCCTGAGACCCGAACCTCCCGGGTTTCACGCTCGCAAACACGCCCGCTCGAAGCTGTACCGATACCAGGTATTCACCGGCGCCGAAATGAGCCCCTTTTTGCGCAGGTACTACTATCACTGGACGATGCCTGTCAACCTGGATGCCCTTCAGGCGGCGGCGCGCTTGCTCCGGGGAACCCATGACTTCCGATCGTTCATGGGGTCAGGGTCCGCGGTGCGGGGAACGACGCGAACCGTGCTGTGGTCCGAATGGCGCCGCCGGGGCCAGCGCCTTCACTACCTCATTGAAGCCAGCGGGTTCTTGCGCCACATGGTCCGAAACATCGTGGGGACCCTGCTGGAAGTGGGACGCGGAAAGATGGAACCGGAGGCGTTGGAGCGGATCCTGGATTCGGGACGGCGGACAGAGGCCGGGCCCACAGCTCCGGCCCACGGCCTCTTTCTCGTGAAGGTGCACTATCGAGAATTGCCGAACCCCTGTGGTTGAACAACTGGAGGATCGGAAAGCCTTTGGGGTCCGAGCACTCCTTGGCGAAGCACCAGAGGGTGTGCTACCATACCCGCCATTGAGAGCTTGTAAGAGGAAGAAGTGATAGATTTTCCCGGTGTGCGGTCGGGCTCTAAAGAGGCCGGTCTCCTCCTGCAAATTGACTTTCGCCGGCTGCCCGTACACGTGGCGGTGATCATGGACGGCAACGGCCGATGGGCCACCCACAGGCATCTTCCTCGAGTGGCAGGCCACCGTGCTGGCATTCGATCGGTTCGGGAAATCGTGGAAACCAGCGCCCGGCTGGGGATCCAGGTGCTTACCCTTTATGCGTTCTCCGTCGAAAACTGGAAGCGGCCCAAGTCTGAGATCAACGTGTTGATGCGGCTTCTCAAGGAATACCTCCGAAGGGAACTTCCTGAGATCAAGCGCCGCAATATTCGGTTTCGGACCATCGGACGCACCTCAGAGCTACCTGCCTCCATCCAGCGGGAACTGGACTACGCCATCCGGGAGACGCGGGAGAACACCGGGATGATCATGAACATCGCCCTCAATTACGGCGGCCGCACGGAATTGGTGGACGCCTTCAACCGACTCCTCCAGGACTTGAGGACCAACGGGGGTAATCCCGAGGTGGGCGAACAAGAGATCTCCAGTTGCCTGTACACTTCCGGCATGCCCGACCCCGACCTTTTGATCCGCACCAGCGGCGAGCTCCGGGTCAGCAATTTTCTGCTCTGGCAGATCGCCTATTCCGAACTCTGGGTTACCGACACCCTCTGGCCGGATTTCCGAAAGCACGACCTCTTTCAGGCCGTCGTCGATTTTCAGAAACGCCACCGCCGTTACGGCGGGATCGGCAACCCTGATTCCTCTTCTGACGCCCCCAGGCAGTGAAGCGTATCTTTTCTGCCCTCGTCCTCCTTCCTCCGGTGCTCGCAGCGGTTTTCTTCGCTCCGAGGTGGCTGTTTGCATTGATGGTGGGAATATTTTCCACCCTCTGTCTCTGGGAATTCTTCCGAATCTCCGACGCCTCAGGGTGCAGGCCCCTGAGGGCGCCCGGCTACGCACTGGGTCTGCTGCTGGTGGGCAGCTTCGTCTGGAAGGACAGACCCAATCTGGACGTGGCGGTGGTCCTCCTGGCCCTGTTTTACTTTTTGTACGCCGTGATGGCGATCCGGGATCATCGTGAAGCCCTTCGTTCGGCCTCCGTCACCCTGGTGGGCAACCTGTATTGCTCCCTGTTTCTGGCCTGGCTCATCCCGCTGCGGTTCCAGTTCCTGGAGGAGGGGGGGTCGCTCCTGCTTTTCCTTTTCCTCATCGTGTGGGGGGGCGACACGGGTGCCTACTATACCGGACGCGGCCTGGGGCGACACCTTTTGGCGCCGCACCTGAGCCCCAAGAAAACCTGGGAAGGAACGGCGGGCGGCTTAACCGCATCCGTCGGGGCAGCAGTGCTCTACAACGCCTGGTGGCTGAAAGAGTTCTCCACCTTCGAGTGCGTGCTTCTAGGGTGCATCCTGGGAATATTGGGCTTGCTGGGGGACCTGTGGGAATCCCAGTTAAAGCGAGGCGCCGGAATCAAAGATTCCTCCCGGTTGATCCCCGGCCACGGGGGAATCCTGGACCGCCTGGACAGCCTCCTCTTCACCATCCCCGCCTTCTATCTTTATCTGCTGCTGCGCGACAGCCTCCCGCCCCCGGGATAGGTTTCCTCTCAGGTCTGAAGGCCATCGCGGGACGAAGGGCGGGACCACGACCTGTCCGCTTGTCCGGCGATTGAAGTTGGTCCGGGAATCCAGTAACATGGAGTGGAATGAAATTCCTGTCCATTCTGGGTTCGACCGGTTCCATCGGGCGGAGCACCCTCCAGGTGGTTGAAGCGTTACGGGAGCGCTTCGCGGTGGCTGGCCTTTCCGCGGGGCGCAACGTGGAACACCTTACCGACCAGGTGCAAAGATTCCGGCCGGAAGTCGTCTCGGTGGCCGACGAAAAGGCGGCGAAGGAGCTGGAGGGGAGGCTGGCTTCGATGGATCGTCGCGCCCGCCCGACGATCCTGCATGGCACGGAGGGGGCAGTGGCTGTCGCCACTCATCCCCGGGCTCAAACGGTGATCTCAGGCCTGAGCGGCGGGCTGGGGCTGGTGCCGACGTACCGGGGCATCGAGGCCGGCAAAGATATTGCGCTCGCCAACAAAGAAACCTTGGTGATGGCGGGAGCCATCATGACCGACCTCGCCCGCCGGAAGGGTGTCCACCTGTTACCTGTGGACAGCGAGCACAACGCGATTCTTCAGTGCCTGCAAGGCGTCTCCAGGGATCAGGTCAAGCGCTTCATCCTCACCGCCTCGGGAGGCCCCTTCCTGAAGACCCCTGTGGAGGAGTTGGAAAACGTCTCCCCTGAGGAAGCCCTGGCTCATCCCACTTGGAAGATGGGGAAGAAGATCACCATCGATTCCGCCACGCTGATGAACAAGGGGCTGGAGGTGATCGAGGCGAGCTGGCTCTTCGGGGCAAGTCCCGATGAGATTCACATCCTGATCCATCCCCAATCCATTGTTCACTCCCTGGTGGAAATGGTGGACGGTTCGGTCATGGCCCAAATGGGTATCACCGACATGCGGCTGGCCATCCAGTACGCCCTCACATACCCGGAGCGGTTGGAGACCCGCCTGCCGCCTCTCAGTCTGTCCCGGGTGCGGCAACTGGAGTTTTACGAACCGGACCTGGCTAAGTTCCCGTGCATCCATCTGGCGTACGAAGCACTCAGGATCGGGGGGACTATGCCCGCGGTCCTCAATGCCGCAGACGAGGTGGCAGTATCAGCGTTCGTTGACGAAAAAATCCGTTTCACCGACATCCCCAGGGTCGTCCGCCGGGTCATGCAGAATCATCAAGCCTTGCAGCTCTTTGACCTGGAAACGCTGCTGGAAGTGGACACCCGGGCCCGGCAGCAGGCAGCCGAAATGATTCAACACCAGTTCGCCTCCGTCTTCTAGCGCCGCGCGGTCGCTGAGGGAGTTTCCGAGTTGGAGGAGGAAATTCATTGTTGGAAGTCTTCATGGGATCTGTAGCGTACACGGTGCTGGCCTTCGCCTTCGTGCTGGGGGCGATGATCTTCATCCACGAGCTGGGGCATTTCCTGGTGGCCAAGGGGCTGCGGATACGAGTGGACACATTCTCCCTGGGCTTCGGCCCGAGGCTGGCGGGCTTTCGCCGGGGCGGCACGGACTACCGGGTGAGCGCCGTTCCCCTGGGAGGCTACGTGAAGATGGCGGGAGAGCAGTACGGCGAGGGCCTCACCGGCGCCCCCCACGAGTTTCTCTCCCGGCCGAAGTGGCAGCGCTTGCTGGTGGCACTGGCGGGCCCTCTCATGAACCTGGTGCTCGCCGTGGTGCTGTCGGCGGTGAACTTCATGTACGGCGTACAGGTGCCCCAGTACATGAAGGCCGCCGGAGTCATCGGACTGGTCCAGCCCGATTCGCCCGCCCATCGCGCCGGCCTGAGGTACAAGGATCGGATCATTGCCATCGACGGGAAAAGGACCCCCACCTGGCACGATATCCAGCTGGCCATCGGAACGAGTCCCAACCAGACCCTGCACCTGCTCATCGAGCGAGAGGAAAAAACCATCGAGGCGAAGATCACCACCACTTCCCTGCCGGACATGGAGATCGGCAACGCCGGCATTGGCCCCTACGTGGAAGCCGGGGTGGAAAAGGTGGAGCCGGGTTCGCCCGCTGACAAGGCCGGGTTGCGAAAGGGCGACGAGATCATCTGGGTGCGCGCCGGCGAACATCAGGCTTCCGGATGGAACATGAGGGAACTGGTCTCGCAGCGGGAAGGTTCCGCGCTGAACTTCACCATCCGGAGAAAAGACCAGATCCTGGAGCGAACCATCACCCCCCAGAAGATTGCAGGCGAGACCCGGATCGGGGTCATGTTGAGCCCCAAGGTCTCCTTCGTGACCGAGAAGTACCCCATCGGCCAGGCTTTCTTACAATCGTTCCATCAGAACTACAGGCTCACCTTGCTCACCCTGGACGTGGCGAAAAAGATCATCACCGGAAAAGCCTCCCTGCGGGCCATGTCCGGCCCCATCGACATTGCCAAGTATTCGGGCGAGGCGGCCCGCTCAGGCCTGGTAGCCCTTCTGGGTTTCATGGCCCTGATTAGCTTGCAACTGGGAATCTTCAACCTCTTCCCCATCCCCATCCTGGATGGGGGCGTCATTTTCCTGTTGCTCATCGAGGGGGTCATCCGGCGGGATATCAGCGCCGAGGTCAAAGAGAAGATCGTTCAGATCGGTTTCGTCTTCCTGGTCCTGCTGATGGCCGTGGTGATCGTGAACGACCTTTCCAAGAACATCCCCTTCTTGAGGGTTTTCAAATAGCGCGTGTATCGCTCAGCCTCTTGAGCGCCCGCCACTCAGGAACGCGACCTATGTGCCCGCTGGCGTCGAAGACGGCAGGCCCAAGGTCCATTTGAAATGCGTAGCTGGAGGCCGACGCGCTGGCACCGACAGTCCCCGAAATGAAACCCTCGTCAACCAATTCCTCGGGATCATCCGTGTAACCCCCGTATGTCGTGTTGAAAAGTTCCTCCGCTTGAGGCAGTTGCTTGAGAAAGGCGATGACCGTCGTCTCCCGGGCGCTCTGGACCATGGCGAAGTAATTCGGAACAGCGATGGCGGTGACGATCATGAGCACCATCACCACAAGGAGCAACTCGACCAGGCTGAAACCACGAGACATGGGGGTAAGAGTCACGAAAGCAGCTTGGAGGTAGTTTGAGTTTCCAGGTCCCTCAGCAGATGATCCAGCGAACTCTGGCAATCGTGGAGAGAAGCACCATTGCGCGTCAACGACTGGCGCAGCGCAGCCAGACGCTGCCTCAGCTCTGTAAGTTCCAGTCGCCGCTTCTGGTCCGCGGTTTCCAGCTCCGCTGCTAGGCGATTGACAATCTCCTCAAGTTCCAGGAACCGATCCCCTTTTCTCAACTTCATCCGGACCTGGAAATTTCCTCCAATGAGCGCTTCCAGGGTTTGCCCCACGCGGTACACGGGCCCAGCCGTTCGGTGGGAATTGACCACGAAGAAGAAGCCCACCAGAAAAAACACCAAAGCAACCCCGGGCCACACCCGTTTGTGGAGCATCAAGATCTGGCGGGAGATGACGGCCTGCTCTTCCACGCCCGCGTACGTCGCCAACTCCCGCTGAAGAGGGAAAAAGATGAGAAACCCAAGAAGAAAGGTGCAAAAAAGCAAGAAGATCAGCGACAGCAGGGCGCTCCGCAGTTGGAACGAAGGGTTGATCAGCAATTTTTTTCTTCGGAACCTGAGCCTTGCCATAGAGCCTCCTGAGACCAGACCCGTAGTCCGGCGTCTCCAAAGGACACGGGCTTTAACCAGGGATTTTTAAGGGTGCGGAATCCGGGAAAGGCGCAATTCTAGTCGATCTGGCGTCCGGATTCAATCAAATTTTGCGACGGGAACGCGATGGCGACGCGCGGGCATCGACGCGACCCTCGGCGGCGACCGCAGGAAAAGGCATGAGGCAGGCTCTCTTGGACCGAGGCGCGCGAGCGGAAAAGAGTCAGCGAGATCGAGAGTTGAAAAGATCAGCTCAAACGCCTGCCATGGAACAGAGCGGTGGGCTCACCTCGAACAGTCGGGGTACCTGAGGGTCAGAGCCCCAACCGCTCGTCGTGGCTCTTGTTCCTGGGCTACGTGCAAAAACCCCGGGATCAAGAAACTCCGGAAAATAGTTCCAGGCAGGGCAGGTTATTTAAAGCTGGCAATGGCTTTCGTCTCGTCATCAAACGTTTCGAAAACCGTCAGGAGCTTGGTGATGGACAACACCTCTCGTACCTTCTTGGTCAACTGGAGCAGCTTCAGCCGACCGCCCTGACTGGACGCGGAGCTATAGCTGGACACCAATTCGCCCACCCCCGCGCTGTCGATGAAGCTCACGTCACCCAGGTTCAGCAGGATATTTTTCTTCCCGTCCTTCAGGAGACTCCTCACCGCGTTTCGCAGCGCCGCCGTGCTCTCGCCCAGGGTTATTTTCCCGTCCAGATCGAGCACCGTGATGCTGTTCACGTGGCGCATTTTGATGTTCATCGTTTGCTCCTTCTCATATCAATTAGTTTCAGGGCCTATTGCGTGGTCGGCTTGCTCTTAATCTTCACCATCCGGAGCTGCATCCCACCGCCAGGCAACCTGTGAAAGTCCACCTCGTCCATGAACGACTTGATGCAGAAAATTCCCCGGCCGCTGGGCTTCAGCAGGTTCGCAGGGTCCAGTGCGTCCGGCAGAGCCTCCGCCTCGAATCCTTCACCCTGATCATTGACATAAATGGTCACCCGGTCCGGCTTTACTTCGAAGCACAATTCCACTTTCTTGCGCTCGTCCAGTTGATTGCCGTGCCGGATGGCATTGATGACCGATTCGCGCACGGAAAGGCCAATCCAGTACGAGCTATCCTCATCAAATCCCATGCCTTCAGTAATGTCGTGGGTGATGTTTTGCACCAGGTCAAGGAACTCGAACTTGCTGTCGATGCTTACTTCGATGATGTTGGGAGCGAGACCCCTCGTTGGCCCCTGGGACACAGAACCTTCGCCATCGTTAAATGTAACGGCCATCATACGAAGGAGCATTTTCGCCTGTCAAGGAGAATTTCCCTGCCTTGCTGGAAGACGAAGCTGTTTGCTAAGATGAGTAGGAGCTTGCCCAAGAACGTGGCTGTCTCCTTTCAGAAGGCTTCGGGGGTCCCCCGAAGGCCTTGTCCCGGTCGTCCCGAGCCTTGAAGACGCGCGGCTGTCCCCGAAACCAACCGCTCCGAGCGGACTCTCTATATGAGGGTTGCACCCCTTGATGAACTTAAGGAAATTTGCGGTCGGACTCCTCGTGGTCCTGGGCATCCTTCTGGCGGCTGGCCTGCTCTGGATCGAATCTTCCGCTTTCGATCGGTGGGCACAGCGGAAAGCGGTGGAATATGCCCGGGCTCGGTGGAACCTGCAGGTCCAGCTCCAGAAACTGCACATTCAGGTGTGGCGTCAGCGGGCCACTGTGGACGCCCTCTCCGTCCGCAGGGTTCAGGACCCGCGGCCGATCTTCAGGGCGGACCGGGTAACCATCGAATTCCGGGTCTACGATCTCTTGACGCCGTCCGTGGACCTCAAGGAGATCGTAGCGGAAAGTCCGGAAGTCTGGATTCAGCCTGAGGAACCGGGCGGGCCCGGTCTTTCTTCCTGGCTGTGGCAGGAGGCATCCCCCGCCAAGCGCCGGCTTTTCGATCTGGCCGTCGGCGCGATTCGCCTCCAGGAGGGCACGCTGCACTATGGCGATATTCGCCACCGCCTCCAGATAGCATCCCGCGGGCTGCGTTGGCGCATGAATTTTGTTCCGCAACGGGACCTTTACCGGATTCAGATGGCACTCCGGGACACGGACCTCAGCTACGACCAGGCAGACTATCGGGGGGTTCAGATACGGGCGGATTTGGACTGGTACCGCCAGAAGCTGGAATTCCGGGACCTGAAGCTGGAATCCAGTGTGTTGCAAGCCACGGGTCGCGGCGTGCTGGAACATCCCGGGGAAGCACGATATCGGTTTGACGTTTCCGGAAAAATTCGCCTGGCGCACGTGCCGCTCAGGTACAGGAAGGGCTTGCCCACCGCTGGCGAAGTTCAGTTCGAGGGCGAACTCTCCGGTGAAGGATCCGACTATCTTCTTCGAAGCTCCATCGTCTCGCCCCGGATGGAACTCTCCAAGTTCATCGTAGAGGATTTCCGGAGTTCCTTGAAGGTGCGGAAGGGCCAAATGG
>JACQTF010000017.1 GCA_016210925.1 Acidobacteriota bacterium | reverse complement strand
CTCCAAGGTGTGCGAGTTCCTGTCCGAGACGTTCGGCCTGGAGGCGATTCGCAAGATGCTGTCTGCCTATAGGCAGGGGACCAAGGAGGAAGAGATCCTTGCCCAGGTCACGGGGCTCGGGCTGGAGGAAATGGAGCGGCGGTTTCGGGACTATTGGAAGAAAGAGACCGGAAATTTCTGGGCCGATCTGGACTTCTCCTGGGCCCGGCCGGACCGGACGCGGCCCGAGCTCGAACGAGAACTGCGAACGCATCCCCGGAACTACTTCGCGCACCTGGCTCTCGCCTCGCTGGAGAAGAAGCAGGGAAACATCCCTGAGGCCATTTCCCATTACCGCGCCGCCTGCGAGATTTTTCCCGACGATGTGGGGGAAGAGGGCTCTTACGTGATGCTGGCCGAACTGTACTCCCAGTCGGGCGAACCGGCTCGAGCGGCGGCCGTCCTGGAAGAGTGGAAATCCCGGGGCGGTTTTCACCCCAACGCGCTGAAGAAGCTGGCAGCCCTTCAAAAGGGGTTGCGGCAACCTGCAAAGGCCGCGCAGGCGCTGGAAGCCATTTGCTTCGTCAATCCGTTCGACGAGGAGGTTCACCGGGAGCTGGGCGAAATGTACCTGACGCTGGGCGACCCACGGAAGGCGGTTCAGGAGTTCGATGTGGCCTTGGCCCTGGACCCCGTGGACCTGGCGACAGCCCACTTCAACGCCGCCCGGGCCTATTTACAGATCAGCGATTCCGACACGACCCGAAAGCACCTCCTGAGGGCCTTGGAGGCAGCGCCCGGCTTCCGGCCCGCCCAAAAGATGCTTCTGGAGCTCAAGCGCCGCGACGGGAAGAACGCGCCATGAAGACGAAAACGAAAAGACAGCGCGGGATGGCCGCTCTGGCGTTGATCCTTCTCCTGTGCACCTGGCTTCCCCACCGAAGCGCAGCGGACCCGGACATGGAGGGGGCGACCCAGTTCACCTTCGCCCGCATCCAGTTCGGCGACGTCTCCAGAGGCTGGTTTGGGACGCCCGGCTGGGCCCACGACTATCCCAGGGCAGAGAGAAACTTTTTGAAGATCCTGGCCGAATCCACAGGGATTCGCACGTCGGTGGAGTCGTTCCAGGTGGTCCGGTTCGACGACGCGGCTGTGTTCGACTATCCCTGGGTCTATATCAGCGAGCCGGGGTACATGCGACTGACGCCTCCCGAGGTGGAAAACTTCCGGGAATACATCCGGCGCGGGGGCTTCGTGGTCGTGGACGATTTCGACGGCCCCTACCAGTGGGCGAACTGGTACCGGGAATTCAAACAGGTCTTCCCGGACCGGGAACTGGTGGAGCTGACCATCGACCACCCCCTCTGGCATTGCTTCTTCGACATCAAGACGCTGGACATGGTTCCTCCTTACGGTATGTATAAGCCGGAGTTCTGGGCGATGATGGACGACGATCAGAGGGTGCAGATCATCGTCAACTTCAACAACGACATCGGGGACTATTGGGAGTGGTCCGATACCGACGCCGTCCCCATCGAGCTGTCCAACGAGGCGTATAAGTTCGGGATTAACTACGTCATCTATGCTTTCACGCACTGAAAAGCCGTCATTGGTCATTCGTCACTGGTCAATCGTCCATCGATTTTCACCGATTGACCAGTGACGAGTGGCGAATGACGAGCGACGAGTGGCGAGGGGGCGCGAGCGAGTCATGAGGTCGCAGAAGGGAAGGGGGCAGAGGGTCGCCGCCGCCTTGATCCTTTTCATTTGCGCCTGGCTTCCCCAGCGGAGCGCCGCCGACCCGGACATGGACGAGGCAACCCAGTTCACCTTTGCCCGGATCCATTTCAGCGGGACCTCCGGAGGTTGGTATGGGGTTCCCGGCTGGGCCCACGACTATCCCAGGGCAGAGAGAAACTTTCTGAAGATCCTGGCCGAATCCACAGGGATTCGCACGTCGGCGGAGTCGTTCCGGGTGGTCCGGTTCGACGATCAGGCTGTGTTCGACTATCCCTGGGTCTACATCAGCGAGCCCGGCTCCATGAGATTGACGCCTCGGGAGGTGGAAAACTTTCGCGAATACATCCGGCGCGGCGGCTTTGTGATGGTGGACGACTTCGACGGCCCCTATGACTGGATGAACTGGAACCGGGAGTTCAAACAGGTCTTCCCGGACCGGGAACTGGTGGAGCTGACCATCGACCATCCCATCTGGCATTGCTTCTTCGACATTAAGGCGCTCGACATGATTCCACCCCGCTGGGCCGGGAAGCCGGAGTTCTGGGCCATGATGGACGAGGGCCGGAGAGTGCAGATCATCGCCAACTTTAACAACGACATCGGGGACTACTGGGAGTGGTCCGATACCGACGCCGTCCCCATCGAATTGTCCAACGAGGCGTACAAGTTCGGGATCAACTACGTCATCTACGCATTGACACACTGAAGCCGGTCATGAACGCCACGCGCTTTCTCGATCCCAGGGTCCTTTCCAAAACGGCGAATCTCACGCTGGTGGCCAAGACGGTGGTGCAAGGCTTCCTGGCAGGGCTGCACCGGTCTCCCTACATGGGCTTCAGCGTCGATTTTGTCGAATATCGCCCTTACACGGAGGGAGACGATCTTCGCCACGTGGACTGGAACGTCTACGCCCGGTCGGACCGGTACTACATGAAGAAGTTCGAGGGGGAGACGAACACGGAAATTCTTCTGATCCTCGACGTCAGCGGCTCCATGCAGTACAGCTCCGGAGCGATCTCGAAGCTGGAGTACGGCAAGTTTCTGGTGGCATCCCTGGCCCATCTGGCCTGCCGTCAAAAGGACGCCGTGGGTCTGGCTTTGTTTGGGGAAAACCTGAAGGACTACATCCGCCCCCGGGTGCGTCCGGGCCATCTGGGGCGGATCTTGCACGCGCTGGAAGCGGCGGAGCCCTCCCGGCAGACCGCGTTCCGGGAACCGCTGGAGAAGGTCGCACAGCTTCAACGCCGGCGAGGCATCATCGTCCTGGTGTCGGATTTCTACGAGGCCCTCCACCCGCTGGCCGACGCCATCCGGCGCCTGCGCTTCACCGGAAGCGACCTGATCCTCTTCCATGTCCTCGATCCTCAGGAACTGCGGTTTCAGCTCCCCCGGCCGACGCTGCTGGAGGACATGGAGACCGGGGAGCTGCTGGAAGTGGACCCGCTCTTTGCGAAGAACGAGTATCCGGCCCTGATCGAAGAGCACGTGGGCTCCCTCCGGCGGGAGTGCGTGGAGGCGCGGATTGACTACGAGGTGATGGACACGGCGCGGCCCCTGGACCACGCTTTGTTCCGCTATCTCTCCGCCAGACAGCAACGGAGGTAAAGTGCAGTTTCTCTCCCCCTGGTTCTTTGCCGGGCTTCTGGCTTTCGGGATTCCCCTTTGGCTGCACCTGTTCCGGCGCGAGGGGTCCCGCCGGTTCCCGTTCAGCTCCCTCATGCTGATGCGAAAGATTTCCAGGAAGCCGGTCTGGAGGAAAACGCTTCGATACCGGCTCCTGTTGGTCCTGCGGTTGGTGTTCCTCCTTTTTCTGGCCGCGGCCTTCGCCCGCCCCTTCCTGAAGGAGAGCGGCGTGACCATGCCCACCCGGGCGAGCCAGCGCCTGGTGATCCTGGCCCTGGACACCTCCCTGAGCATGTCTTACGGGAACCGCTGGGCCGAAGCGTTGGACCGGGCAGGCGAGTTGCTCGACCGCGGAACGGGAACGGAACGATTTCAGATCATGGCGTTTGACACAGAGACCCGCATCTTGAACCTCCCCTCCAGCCACCGGGGTGAGCTGCGGACCGTGCTGGGTCAGATTCGCCCGCGGAACCGGGCGACGGATTTTTCCCAGGCCCTCGAGGCGGCCCGTCAGGCGGTGGAGTCCTCCGATCTTCCGGAGAAGAGCGTCCACCTGGTATCCGACTTTCAGAAGACCGGATGGACCGGAGGCCGGGCGTTCCCCCGGTTTCCTCCCGGCGTTCAGTTGCGGCTCCATCCGCTGGGCGGCCCGGCGGGAAATGGAACCGTGGAGGATGTGCGGGTGCGACCCCAGATCTTTTCCCGAACGTATCCCGACCGCCTTCTCGTCCGAGCGGCGTGGTACGGCACCGAGGAGCAGAGGCGGGAAGTCCGTCTGCAGCTCAACGATCAGGTGGTCTCCTCCCGGACGGTCCTGCTGCGCCCCGGAGAGGCATCCACCCTGGTCTTCGAAAATTTCCTGGTTCCCGAAGGGGCGGTGCGGGGCCGTCTCCTGCTTTTGCCGCCGGACCCGCTGCCGCAGGACGATGCGTACCATTTCGCCCTGGATCGCCGGGATCCTTATGGAATCCTTCTTCTCACGGAACCCGCCGGCGCCGCCGACACCTTCTACTTTCAACAGGCGATCCGGAGCTCGACCGACTCCCCTTTTCGGATCGAGCAACGTCCTCCCCGTTCCCTGCCGGCTCTCGAACCTTTTGTCCTGGTGGTCCTGACCAACCCGGGTGAGGCCGACCCGCCCATCACACAGCGGCTTCGCGCCTTCGTGGAGCGGGGCGGAACGCTTCTCATGACGCTGGGGCCGGAGTCGCTTCCGGAACGAGTGCCTGCGGAGTTGCAGGCCCTCTCACCGGCGAAGCTGAAAGAGCGCGTTTACGTGGGTGCGGAGAAGGAGCGGTTTACTTCGGTGGGGACATGGAACAAGGACCATTTTTTGTTTGGTCCCTTTGTGGATCTGGAAGGGACCAGTCTCCCGTCCGCTCAGTTCTACGGGTATGTCCTCGTCGAGCCTCATCCACAGGCCAGCGTCCTGGCCCGTTTTCAGAATGGGGCCCCTCTTCTGCTGGAACGCTCGATGGGAAAAGGGAGGGTTCTGCTTTACGCGTCCTCGCTGGGGACGCGTTGGAACGAGCTTCCGCTGCGGGGTTCCTATGTTCCGTTGATGCAGCAAATTGCCCGTTATGCCGCGGGATTGAAGGAGACGGGAGCAGCGTACCGCGTCGGCGAAGTCCTTCCGGCAGCGCCTGCGGGTGAGGCACGTCAATGGAACATCCTGACCCCTGCGGGGAAACGATGGAGCGGCCGCGATCTCCAAAAAGGGGGGCTGATTCTCGAGGAGATTGGTTTTTATGAAGTCCGGGACCAAAAGGTGACGCAACTGGTGGCGGTGAACGTCCCGGCCCCCGAATCTCGACTGGACCCTATGGCGAAGGAGGACCTCCGGGCGTGGGAGGCCGGCTCGCAGGGAGCCCCCAGCCAGACAGTGGCCACGGCGGCTCTGACGGAACGGGAGCGTAACCAGAACCTCTGGTGGGGGATTTTGGCCCTCGCCCTGGCTCTCCTGTTGACAGAAACTCTTTTTTCGAAGATCATTCCTTCCGCAGACCGCCCACCGAACGCGTGAGGTGCTATGTCCGAATCTTTCCAAGTCCTCCCTGGAGCATCCGTCCGGGGCCAATTACTGAGCCGGCGCCTGCGCAATGTCCGCCATCGGCTGCGCTGGGAGAAGGCGTTGAGGGGAATGGCCTGGACGGTGGGCGGTTTCCTTCTCCTGTCTGTGGTGACGACCTGGCTTGCGTCCGTCGCCAACTTTTCCTCCCAGCGGGTCCAGATCTTCGCATGGTCTCTCGCGCTCGGGACCGCGGCGATCTTTTTCTGGTCACTCCTCCGGCCGCAATTTCAAAAGCTGGACGACGGAAAGCTGGCCCGCTTCGTGGAGGAGAAGAATCCCCATATTCAGGACCGGCTGGTGACCGCTGTGGAGGTTTCCAGCAAAAAGGGTTCCTTCCCGGAGCCCTTGCTGCGGCGTCTCGTGGAGGACGCCTGGAGCCGGACGGCGGCGGTGACGAACCGGCAGCTCTTCGAGGTGCGCGAGACCCTGATTTCCACCGTGGCGCTGGCGTTGGCGGTCCTCCTCCTGGCCGTGGGTTTGCTGTGGGGGCCGGCGTTCTTAACCCACGGATTCCAGCAGTTCTGGTCTGCCTGGTCCGCCGCCGATCTGCCCTCGCCTCTCTACCAAATTGAGATCCGGCCGGGAAACGTCACGGTCGCCCGCAATTCCGACCAGGAGGTCCTGGCCCGTCCTCTCGGTTTCCAGCCTTCAGGCGTGCGGTTGTTTGCTCGTTCGGGCAAGGGGGAGACCTGGGAAGAATTTCCCATGGAGGCCATCCCCCGGCAACAAGGTTTCCGGTTCCTGTTGTTCGACCTCCGGGCCCCCGTGCGCTATTACGCCGAAGCCGACGGCATCCGGTCCGGCCAGTTCCTGATTGACATCTCGGAGCTTCCGAAGGTCCGTCGTATCCAGCTCACCTACCACTTTCCTTCCTATACGGGACTGCCTCCCCGGGTGGAGGAGGATGGAGGGGATATCAGGGCCCTGGCAGGGACCAGGGTACTGGCCCGGATCTTGACCGACGTCCCGCTCACCCAAGGGTCCCTTCAACTGGAGGACGGGAGCCGCATTCCCTTGAAGCCCGTTCCCGGAGAAAACCAGTTGGCCGGAGAATTGGTCGTCCGGTCTGACTCGCTCTACCATGTTCGGCTCGTGGATTCCAGCGGTAAAGACGTAAAGGCCAGCGACGATTACCTCATCGTGGCCCTGGACGATCAACCTCCCGCCGTGCGAATCTCCCAGCCCGGGAGGGATGAGCAGGTCACCAGCGTGGAGGAAGTGCTGGCCGAGGCGGAAGCTCAGGACGACTTCGGTCTCGCGGAGCTTCGGCTGCACTACTCCGTCAACGGAGCCCCCGAGCAGGGCAAGCTGCTGGCGAAGAACCCGGGACGGGAGGCCCGCGGTCATCACATCTTCTACTTGGAGGAGTTTGGCCTGGTGCCGGGCGACTTGGTGACCTATTACGCTTCGGCGAGAGATGGCCGGTCCTCTGCGCAGACCGATGTCTACTTTCTGGAGATCCGAGCGTTTGAAAAGGAGTTCTACCAGGGCCAGACCCGCCCCGCCGGAGGCCAGATGGGAAGCCAGGCGGATGACCTCTTTCTTTCAGAGCGGCAGAAGGAGATCATCGCCGCCACCTGGAATTTGATCCGGCGGCAGGCCGAAATCGAACCGGCGAGTTTCGCCCAGAACGCGGGGGCCGTTGCCACGGCCCAGCGAAAGCTGAGGGAACGGTTGGAGACGCTGATCGCCCGATTGCAAAGCAGCCACCTGGTGGGCGCCGGCGCCGAAGTGCGAACCCTTCTGGAAGAGATGGAGCAGGCCAGCAAAGCCATGGAGGCGGCACGGAGCGAGCTTTCCGCCCGAAGACTGCGCGACGCGATGATTCCGGAACAAAAGGCGCTGCAGCACCTCCTCCGGGCGGAGGCAAGTTTCCGGAAGATCCAGGTCAACTTCGGAAACCAGGGGATGGCCGGAGGCGAGTCCTCCCGGAGCTGGGCGAAGGATCTCCAGGACCTCTTCGAGCTGGAGCTGGATCGGGAAAAAAACCAGTACGAGACCCTTCCCCAGGCCAGCCAGCGGGGCGAGGAGATGGACGAAGCGATGCAGAGGCTGAAGGAGTTGGCCCGTCGCCAGGAGCAGCTCTTGGACCAGCAGAGGAATGCCAGCGGTCAGCCTCCGGCCACCTCCCGCTGGGAACAGGAAACTCTGAGGCGCGAGACGGAGGAACTGGCCCGGAGACTGGAACGGATGGCAGGCCGCCAGGGCCAGGGAGACCCTTCCACCCTGGAGGACATCCGCCGTCGCCTCGAGCGGGCAGCTCGAGACATGGAGGCTGCCAATCGTCCCGGGTCTGGCTCGTCCCAGGAGGCGACCCGGGCCCTGGAGCGTTTGCGAGAGGCCCAGAGCGCGCTTTCCCGGCAGCGCGGGCAGCGCCACCAGGGCCAGATCGAGGACCTGGCGAACCGGGCTGAGGAGTTGGTCCAGGATCAAAAGCG
>JACQTF010000115.1 GCA_016210925.1 Acidobacteriota bacterium | reverse complement strand
GGCCGTGGCGAATCGTCTGACCTTGGAGTTGGGCTTACGCTACGAGATCATGACGGTGCCGGTCGAGGTCAACGGCCGCGGTGCGGTATTCGTCTTGGACCGGATTACTCCCGAGGCCCGGTATCTCAAAACCACGCCGGTGGTCGGAGCCATCTTCGAAAATCATTCGGGAAACTTTCTGCCGCGCGTCGGGCTGGCCTGGGATCCCTTCGGGGATGGTAAGACCGCTGTTCGCGCCGCCTTTGGCATGTTTGGGGAGCAGATCGACAACGTCTATCGGTTCTTTCTTCAGATCAACGCTCCCTTTGCGCCGAGAGCGGATTTTAGCGGGGCAGCAGTCCGCTTTCCGCAGCAGTTTGTGGGCCTGGATGTCAGCCAGATTCGGGTCACGGGCCGCACGATTGATCCCAACCTGGTTCCAGCCACGGCCTTCCACTATAACCTGGGCCTGCAGCGGGAGCTTGTGCGAGACATGGTGCTGAAAGTCTCCTACATCGGCTCCCATGGCTATCACCTGAATCAGAGCCCGGGAGCGAATCTCCGACCGGCCGACATTCTCCCGGATGGGCGAAAGTTTTTCCCCGCGGGCAGGTCCCTTGCAAATCCAGTCTTGGGTCCGGTGGAAATGCTCATGTCCAACATCAACTCGTTTTACAACGCCTTCCATGCGGAAGTGGAGAAACGATTCGGAAGCGGAGGGGGAGCGTTGTCGAGGCTCCGCGCGAAGTGGGCGTATACCTTGGCCAAGTCCATCGACGACAATTCCACCAACTACAATACGCAAGGCAGCAATCAGCGCGATTCGATGCTCGATCCTCTGGATGTCAAGAGGAACCGCGCCCTTTCTGCCTTCGATATCCGCCACAACTTCGCGTTCAACTTTACTTACGACCTGCCGAAGGCTTGGTCCGGTGGGTTCCCGGGATGGCTGTTGAACAACTGGTCCGCCAACGGCATCCTGCTGGCTCACGCGGGTCATCCTGCCACCGTTCAGGTGGGCTTCAATCGTTCGAGAAACGGCGAACAGGCCGTTGCGGACCGGCCGGACCTTGCACCCGGCGCGAGCAACAACCCTGTCCTGGGAGGGGCGGATCGGTACTTCGATCCCTCTCCTTTCCGTCTGCCGGAGGCGGGGTTCTACGGGAATCTCGGGCGAAACACGCTGATTGCCCCAGGCTTTGTGACCCTTGATTTTTCTCTCGTCAAAAACTTTCCAGTCGCGGGCGAGGGGAGACGCGTTCAATTCCGCGGGGAGTTTTTCAATTTGTTCAATCGAGCCAACTTTGGACTTCCCACCTTGATCCTCTTCGACTCGACTGGCAGGGCCATCGGGTCGGCCGGCCGAATTGGCCCGCCGACCGTCACGACGTCGCGGCAGATCCAGCTTGGCCTCCGGTTTGAGTTTTGAGCGGAGCAGCGAAGAGGAGAACCTGAAGTGGCCACCCGGCTTCTGATCTTGCTTTGCCTGACGATGTCTGGTCCCGCGTCTCGCACTGTTGCGCAAGAGCCGAAGTCTGATCCGGTCAAAGCCAGGGCTTTTCAGGTGATTGAGGCCCACAAGGAAAAGCTGGCAAAGATCAACGATGCAATCTTCAGCTACTCGGAGCCGGCCTACGAGGAAGTCCATACGGTCAAGCTGCTTGTGGACCGATACAGGAAGGCTGGTTTCCGTGTGGAAACCGGTGTCGCTGGGATTCCGACCGCCTTCGTGGGCGTCTGGGGGAGTGGCAAGCCGGTGATCGCGCTCATGGCGGAGTACGATGGCCAGCTCGCGAGCTCACAAAAGCCTGCCGTGGTCCACTACGACCCCATCGTCGAAGGGGCTCCGGGCCACGGGGAGGGTCACAACGCCAATCCGGTGGTGGTCTACGGCGCCGCGCTGGCTTTGAAGACCGTCCTGGAGGAGTTCAAACTGCCCGGGACCATCACGGTCGTGGGAGGACCGGCAGAAGAAGCGCTCGGGAGCCGCGGGTTTATGGTGAAAGCCGGCGTCTGGAACGATGTCGACGTCGGGATGGACACTCACATCGGGCGGAACGCCAAGGTGCTCTACGGGCCCACCAATTACGCCACCCTCTCGGTCGTGTTCACCTTCCATGGTGAGGCCGTCGAATTTCCGTACCTCCGCCGCAATTCCCTGCGCGGTGTGGAACTGATGAACGCAGGCATCAGCCAGTCGAGGGAGCGTCTGTCTCCTTCCGCCCGCCTGAACTACGTGATCATCGATGGGGGCTATCTGCCTACCTTTGTCCCCAGCCAGGCTTCCGTGTGGTACTACGTCCGAGATAAATCGGTGGATGCGCTCTTGGAGCTCTACGAGGAGGTGAAAAAGATTGCGCAGGCCGCCGCGGCGATGAGCGGGACTCGGCTGGAGGCGAAGATCCGCGCCGGGTCGTGGCCCATCCATCAGAACAAGGCGCTCACCGAGCTGACCCACAAGAACATCGTGGCCGTCGGGCTGCCCAGGTTCTCCGAGGAGGACCACGCCTTCTTTCGGGCCTTTCAGAAAACCTTCCGGGCGAAGCCCGTCGGCGTCAACTACGAAATCATTCAGACGCTTCACCGCGCCCAGTCCACCTCCTACAGCGATGCGGGCGATGTCACCTGGGTGATACCGTCCACGCGGTTGCACTTTCCAGGCCAGTTTTTCATCGTCGGCGAAGAATACGACGGTGACCCGGTGCGCAATCACCAGTGGACCCAGGCGGTCACGCCTGCGACGCCCGTCGCTCACGAGGGAATCGTCTTTGGCGCGAAAGTGATGGCTGCCACCTTCATCGACATTCTCCGGGATCCTGAGCACCTGAAACGCATTCGCGCCGACTTTGAAGAGCAGCGAAAGGGGCACACCTGGAAGTCGCTGATCCCCGATGGCGTCCAACCCCAGCTGGACCTCAACAAGGCTGTCATGCAAAAGTACCGTCCGCTGCTGGAAAAATTCTATTACAACCCCGATTCTCCCATTTCATATTTGGAAATGCTGGGCATCAAGTACCCACCTGAAGAGAAACCCGAGACCCGAAACCTTAAACCTGAAACCCAAGACAAGGCGCATAGATGAGCTCCAGCCTGGCAAGGAGAGCAGCTGCGCTGGGTTGCCTGTTACTTTCATTCCCGGCGACGATCGGGCAGCCACTGAGGTCAGACCCAAAGGCGACAGCGATCGGGTGGCTGGAGGCGCATTCCAATACGGTCATCGGGTGGGCGGACAAAATTTGGGAGCTGGCCGAGCTTCCGTTCGAGGAGGTCCAGACTGCTTCTCTCCTCACGGAGGAACTGCGGAAGGCGGGCTTCGACGTTCAGAAGGGCGTCGCCGGAATGCCTACGGCTTTCGTGGCCCGATTTGGAGCCGGAGAGCCGGTGATTGGAATCCTGGCGGAATACGACGCTCTTCCGGGCTTGTCGCAAAAGCGCGGGGTGCTGGTGCGAGAACCCCTGGTGCCCGGCAAACCAGGTCACGGATGCGGTCATCATCTGATTGCCGCAGCGAATGTGGCTGCGGCCATTGCCGTCAAGAATGCAATGGCCCGGCACCATGTCCAGGGGACTCTGAAGGTCTTTGGCACCCCGGCAGAAGAAGAGTACATTCCCAAGGTTTATATGGTTCGCGAGGGCCTCTTCAAAGACGTGGACGCCGGTATCCTGTGGCACCCCGGATACGATTTTTGCGTGCCCATGGAGGGTGGCGAATACCGCGCCCTGGACTCCGTCGTCTTCACGTTTTCCAGGCCAGAGCCGTCGGGATCATCCCTGGAGCGAGCCGTGGAGCTGTTCGAGGAGCGCCTGCGCCAGCTCGAACAGGAAGTGGGGAAAGTTCGGGCGGGTCCGGCTTCCAGGCTGGGGTCCGGGATGCCTTCGGTGGCTCCTCCCGAACTGGTCCTGCGCTACTTCTTTATGGGCCCGGATCGCCAATCAGTCGACGGGTTCCGCCGCAGGGCCCTTCAGCTCGCGCAAGACACAGCTCGTTCCCAGGGAATTCATGTCACGGCGGACCATCTGATTGGGATCTATCAGACGCTCCGAAACAAAGTCCTGGCGCGCCTGGTCAGGGAAAACCTGGAGCCTTTTCTGCCGCTTCGCTACACGCCTGAGGAAACCCAGCTCGCGCGTAGGATGCAAGAGCTTCTGCTGCCACAAGCGCCCGCTGTGGTCTTCTACGACGAGTTGCACAACAAACATGATGCACCCCGCGGGCCGGATGACGATGGCGACGTGAGCTGGAACATTCCCTTCGTCTCGTTTCATGCGGCTGTGCAGCCAGCGGGCGTCCCCAACCATACCTGGGCCAATACTGCCGTCTTTGCTACGAGCATTGCGCATAAGGGTATGATGGTGGCCTCCAAGGCGGTGGCGGCCACGGCGATTGACCTTCTCGTGCGCCCAGACCTCCTGGAGGAAGCTCGACGAGAATTTGAACTTTCCAGGCAAGGTGCTGTTTACAGCCCGTACCTGCAACCTGGCCGGAGTCCGATGGCTCTTTACGATGTCATCAAAAGGTTTTACCGGTAGGGAGGTGCTATGAAAGCGTTTTGGAAGTCCGTAAGTTTGATCGTGGGCGCGTTTGCGTTTTTTGGATTGGGGCTGGCTCAGAACCAGGTAGTGGTCAAGGGCGGCACGGTGATCGACGTGAAGACCGGCTCGGTTTTGCCAAACACGACCATCGTGCTGGACGGGGACCGGATCGTATCGGTTTCCCGCCAGGGAAGCCAGGTGCCGGCAGGGACGACGGTTGTGGATGCGACGGGCAAGTATCTTCTTCCCGGCCTGATCGATCTCCATGTTCACTACAAGGACTGGTCAGCGGAGCTGTACTTGAACCACGGAGTGACCACCGTCGTGTCTCTGGGTGATACGCATGAATGGATCAAGGCGCAGAAGGAAGGGATCGACGCCGGCTGGGTTTCGGGACCCCGGCTTTTTTACAGCACTCGCAACCTGGATGGCCCGCCGGACGATCCCACGCAGTACTTTCAGAGACCTCACGTTCAGATCTTCAAGGACCCCGAAGAAGCCAGGGCTGCCATGCGGCAGTACATTCAGGGGAAGGTAGACGCGGTGAAGGTCTATGACGGCCTGACCGTGGAGATGCTGAAGGCCATCGTCGCGGAGGCGCAGAAGGCCAACCTACCGGTGATCGGACACTTTGAAGACGTCCGGATCGCGGCGGAGGTGGGCGCCCACGGGATCGAGCATTCCGGGGCAGTGGCCAACGCCATCGTGGACAAGCGGGCGAGGGACGAAGCCTTGAAAAACGTGCGGAAAGGCTTTCGGCCTCCAGCGGAATCCTTCATGGATTCGAGCAAGGTCTCGGAGATCGTGCAGTTGATGGTCAAAAAGGGACTGTTTTTCAATCCCACCATGAGGATGGCGTGGCAGGGGGACCGGGCCCTGCGGGAGAAGGGTTTTCACTACCAAGATTTCGACCTGCTCATCAATGACTGGCGGCTCCGCTACGTGCCGCTCTCCTGGCGGCTGGCCAACCTGAAGGAGTACCAGGAGATCGGCCTCTGGCACTGGGCTGATCTTTCTCGCTACGAGCAGGATGTGTTTCATCAGGGTTATACGAATTCTCAACGTCTGGTCAAGGCCTTTGTGGAAGCCGGAGGCAAGCTGTATGCCGGAACCGACTCCGCCAACATGTGTGTACCGGGACTGTCTCTGCATCAGGAACTGGAACTGCTGGTGGATGCCGGAATCACCCCGCTGCAGGCGCTTCAGGCGGCCACCATCCATCCGGCGGAATTGATGCGGATGCGGGATCGTCTCGGAAGTTTGGAGGAAGGCAAAGTCGGGGACGTCTTGATCCTGGACGCCAACCCGCTGGACGATATCCGGAACACCCGTAAGATCGCCCGGGTCATCAGCCGGGGACGAATCCTGGACGGTGAGTACCATGCGGACTTTAAAAACCCCATCCCGAAGAATGACCCGGAACAAAGTTCACACTTTTTCCCGTCCCCGCGGGTCCGGTGGGTCTCGCCCGAGGTGCTGTCGGAAGGCGCCCAGGAGGCCACTTTGACGGTGAAGGGTACAGGCTTTATTCCGTATTCCTTTGTCCGGCTGAACGGGCAGAAACTGAAGACCCATTTTGCCGACGAATTCCAACTCACCGCGCAAGTGCCCCAAGAACTTTTGAAGCCGGGGACCTATGTCGTGACCGTGGAGAATCCGGATTTTGGCTGGGGAACCGTCTACGCGCGAGGGGCCTCGGATCTGGTGCACCTGGGCATCCGAGATCATGTTTCCAACGAGTTTCTGGTGCTGGTCAAGCCCAAGGGGGGCGCCGCGATGGTGCCTCATTCGCGGCAGGCCGGCAAAAAGTGAGCCGGCCGGTTGTAGACGCCTGGCCCAGGACCTCGACGGGGAAAATATCATCCCACCCGGCATGAGGCCGCATCGCGCGGATCGCCTTGGCGAGCGCCTGCTGCTGCGCCACGCGCGATTGATTCCTTCCCATCGGAACTCTATAATAGCGGCATAGCTTTTCGGACAAGGCCCGTCGAGTTTTTGGCGGCAGTGATCGTTTTCGAGAGGCATGATGGCTCGTGACGTCAAACCCTTGCGTCCCAAGGCCCGACGGGATCTCCAGGAGGCCGCTTCCGCTTCCAACCAGGAAGTGCGGTACCCGAAGTTGGAAGCGCTGGTGGAGGAAGTGCTGCGGCAGATGGGGGAGGACCCGACCAGGGACGGTTTGCTGGACACGCCCCGGCGGGTTGCGGAAGCGCTCAGGTATCTCACCAGCGGATACGGCAAGAATCCCGCCGACGTGCTGAACAGGGCCCTCTACACGGTGGCCTACGATGAAATGGTGCTGATCAAAGACATCGACATGTTCAGCCTGTGCGAGCACCATATTTTGCCGTTCTTCGGCAAGTGCCACGTGGCGTACATTCCCAACAAGAAGGTCATCGGCCTGAGCAAGATCGCACGACTGGTGGAGATGTATTCCCGGCGGCTTCAGCTCCAGGAGCGCCTTACCTGCCAGATCGCCGAGACCATCAACGACACCATCAATCCTCAGGGGGTGGGGGTGGTGATCGAGGCCCAACACCTGTGCATGATCATGCGGGGCGTGGAGAAGCAGAACTCCGTCGCCGTCACCAGCAGCATGCTGGGAGTTTTCCGGGACGAGCTGCGCACCCGAGAGGAATTCTTGGAGCTCATCAAACGCCCGCATTAGTGGGTCCTGCCTGACGGGATCGACTGACCTGGCCCACAACTGAGGCAGGAACATGGAGAGGACGATGAAGCTCGAAACGCTTCTTTATGAGGTCCGGGAAGGAGTCGGGAAGGTCACCCTTCATCGTCCCGAGCGGTACAACGCCTTCAATTTGAAGATGGTGGACGAGCTGTCGGAGCTGTTGCGGCGTCTGTCCACCGATGAGACGGTCAAGGTCATCATCCTGACCGGGGCTGGAAAAGCCTTTTCTGCGGGAGGGGACGTGCGCGAGATGGCGGAGGCCCTGCGTTCCGATCCCTCCGATTTTATCCGGGCGCTGGTGGGCGGGGTCCATGAGATGCTGTTGCTGCTGCGCCGGATTCCCCAACCTGTGATTGCATCCCTGAATGGCGTGGCCACCGGTGGGGGGTTCAACCTGATGCTGGCCTGCGACCTGCGCATCGCTGCATCCACCGCACGCTTCAACCAGGCCTTCGTCCACATCGGCTTGAGCCCGGACACTGGCGGTACCTACTTGCTGCCTCGCCTGATCGGTCTCGGACGGGCCACCGAGCTGATGCTGATGGGCGAATTCCTGGACGCTTCCCAGGCGCTGTCCATAGGGCTGATCAACCGGGTGATCCCACCCGAGGAGCTGGAAAGTGTTACCTGGGACCTGGCGCTCCGTCTGGCCCAGGGCCCCCACGTGCCCCTGCGCGAGACCAAGGCGTTGCTCAACGCTTCCATGCTGGCAGACCTGGAGGCTCAACTGGAGCGCGAAGCTCAGGCCATCACCCGGTGCGCCTCCACCCGTGATTTCGCCGAGGGGATCCAGGCATTTTTTGAAAAGCGCGCTGCCCGATTTTCAGGGCGCTAAGCCTCGCCGAAACTATGGCTTGGCCTTCTCGAGCGGCCCATTCCAGTCTGCCCTCGATCCCTCCCACGTTTCCTCTCCTCGAGGCGTTCTGCGCCGCTGAGCGCGCGGAGGATGTGAGGGAAAAGCGGTCCCCGTTGATCCCGGGTCAATCCAGGGCGGACCGGGTGAGCTCGACAGCGGTCCAGTCCAGAAAGGCTCGGCTGGTGGGATTTAATTTCTTCACCCGCACCGTGACCTGTTCCACTGAAAACCGGACCAGGAGGCGTTCGGCGATTTCGGTGGCCAGGCGCTCCAGCAGCTTGTAGGATTGTTCGTTCACCAGATCCAGGACCACCTGGATGACCTTGGAATAGTCCACCGTCTCTCCCAGGCGGTCCGACCGCCCCGCCGGACTCAGGTCCCGCTGCAGCTCCAGGTCGATGACGCACTTCTGCTTGTAACGGCGCTCCCGGGCCTGGGCGCCGATGTGCGTGTAGCATTCCAGTCCGGAAATGATGATTTTGTCCGCCATCTTCGTCATTATAGCGGATCTGCGGGCTCCTTTGCCTGGGCCTCCTGCGAATGCTATTCTGAAGGTGCCATGTTCCTGATCGCCCATCGTGGCTATTCGGGCCGGTACCCGGAGAACACCCTCCTCTCGTTTCGCAAGGCGCTGGAGGCGGGCGCGGATTTCATGGAGCTGGACGTGCATCTTTCCCGCGATGGCCATGTCGTGGTCATCCACGATGCCACCCTGAATCGCACCACCGACGGGAAGGGCAAGGTGGCGGAAAAGACCTTGGAGGAGTTGAAACCGGTCAGCGCCGGGTATCCGGAGAAGTTCGGAGGCCAGTTTGAAGGGGAGCGGATCCCGACCCTGGACGAAGTGCTGGAGCTGCTCCAGGGCAAGGCCCAGTTGCTGGTGGAGATCAAATCCGAGGCCGTCACGGATCAGGTCGAGGGCGGGGTCGAGGAGAAGGCTCTGGCCGCAGTGAAAGCGCGGGGCATGGAGCGGGACGCGGCCTTTCTGTCCTTCGAGCTGCGGGCGCTGGAGCGGTTGAAGCAGCTGAGCCCGGAGGTGCGCACGGGCGCTCTCTTTGGTCGGCGGCAGGGAGACGACCTTCCGGCCATCGCCCGGAAGCTGGGTGCCGAAATGCTCGTCTGCCACTACCAGTTGGTGCTGGCCCAGCCGGATCTGGTGCGCGGCGCCCATCAACGGGGCCTGAAGGTGGCCGTCTATACCGTGGATGACCTGGCCAACCTGGAGAAGGTGAGCCGGACACAGCCCGACGGCGTCGCCACCAACTACATCCGGGAATTCCTGGAATATCTTCAAGAGCTGAAATCACCATGAGCGAGAAATCCGGGGTCATCTATTGCGATCAGTGCGGCGCCGAGATGATCAACCAGCAGTGCAGGTTGATTTGCAAGAACTGCGGCTATTTCTATTCCTGCAGCGATTTTGTCTACTCCGCCGAACCTGGTCCTCAGGAAGATGACTAGCGAAGAAGTGCTCCGGCGCTTGGGCCGTAACGGCGAGGAGTTGCAAGACCTGACCGATCGTCTCCCGGAAGGCCGCCGGCCGTCAGCGCTTCCCGTGGTGGTGCACATGGAGCTGGCCTCCCTCATTTACAACGAACGGGCCTTTTCCATCCTCTCGTCGGCCAACCCCACGCTCCGGTCCTTTTATCGGGATCCCCGGGTGACCGGGGCGGATCCCTCGGCCCGGACGTGGCGGGAATGGGTGGATTCCTACCTGCGGAGCCGGCGTGAGCTTTTGGAGGTCCTGCGCCGCGTGCCGTTGCCGGACTGGGAGCGGTTCGGCACCCACGAGCGGCACGGACGGATGACTCTCCATGAGGTCCTGTGCAAGCTGGCGGAACATGAGGCTCCCCATCTGGACCAGCTTCGTGGCCTGGCTGCGCCGTAGCACCCGTTTCTCGGATCTCCGCGGTCTTTTTCCCTAGGAGGGCTCTGTCTTTTGGGCACCGGCGGTGAGCTTTTCCAGCTCCTGAAACGGATGGGGCCGAAGCCACTCGATGTATTCCCCCTGAAGCAGGTAGAATCCCAGGCAGGGGAGGGAGGTGAACAGCATTTCCCGCTCTTCCTCCGGGACCTGGTGCCGGTCCAGAATTTCTTCTGCCCTTTCGAAAGCTGCGTCCACGTCCTCCGCCTCCATCTCGTGGATCAAGGCAACCTCTTTCGCTCCTCCTGGGGCAGGCACGATCTTCTCCTTCTGAAATCGAAGACTTAATGGGCCCGGTGGGGCTTTTCGCCAGCGAATGGCGCCGGCGTCGCGAAGCTGATCCAAAGAGATGGCGCAGACCAGGGTCAGGAGTGCGTCCTGCTCGTGAGCGGGAAACCGGTGACGCTGGAAGAGGGTCTCGGAAGCGGTAAAGGCGATCTGGCCGGTCTTTCTGGAGATGGCACGGTTCGCTGCAGCGGAACGCTCTGCGTTCAACGCCACGGAAACCTCACCTCTGCCCACCGCGAGAATCGCCCGTAGAGCCATAGCAACCCTGCGAAAATCGCCAGCAGCGCCACAGAGCCCGCATCGCTCTCCAGGTGAAATCGTTCGCCCACCCAGGCCAGGAATTGGCCCGTAAACCGGAACCAGACCAGAAATCCCAGGAAAAGAAAAAAGCGCAGCACATGTCCCAGGACGCGGCTCGCATCCCGGAAGGGAGATCCTTGCTCTTCCGCCATAGCCCCTCGCTTTTCCCTACCATGGACCTGTGCTAGGGTCAAGAGGAAGCGAGGAAAACGTGCTGGGTTTTCTCAGGGAACACGGTTACTGGGTGGTCTCAGGGTTGATTTTCGTGGAATTTCTGGGCATGCCCTTCCCCAGCTTTCCGGTGCTCCTTTTGAGCGGGGCGCTGGCTGCCAGCGGTGAGCTGTCCCTCCTTGCCCTTATCTTGTTCGCGTCGGTTAGCGCGTTGCTGGCCGACGGGATCTGGTACGCCATCGGGCAACGTCACGGGCGTGCCTTGCTCCGAACCCTCTGCCGCGCCACGCTCAACGCAGACCGGTGCGTGATACAGACCGAGGGTATCTTCTCCCGCTATGGGGGCGGTTCGCTGCTCTTTGCGAAATTCGTTCCCGGCCTGAGCACCCTGGCGGCGCCCATGGCAGGCATGCTGGCCATGTCCAGGCTCCGCTTCCTGGCCCTGGACGCTGCCGGGACCGTGGCTTGGGCCACGCTCTTTGTAGTGGCGGGCGCTCTCTTTCGGGACCAGATCGAAGCCGTAGTGCGATGGCTGGAACAGCTGCGCCATGCCTTTCTGGTGACCCTGGTGCTTCTGGCTTCTCTGTACGGTGCCATCAAGGTCATCCTCAAGAGAAGAATGGCCCGATGGCCGGGTCAGCCGGAATCCCCGGGGGCTTGAAGCCCCGTCCGGTGTTATAATGAATTTTGTCCGCGGCGCATGGATCTTTTCCGGAAACTCCGCGGACCTGCCCTGAGATCCTCGTGCCGAAGTGGCGGAATTGGCAGACGCGCTAGCTTCAGGAGCTAGTGCCCGCAAGGGCGTGGAGGTTCGAGTCCTCTCTTCGGCACCACCCGCAACCGTAAATCCCTCCTCCCGCAGGATTTGTCTTGCAGTGACAGGCACTTACGACTAAAATCCTAGGTATTTGGAGGAACGCAAAAGAGCAAGAAAGTAGCCCTGGACTGACCGATTCCGTCAGTAAAACGTCAGTAAGCTGGCGGGCCACGTCGGCCTGGTGGTAAGCAGGCGCATGACACTGTAGTTATGGGTGGGTGACAAGGGACGCAGAAAGATCCTGTATGGTTGGACACCACAACGCAGGCGGCGAAGCCGTTTAATGGCTTTTTGACTTGACCTTACGACAGTCGGCCGATTAGCTTGGCGGCGACTGAACTGCTATGATGGAAGGGGAACGATGACAGTCCAACCGCGCGCACTGGTAAAGGTAGTTCGCAACCGCTTGATTTTCAGGTCAGGACGGGCGAACTTCAGTTTCAAGCTGTTCTTGCCGAGCCCGTGTTCGGGCTGTTTCAGGACTCTCCGGGACTCTGCCAGCACGTTTTCGGGAGGCTGAATCGGCACGGGTTGAAGCTCGGGGATATGAAACTCGAGTCGGGCGGGGGTAGCTTGGCCGAAGTTCAGCTAACGTGCTCCTTGCTCGCGTACTCCGCAATCGTCCGAGTCCGGCTCGACATGGCCGAGACCCATTTTTTGAATGTGCTATCGGTCACCGAAGAACAGATCGCTGATGTCGTTGTCGGAGTGCTGGAAGCAGTGAAACTGCACGCGCCAACGGCTCTTTTCAAGCTGTACACGTTTGCGATCGGTCTCCACGGAGTTATAGAGGGAGTGCGTGCAAGAGATCTTCTTTCGACCTATACCAAGGCCCCTGACGATGAACTTGGGAACCTTGACGGTTCAGGGGCGGTGTTTTATTACGGGGAAACGAACGAACGTACTAGAGCTGCCGTGACGGTCGATCTTTCCGCTGTCATCGAGAACGGACTGTTTGTACGGCCAACCGTCGTGCGGGACGCTTCCAGAGTAGCCATTCGATCTTTGCCGAGTCTCGGCGCGGCCTTCATGGATCAGGCACTCAAGCAGTTAAGATTGAGGCGGAGGTAGATGGTTTTCGCTAATCCAAATGTCGGGTCGGATCTCACAGGATCGATCCAGGAATCGAGACGACAGTTAGCGGCTGACTTGACTCGGCAGCATTTGCGGGCCCGTTTGCTAGGTCCGCACGAGGAGCTGCATGAGCACCTCCATACTCGTCTTGGTGCCTTTGATCCGTTCAGCCGTCGAGAGGCCCCGACAGTAGTTGTTTTAGCTCTCGATATACTCGAAAAAACCAGCTTGGCTGCAAGTGGGCGGCACTGGGGGAAAGAGCGGGATGACCTGCTTCGCAGCTGTTTCGGCAGAGTTGAAGCGGTTCGGGAAAGCTTCCGGTCGCATATGACCGGCGTCGAGCCGGCGACCGAACCGCTGAGGCTCCAGATTGACATAGCCGCTGTGGTTCAGTGCTTCGCTCGCATTCAGGAGCAGGGTTGGGCCGTTGAGAAACAGCTGGGCCGCCTTGCTCCGATCGAATGGCGGCAAGAACCGGCTGTGGACCCGCAGGTTCGCGAGCGAGCTGTGGCTGCTGCTGGGCAGACTCCTCGGCCGACAACTCTGGACGAAGGAAAGCCCGCCGCATCGCTCAGGAATCAGGCTGCGATCGCCCTCCTTGAGAGCTGGCTGAGGGAAGACTCCACTAGAGGAGCGGGCGATTGGGAACGCGTAAAAGCCGAACTTGACCGAGATCGCCCCTCTGCGCGAAAGCTATTTCCGTGAGCAGCCAGGTTCTCCTCGACACGGGCGTGCTGGGTCTGGTCACGCACCCCTCTGATGATGCCGAGCCGCGTGAGTGCAAGAAGCGGCTGAGGGACCTGCTGGAAAAAGGGTTCTCAGTTTACGTGCCTGAGATTGCAGACTACGAGCTTCGGAGGAAGCTGCTCCACCTGAGCAAGACGAAGTCAGTTCAGCGCTTGGATCAGCTGAAATCGAGGATCGGATACATTCCAATCACGACCCAGACGATGCTGAGTTCTGGGCGGACTCGCGTAAAGCTGGGACTCCAACCGCTGACGAAAAAGAGCTCGATTGTGAGGTGATTCTCGCTGCGCAGGCGGTCCTACTCCCCGCTCCCGGAGGCACACCGATCATCGCGACCACGAATGTCGGGCATTTGGCTCGGTTCACTGACGCCAGACGGTGGCAAGACATCGGATAGTGGGCCTCTTTCGCGAACTGCGTCGCCCACTCACACCCTGGTTCTGCTGTGCCTGAAACTCTAATTTTCAAAGCAGCACTTACATGAGGAATGCAAGGCGATACGAGACATTCTCAAGGACCTGGGAGAAAAGGAACCCGAGCTTTCCATCCATGGGGTACACACCCTTCCTGACCTGCTAAACCTTTTGTGGCCTGAACTTGGTGCCAAGGACTAGACAGTTGAGGTGGATGTTTTACCAAGCTGGAGGGAGATCAGATATGCGGCGAGATTATCTGTCAGCGAGTGTGCAGCCCTGGTCTCTGGGGGAGCGAACATAAAGCCTGAGGAGATTGGCTGGTGAGAGGTGTCGCGATTCTTTATGAACCCTGGAAGGCACGATTCGGTGTCAACTTGTCGGAAGAACAGCAGCCATTCCTGCGGACCTAGTAATCTTTCGCTTCGATCGTGGACTATCACTGAGGGAGATGACAATGACCAGAAAGCGACCTAAGCTGCCGCCCATTCATCCGGGCGAGACCGTCCGGGAGGACTTCTTGAAGCCGCTCAACCTAAGCGTGAACCGTCTGGCTTTGGAACTGCACGTTCCCGTGACGCGGATCAATGAGATCGTGAATGGCCGACGTTCCATAACCGCCGACACGGCACTTCGTCTCGCGCGCTATTTCGGGACCACTGCGCAGTTTTGGATGAACCTCCAGGCGAACTACGATCTGGAGGTGGCACAAGATGCGACGGGAGAGCGGATCGAAAGCCAGGTCAAGCCGCGATGTGCAGCGTGATCAGGTCAACGGTCTGCCAGGGCGCCATAGGGACTGGAAACGCGGGTGACAGCCTGAATCCTCTCAAGCGAACCAGCGGTGACGTGCTTTCTGAATTGCGGGACATGGTGTCGGCACTCGGTCCTGGGCAGGCCCCCGTTACGAGCCCACAATTTTCCTACACCGTGCTGGGCGCACCGCTACGCCGAAGTGCTCCAATCCTCTGGGCTGATCCCTGACCGCTTGCTTGGACGTTTCGCCTGGAACTATGAGAGCGCGTGAAGCGGCTATGAAAGAGAAACTGCTGGAGCATCTGCAGGGATCTGCTCATGAGGCATTTACAGTTCGGGATCTGCTGCGAGAGCTTGGGCTGAGCGGGGACCAACGCCGGGAGGTTGTGGGACGGCTGGCCGAGCGGGAGGCAGATGGACTCGTGGCCCGGCTGGCGCGGAACAAGTATGCCCTGGTTCGCCAGCAAGCCTGGGTGCGCGGCAAGTTGATCGCGCACCGGCAGGGATACGGCTTCGTAGCGCCGGACCCGGGACAAGGTCTCGAGCGGGACATCTTCGTTCCCCGGGGCCAGATGGGCGGTGCCAGCCACGGCGATCTGGTCCTGGTGGAGGTCCGTGGCGCCAGACGAAGAAAGAAAGAGCTGTCACGGGCTGAAGGCAAGATCGTGCGCGTCATCCGACGCGGAACGGAAGCGCTGGCGGGAAAATTCTGCCAGGGGCGCAGGTGGAATTACGTGACACCTCTCGATCCGCGCTACCTTTACGACATTGTCATCCCTCCGGGGCAGGAGCGACAAGCCCGGCAAGGGATGGTGGTCCACGTGGAAATTCTCACTCACCCCTCCCGAGGAATTCCAGCGACTGGCCGTGTCCTGCAAGTGCTGGGCCTTCCCGGCGATCCTGAGATCGAATACAGGATCGCCATGGTCAAACACGATATCCCGCACGAATTTCCTCCGCAGGTCCAGGCCGAAGTCTCCCACGTCCCGGTCCGGGTGAGGCAAGCCGATCGAAAAGGTCGCCTGGACCTTCGAAAGGAGCTGACCGTTACGATTGACGGAGAGACGGCCCAGGACTTCGACGATGCCGTTACCCTGCGGCGGCTGTCCTCCGGGAGCTTCCGGTTGGGGGTTCACATCGCCGATGTCTCCCACTATGTGCCCGAGGGAAGCGCCCTGGATCAGGAAGCTTTCCGGCGAGGGACCTCGGTCTATTTCCCGGACCGGGCCGTGCCCATGCTGCCGCCTGAGCTCTCGTCGGGAATCTGCAGCCTCAACCCGGGCGTGGATCGCCTCAGCTTCTCCGTGATGATGGAGGTGGACCCGAAGGGCCGCGTGATTCGCCACCGGTTTCGGGACAGCGTCATCCGAAGCAACGAGCGCATGACCTATACGGCAGTGAATCGAATCCTCCAGGGCGACGACCCCAGCGCCCTGGATCGCTACGGGTATTTGGTGGAGGACTTTCGTGCCATGGAGGAGCTGTGCGGGATCCTGAACCGCCGCCGGCGAGCCCGGGGCGCCATCGACTTTGACCTGCCCGAGGAGGAGGTGGTGTACGGCGAAGAGGGGAAGGTCGAGAACATCGTCCGGGCAGAGCGCAACATCGCTCACCGCATCATCGAAGAGTTCATGCTGCTGGCCAACGAGACCGTTGCGCAGGAGCTGGCAGGGGCGGAGGTCCCGGCGCTTTATCGGGTGCACGAGGCTCCGGATCCCGCCAAAGTGGAACTCTTTGCGGAGCTGGCTCGCCAGTTCGGCTATCGGCTGGACTGTGAGGATGGCCGATGCCTCCCTCGGGACTTCCAGAGGCTCTGCGACCAGTTCGTCGGACGGCCGGAGGAGCGGTTCCTGGCTTACTTGATGTTGCGGTCGTTCAAACAAGCCATCTATTCCCACCAGAACGTGGGCCACTTCGGCCTGGCGGCCCGGTACTATACTCACTTCACATCTCCCATCCGGAGGTATCCGGACCTGTTAGTCCACCGAATTCTTCGCGACCACCTGCGGAAGAAGATGGACGCGCAACGAAAGGAGTGGCTGGAAAAAAGACTGCCCGAGTACGCGTCCCAGAGTTCCCGTCGGGAGCGGGAGGCGGACGAGGCGGAGCGGGAAATTCTCAATTGGAAGAAAGCCCTCTTCATGAAGGACCGGGTGGGCGATGTTTTCGATGGCTTCGTTTCCGGCGTCTCCCCGCAGGGGTTCTGGGTGGAACTGGTGGACCATTTTGTGGAAGGGCTGGTCCACGCCTCCAAGCTCGAAGGCGATGCCTACGTTTTTCGGGAAGATGCCCACGCCTTAGTGGGCCGGCGTTTCGGCCGCCGATTCCGGCTGGGCGATCGGGTCAGCGTGCAGGTGGACCGGGTGGATGTGGAGCGACGCCACATCGATTTCTCCGTGGTCTGAAAGCGCGAGAGGTCTTTGACTTAGCCTGCGGCCGCCAGGGAGGTGAAGGCGCGCTGTAGCTCCGCTTCCTGATCGGGGAGGACGGTCCGAAGGTCCACCAGCAGCCGGTTTTCCTCCACCCGGGCGATGATGGGCGGAGAGAACGACCTCAGTCTTTCCTCCAGGGTGTCCGTGGAGTATCGGGGAGAACGAACGGAGATGAGCGCCGTCTCCAATTCCACACCGGGTGCGGAACCGCCTCCGATGGTGGACCGCCCTGGGGAAAGCTCAAAGGAAAAGGCCGGTTCAAGGGTGGTCAGCTCTTGCACCAGCCGGCCCGCCCGCTGGCCGATCTCGC
>JACQTF010000114.1 GCA_016210925.1 Acidobacteriota bacterium | reverse complement strand
GTAGTCGAAGATCTCCTCCGCGGGCTCTCTTTCGGGATCGCAGCCGATCCCCCCGCACGCCACCAGGGGGACTTTTCCCTCCGTCAAGCGATACAGCTCCACGATCGTCCTCAGGGTCAGAGGCTTCAAGGGCTTTCCACTGAGACCGCCCCATCCGATCCTTCCCATGGTCCGCGGGCTGGTTCGCAGGCCATCCCAACGGACCGTGGTATTCGTCAGGACGTAGCCGTCCACGGAACGCCGACCGCACATCTGGACGACCTCCCTGAGCTGGCCCGGATCCAGGTCGGGTGAGAGCTTGATGAGGACGGGCCGGCGCCGGATTCCCGAACCGGACAACGCTTCGGCAGCTTGCTGAATCCCCGCCAGGAGCTTATCCAGGACCTCCGGATCCTCGAAAGTTTTTCCCTCGTGGGTATTGGGGCAGCTCAGGTTCAGGGTGACAAAGTCGCCGGCATCGTAGCAGCGTCGAAACACGGCCAGGTAGTCCTGGAGGGCCTCATCGCCCTCGATGGATAGATCGGCGGTCTTTACCAGGTTGAGCCCGATGGGAAAGGGGGCCGCGTTCCGCTTCAGGCGCGACAACACCACCTCTGCGCCTTCGCTGTTGAGTCCCAACCGGTTGATCAGGCCATAGTCCCGGGGAAGGCGAAAGAGCCGGGGCTCGGGATTTCCTCCCCACCGGCCGATGCTCACGGAACCCACCTCCATATGACCAAAGCCCAGGGCCTCCAACACCCGGCAGAGCCGGGCGCCCTTGTCGAAACCGGCCGCAACCCCCAGCGGGCTGCGAAACCGAATTCCAAATACCTCCGCCGCCAGCCGATCATCCTCCCGGCTATATCGCTTTTTGATCCAACGAAGGAGACTGGGGTTCCGCCCCAATCGCTCCCCCACGGAAAGCATGCGGTGGTGGACAAACTCAGGCTCCATCAAAAAAAGCAGGGGACGAGCCAGGTGCTCGTAAACCCACGTTCCGTTCGATTTCATAAAACCTGAAACCTGAAACCTGAAACCTGAAAACGCAAAACCTGAAACTTAAGAAGAAATTTTCTCGCAAAACTTGCCAGGTTGCGGTCTATCTCCATGGGGAACGAGCCATGGACCTTGCGTTCAAGGAAAGAATACTGGACTTTGCGTTGCGAACCATCCGCATTGCTGCTGCTCTGCCGAAAGATGCCGCCGGTCTGGTAATCGCTAGACAGCTGGTGAGGTCTGGTACGTCCGTCGGTGCGAATATCGCGGAGGCAGAGGCGGCTTTCTCTGTTAAGGAATGGCTTTATTGCATGAATATCGCGAAGAAGGAAGCAAAGGAGACGTACTATTGGATAACCCTAATCAAGAGGGGGCGTATGGTGCCCGCAACTACCCTCAAAAATATTGAACCAGAGCTGGACGAAATTATTGGCATCTTAACCAAGAGCGTCAAGACAGCTCAGACCAAAGGTCAAATTTGAAAGCCATAGTTCGAAGTTTTAGGTTTCAGGTTTCCGAGTTTCAGGTTTCGTATTTCCAGGTCTCAGGTCTCAGAGTTTCAGGTTTGTTTCAAGGTAGTTTGAAGGATTCCTCCCGCGAGGCATTCCGGCTGAGGATGAAGTCCTGAACCTCCACGCGCAGGCGGTAGGACCCCGGTTGCAGCTCCGCCATGGGAATGGCCTGGACCACCGAGACCTTCCCGTCCGCCGCTTCCAACTCCCGGATGGGTTGAGTGAGCCGAACGAGCTCCCGCTCGCCCGAAAGCACCTTGTACACGATCTCGCCGGAAGGGGAGCGGGTCGCTTGATCCACCCCCAGGTTGTACACCTGGAAGTACAAGAGCAGGTCTCGATCCTTGGCGAATTCGGCCCGGGTGTTGGGATAGACCTTCACATCCCCCAGCATGAACTGGCCTTGGGCCGAACGGCTGTCCACCTGGGAGTCAATGCGGTCGGCCAGGATCACCGAGCTGAGGGCCATGTCCTCAGTGGGGATTCTCTGAACGACGATGAGGCTCTGCGCCGTCCCGACCTGGGTGCTCGCCACGTCCTTGATCACCAGGTCTAGCTTGTACCGTCCCGGCTCCAGGTGGAGCAATTTTTGATAGATCGACCTCCCCTGGACCAGCCGCTGGAACTCTTCCTTCCGAAAGTCCGATGCCAGCAGGTCCTCGAATTCCTGCGCGACTCGACCGGTCACAGAGGTAAGGCGCCCGTAAATCTGGAGCTCCGCCCGGAGGATATCCCCCAGCCCTTTGTATTGAAGGACCTTGTTTTCCACCCCGACTGTCACGGGGACCAGATACTGGTCCTCCCGGATCCGGAAGGAATGGGTCTGCACCTCGACGGGCAGTTGGCTGAATTTCACCTCGGTCGTCACCACCGCCCGCAGATCCCGGAACTGGATCTCCGGAGGACGCTGAATGTTGGTCAGTAACTGCAGCTTTTCGAAAGGCTGGTCCTTGGCTCGGCCATAGCCGATCAGGAGGGGGTTGTGACCGGGCATGGGGGAGGTCTTTTTCACGATGCGATCCACCCGGCTGGCCATGCCCATCATCTCCGCGTCGGTGAGCCCTCCGCCGGGCATACGAAGCAGGGCATCCTTGTCATCCGGGTTCATGGTGAGGCGATACTCCCCCGACAGGGTATCATCCACAAATTCCAGCTCTATATCCTGACCAACTCCCGCAATGTAGCGGTATTCCCACCGCTCGAAAGGATAAGTGGAGGTGGATCCCCCGCCCTCCCAGGACATGCGCTGGTAATGGCCGCCGGTGGGGTGGGACTCGGTCCGGTCGGGAGGCCCGAACTTGATGTAGGTCATCCCACGGTCCGTCTTCCAGCCGGGAATCCCTGAGGCAAATCGCTCGTTGGCGTACTGAATCCGGCGGTAGTACTCCTCTTTAAACTCGTTGTAGGCGTTCTCGGGGGTGGGGTCCCGGCGGCGCCAGAACTGATCGATGAAGTTCTGCTTTTCCTCCGGGGTCGTCAGATTTTTGAAGACGCTTTTTTCCTCGGCAGTGATGATATAAAGGACGTCCTGCTCCAGCCACTTCTTGAAGTGCTCCTCCAGGTCACGCTCTTGCTTTTTGTCCGCCGCTGAAAGGCCGGAGAGGACGATCCCCGTCAGGGCGAGAACCCAAATCCAGTTCCCTTTCATAGCTTTCCACCGCCTTCCCAAATGGTCAAACGGGACACTCAATCAGAAAAGAGTATAGCGTGTCCTGCCCCGTTCTTTCAACGGTAAACCGCCCCTTCATTTGGTCCGAGCACCCACGGCGGGAGCTCCGGTCCACCTCTTGAAAAGATTGTGGGGAAATCCGAACACATCCAGCACCTTGCCCACCGTGTGGTTGATGAGATCGTCAATGGTCTTGGGATGATGGTAGAAACCGGGAACAGGGGGCAGGATGATGGCCCCGTTTTCCGCCGCCTGGATCATATGGCGAAGATGCCCGATGTGCAGAGGGGTCTCCCGCACCACCAGCACCAGGGGACGGCGCTCCTTGAGGGTGACATCGGCGGCGCGGGTCAGCAGGTCGTTGGCGGTGGAATTGGAGACCGCCGACAGGGTATTGATGGAACAGGGTGCGATCACCATGCCCACCGTCCGAAACGAACCACTGGAGATGCTCGCGGCAATATTCTTGTTGTCGTGCACGACGTGCGCCAACGCCCTGACCTGTTCCACCGTCCAGTCGGTCTCCAGCACGATGGTCCGTTCCGCCGCCTCGGACATGGTCAGATGGGTCTCCACGCCCGGCAAGTCTCTCAAGACCTCCAGCACCCGGATGCCATAGATGGGCGCCGAAGCCCCGGAAATGCCCACCACAATCCGCTGTGTTTCCCCCAAAGTTGATCCTCCTTTACATTGCCTGGCACGGTGCGGCCGAAAGATGCCCTATTCATACCTCATCACTGCGGCGTTTTCAAGGCCCCGGGCCAGTTTGGTCAGTTTGCTCAGTTTCCGATGCGTAGCGGGCCGGTCAGCGAGCGGAGCAAGGCAATGGGGGAAAGATAGGCCAGTCGCCCGCTCCGGGGATTGCCCTCGCTGGGAACATTCTCGATGTGGGTTCTCAAGAGCCCAAAGTCCCCTTCCACGACCACATCGTGCACGTTCCGGGTGGCTCCCGGCACCGCAAAGATCTTGACCCGGGTCTTCTCAGCGCCAATGCCGGCGAGGCTCAGGGCGGCGGAAACGTTCACATTCGCGGGGAACCCGGCACAGGCCTCGAAAACATTCCCCTCGAACAGGAGCGTCTCCTCCCGCAAGGCATCCAGGTCGATCCCGCGGGCCACCACGAACGGAGCGCCCGAGAGCCCCCGGGGCGGCTTGCGACTCTCCAGGGTCACCGCGCGAATTTGGCCCGCCCGGGCCGCCAGCACCCCGTCCAGGCCCGCCAGGGCCCCCGACGGGACGTAGATCCGGCACCCTTTCTCCCGGGCGAGCTGGAACCAATCCTCGTGGCCCAGCAACCCGCCTACGCTCAGGACCATCAGGTCCTTGCCCGCCTGGAGCGCCCGGGGCGCGATCTGTTGAAGGGCTTCGCCGGTGGCGGTCTCCACCACCAAATCCGACCTCTCGACCAGCTCGTCCAGGGAGAGCACGGGACACGGCCTGTGGAGGCTGTTGGCGAAGGCAACCGCCCGCTTCAGATCTCGGCTACTGACGCCTACCAGCTCCAGACCTGGGATTCTTTCATCGAGGGCCCGGCAAATTTCCCTGCCTATCGTGCCAACGCCGACCAGCCCCACCCGGATCGCTCGCGCCCTTCCTTCCTGCATGGCCATCAGATCCGTATCCTACGCGAAAGCTCACGGACGCTCAAGCCGGGGGGATCCGGACGCCCTGCGGACGCGCTCTGAAGGGTCCCCGAGATTGGTGTATTATTGTTCCGTATAAGAACCGAGGTGCAAAGCGGTGGTGAGCCTGCATGGGACTGATGAGGAAGAATTTACTCATAGCTCGCTCATGATTCCCGTGGGGACTTATACGGAAGAAATCGCAGTGGTCGAGGGCCGGTGGCGAATCGTGGAGACTGAGCTGTGGGATCAGGAGGCGCTCAACCTTGTCGCTCCGGCACACATCACCTTCGGCCGCAACGGTCTGGGCGAGATGGAGCTGATCGCGATCGGTGCGTCGATCGACTACCGCGTCACGGAGCGTGGCGGTGCGCCCATCGTCGAGTTCTCGTGGTCTGGCTTCGATGAAATGGATCCGACAACTGGCCGGGCCTGGGCAACGATCGAAGGCGACACGTTACGCGGGAAGCTCTTCATTCACCAGGGAGACGAGTCGGGCTTCATAGCGAAGCGCGAGCGCGCGGATCGGGACGTGTCGGGGTCTAACAGGCCGCTGCAGCCGCCGGCCGCGGCACGGGCCCGGCGTGGTCGGACGCGGAAGCGTGTTCGCCGCGGCCGCGGCTGAGCGCCAGGGCGTTGGACAGCTTCCCTGTGGCGCGTGTCGCGCGTGTGGCGCAGTGATGGATGAGATGGGCCGGGCGTGTGATTGAATACCCGTAGGTGAGCATTGATGCCTGAGACCACGCACATCAAAGAAGAGGTACAGCGGCTTGTCGACGAGCTGCCGGAGGATGCGACGTGGGCCGACTTCGCGCGGCTGGTCATCGAGCGGCAGCGTGTCGAGGAAGGGATTGCCGATCTGGACGCCGGCATCACGTGGACCAGTGACGAGGTCCGAGACAAGCTCCGCATCCCGAAATGAGGGTTGTCTGGTCGAACCGGGCACTGCGATCCCTCGCTGACATCCACCGCCACATTTCGACCGACTCAGAGGAGGCCGCGAACCGCACGGTCGATCGGATCCTGAAACGTGGTGATCAGCTGGCGGCCAAGGCCGAGGCCAACCTAAAGAAGCACGGCGTTGCCTTCGAAGAGGTGCTGACCGTTTTTGGCGATCCGCTGGCGCGAATTTTTGACGACGCCGATCATTCGGAGGAAGAGGTGCGAGAGATCATCATCGGCCATTCGGGGAAGAATCGACTGCTGCTGGTCTGCTTCAGCGAACGAGCCGGCAAGGTACGGATTATCAACGCGCGACGCGCGACAAAGCGTGAACGTCGGGATTATGAGAAAAACGTCAAAGACACGAAAGAGCGGACGTAACGGTCTCCGTGCGGAGTATCGCTTCGACTACACCGAGTCCCGCCCGAATCGGTTTGCATCGAGGATGGGCGGCAATGTTGTGGCGGTCGTTTTGGAGCCCGATGTGGCACAAGTGTTCGATTCTTCGAAGGCGGTGAATGAGTTGCTGCGTTCCGTGATTTCGGCGCTGCCTCGCCGAGAACGGCAACTTCGCACCAGTCGCCGAAGAGCGGGCTCTTAAGAAACTGCCCCCCCGGGAGGTCAGTTTCTTCAAGACGCACATGCGGCGTCCGCTATACGGAAGCCAACAAGCGGCTGCCCCCGCCGGCGGCCGGGCCACCTTCCGTTCAAAAGAGCTCCGTCAGGAACGCGTCGAGTCGTATTATGACGATCAGGGACTTAAGCTCCTTCCCGTTTCCCTGCGCTCACTGTGCACTGCCGATTCGAGAGGCGAAGATCTATTGCTCTCCGATACGCACGGCGCTGGCGCGTTGATGGGCGCGACCAAGATCCAGCCCGACCCTGATGTTCCTCGCGCTTTTGTCCCGTGCAGTCATAGTACCTGCATGTTACGCCAAACGTGACGGGCGCTCAGGCTACCCAGTCTCTGAGAACGGCCTACCAGGGTTAAGGAAGAATGGCTGGCCGTACTTCTTCCGTGAAGCGCTGGAGCTGAGTTTCCTGGTCGGGCGACGCAAAACGTAGAATGAACGTTCTGGCGCCTGCTTCCTGGAGTGCGGAAATCTTGTCCACACATTCTTGCGGCGACCCAAACGGATCTCGGTGCCAGGATCCCTCCTCCACGGTTCCGTAGCTCGTACCGTAGTAGGCGTTCAGGAAGTCCAACGCCTCGGAGCGGGCCCGCTGCGGATTCGGGTTGATATTCAAGGTCATCTGATAAGCTGGCACTATCCTGTCGGTGTCCCGTCCAGCTTCGTGGGCAAATGCCTGGACCTGCTGCCAGTTCTGTCGGAACTCTCCAGCCGTCGCCGTGCAGGTCATCCACCCATCGGCCAGCCGCCCGACGCGTCGCATCATGCGTTCCCGCACGGACGCACTGAGATCGAAGACCTGGGGATTGTTTGCAATCCAAATCGGCGGGCACGGCCGCTGGTAGGGTCGGGGTGCCGCCGTCACCTGCGTCAGGTGGTGCTGCCGGCCCCTGAAAGTAACCTCGCTCTCGGTCCAGAGCCGCCGCAGCAACGTCACCTGCTCGGCCAACCTCGTACCGCGTTCTCGATACGACACCCCGGCCACGTCAAATTGTGCCGTGTACCCCGGGCCGCCGTGTTCCGCGCTGCCACCCCCGACGCACAGCGAAAGAATGGTGCGGCCACCGGCAAGCTGGTCCAGCGTCGCCCAGGTAATGGCGAGCCACACGGTGTGTCGTAAGGGCCCGATCAGGGAGGCGGTCCCGAGTCTCACCCGCCGGGTCACGGCGGAAATCGCCGCAAGCGTGGTCACAGCTTCCAGCCGCGCCTTGGCCAAAAAATTGTCGCCCACCCACACGGAGTTATAGCCAAGTTCTTCCGCCCGCGCCGCCAGCTCCAACAGGCGCTGGGATGAAAATTGTTCCGGGTACAGCAAGGGGGCACGGGTGTTCAAGTTGATTCCAAACGCTGTGTCGTGCTTCCCCATCTTTCTCCCCTTCTCGCCAGAGAAAAGGATAACCCATGTCTGACAACGAGCCCAAGGATTTGGGAATTGATCGGAAAGCGGACTAATGTTATACGTATAAACTGCCATGCCCACGAAACTGCGGATCGTCCTCTCGCTCGCGATCCTCTGGGGAATGCCACCGCTGCTTCAGGCCCAGGAGAAGCAGCCATCCCAACCAGAGAACAAACCTACCGCCCCGCAAGCTCAGCCCTCTCCTACAAGAGCACTCGGACGCTCCACCCCGTTGCGAAACGAGAACCGCCAGGTGAACCGGTACGACACGGAGGACTCCAAGGAGCGCCTGGCCCGCGAAGGCATCTCGCCCCAGCTGCAGGACCAGCCCACAGCGGTGCGGGGAGGGTACGCCGCCGAGCTTTCCGGCCGGGGCTTCCTGTTTACACCTCCTCCCGAGCCCAAAGGGTTCGAGGGGGAAATTTACTGGTCACACCAAAACAGTATTTTCAACGCCCGTAACTTTTTCCAGGTCGGCGAAGTGGAGCCTTCCCGGTTCAACCAGTATGGGGCGCAGTTGACCAACGTACGCGCGGGTGGTCTGAAGCTGACGGGAGGCTGGGAGCAGTTGAAGTCCCGAGGTTCCGTGAATGGCAATCTCCTGGCTCCCCTCCTGGACGAACGAACGCCGCGCTCCGGCGATCCCGCCACCGATGCCAAGATCCGGCGCTACCTGGATGCGTTTCCACTGCTGGCTCCGAACCTTCCTCACGTGAGCCCGCGCTCCCTCAATACCAACTCGCCCCAGGACGTCGGCGTCTCCAACTGGAACCTGTGGATCTCGCCGGCGCGGCAACAAACGACCACGTACAATTTCCGATACAATTTTGCGCAGACGGATATTGACGCCTTCCAGTTGGTGGGGGGGCAGAACCCGGACACCCACCTGCGCAATCAGGATTTTCGCGCAACCCTGGCCCGGCAGCGAGACCCGAGCCGCGTCTCGAACCTGGGCTTTGCCTTCCAGCGCCAGCATACGACTCTGCTCGCGACGGACCGCGCCGTGGGCCCGGAAGTGGAGTTCTTCAAAGCGCTGACTTCCCTGGGCCCGCCCAACCTTTTCCCCATTATTCGTTTCCGCAATCGGTTCGCCTACGACGCGAGCCAACTCCGCACGGTGGGCCGGCACGAGCTCCGATGGGGGGGCGAGCTCTCCAGGGTCCAGATCAACGACCTCGTCCAAATCGTGCGAGGTAAGTTCGAGTTCAGCAGCAACTTCGGCAGGAGCGCGGTGGAAAATTTTCTGCACGGAACGCCCAGCAAGTACCGCGAACTCGTGGGAAACATGTACCGCGGTTTTCGCGAGTGGAGTGGAAATGCCTATGGGATGGACCGCATCCAGGTCCGCCCCGGTCTTCTTTTGACCCTGGGCCTGCGTTGGGAGTTTTTGTCACGTCCCACCGAAGTGAACGATCTCAATCAGCTTCCGTTCGACGGTGATTTCAACAACTTCGCGCCGCGCGTGGGCCTGGCTCTTCGGCGTGGGTCATGGGTGCTTCGGGCCGGCTACGGCATCAGCTATGGGACGATCTTTCACGGTACTTATCAGCAGGTCAGGGCCAATGCGCCTCACGCTCGAATCTTCGAAATTTCCAATCCTGACTTCCTGGACCCTTTTTCCTCGCTGCCCCCCGGGGAGCTGCAGTCGGACCGGCGCGGCCTGAGGTTGCTGGATCCCAATCTCGCCAGCCCTTACAGCCACCTGTACAGCGCGTCGCTGGAAACTTCCCTCCCATGGGGCTTGACGGGCAAGGTCGGGTACGTGGGATCGCGGACCTTCAAGCTGTTCTACGACCTGTACGGCAATCGAGCCCGACCCTTGCCTGGTATCCCGCTGACCACCAGGACCGTGAATGACCGGCGGCCGGACTTGGATCACTTCGACATCAAGACCACGTACAACATGGGCATCGCTTACCTGGACGCGCTGCAGGGCAGCATCACCGGTTCCCGGAATAACCTTTCTTTCCGGGCCACGTACCACTTCAGCAAGCTCCTGGATACCAGCACCAATGTCCTCTACACGGGGTTCGGACGGAGCCTGAAGAGCCAGACCGAGTTCGACGTGAACCGGGATACGAAGGGTCCCTCCGACTTCGATGCCCCGCACGGTTTCGAGCTGGTCTACTTCTACCAGCTCCCCGCCTGGAAAGAAGCATCTCGCTGGCGGGCGGTCTTTTCCGGGTGGGCGGTGCTCGGGACCGTTTTGTTCAAATCCGGCACTCCCTTCACGGTGCTCACGGGATCGGATGCGCCGGGATTCGGCAACGTGGATGGCGAACCGGACGATCGGCCCTTCATCCTGGATCCCTCCTTGCTGGGAAAAAGTTTCGATGACCCGAATACCTCCGCGCGCCTGCTCACCAAGCAGGCCTTTAGCACGAACCTCCCGCCTGGAGGGCGGGGCAACTTGGGGAGAAATGCCTTTCGAAAGGACGGCACCAACAACTTCAATCTGGCCGTCGTACGCCGGGTGGACCTCCCCTCCGGAAATGGCGCTCACGTGCAGATTCGGGCAGAAGTGTTCAACCTGCTCAACCATGCCCAATTCGATGCACCCGGCACCAACGTGGTCAACGACGACTTCGGCCTGATTACCAACACCCTGAACAACGGGCGGGTCCTTCAGCTTTCCCTCCGGCTGGCTTTCTGATGCCGCTCGGCTAGAGCGACAGGCAACTTGACCGACAGCCATTCGTCAACCGCCGCAATCAAGTGCAGATGACTCGAAAATCAGAATTGGATGAGCTTGGGCCCTGGTCCGAAATCAAGCTCGAGATCATCCGCGAATATGCTCAGGCGTACTCCAAAATCCTCAGCGCCCAAACAGCCCCAGACCTCGTTCATATTTACATCGACGCATTCGCTGGCGCTGGCGTCCACGTCTCCCGAACTACCGGACGGTTTGTCCGCGGCAGCCCGCTAAACGCCCTCCTCATCGGCCCTCCTTTCCGAGAGTACCATCTCATCGACCTCAAACGTGAGAAGGTGGCTTCCTTGAGAAAAATCACCTCTGATCGCCAGGATGTGAAGCTGTATGAGGGTGATTGCAATACAATCTTGCTGAATCACGTCTTCCCAAAGGTAAAGTATGAGGACTATCGGCGTGGCCTGTGCTTGCTAGATCCTTACGGTCTTCAACTCAATTGGGGAGTCATCGAAACGGCCGGAAGAATGAGGAGTCTGGAAATATTTCTGAATTTCCCAATAGCCGATATAAACAGAAACGCGCTGCTCCGTGATCCCGATGCGGCAAAAGACGAACATGTGAAACGCATGAATGGCTATTGGGGAGATGAATTCCTGGAGAGACGTCGCTTATTCGAGGAGGCGACATCTGTTCGGTGAATATCTTGAGAAAGAGGCGAACCGAGTGATCGCTGAAGCCTTCCAGAAGCGGTTACGAAAGGTGGCCGGTTTTGGATGGGTTCCAGCTCCGATCGCTATGAAAAATACAAAGGGAGCGGTGGTTTACTACCTGTTCTTTGCTTCTCATAAGCCGGTGGCCGCTCACATTGTCGAAGATATCTTCGACAAATACCGCTCATTATGATTTATAATCGACCAGGTGAAGAAAGGGTGAAACATGTCGTACGCTTCTCCGATCGAATGGACCGAAGGGACCTGGAATCCGGTGACTGGATGCACCAAGATCAGCCCAGGTTGTAAGTTTTGCTATGCCGAACGGCTCTCTGAACGATTTCGAGGAATTCCTGGACATCCATTCGAGCAGGGATTTGACTTAAGGCTCCATCAAGAACGCGTTTCTCAACCGCTGCGATGGAAACGGCCGCGCATTATCTTCGTCAATTCCATGAGTGATCTCTTCCATGAAAGGATCCCAACTGAATATATCCAGCATATCTTTCAAGTGATGAGAGAGGCGGGTCAGCATACGTTTCAGGTGCTCACAAAAAGGCCAGAGCGCCTTTTAGAGCTTTGCAACAGTTACATAGACCACGTTCCAAAGAATGTGTGGCTCGGGGTTTCAGTGGAAAATGAGAAATACACGTGGCGAATAGATTATCTAAGACAGTTGAACGCCTCCATCCGATTTTTGAGTTGCGAGCCTCTTCTGGGTCCACTCGATCTCAATTTAGACGGAATTCACTGGGTGATTGTCGGTGGCGAGTCGGGACCGGGAGCGCGCGTGATGAGAGTTGACTGGGTCAGACCGATTCGTGATCAATGTCGCGAACGCAAAGTCCCCTTTTTTTTCAAGCAATGGGGTGGGGTGAACAAGAAAAGGACGGGTAGGACCCTCGATGGAAGAACATGGGACGAAATGCCTGACATCTCATAGACAGAATGGTGATCTTCCTTTTCTCGGGTTACTCGGAGTTTCGCAGAGAGGAGGCGCGCGCATGGTTTTGATCTTGAGCGAAAAAGAGGTGGCCAGCGTCCTCACCATGTCCGAGGCCATCGACGTCATCGAAGAAGCGTTTCGCCAGCACAGCCTGGGCTCCACGGCCATGCCCTCCCGGATCGGTCTGTCGCTTCCCAGCGAGGCGGGATCCTTCCGGGTGATGGTGGCCAGCCTGCCCGAGGCGGGGGCCTTCGGGCTGAAAACTCTGTCGGGCATTCCAGGCCGGCGGGACCCCTCGCAAACCTATTTCCTGGTCTTGCTGTTCGACTCGCGCACCGGGGCGCTTCTCTCGGTGATGGCGGCGGGTTATCTCACCGCCATCCGGACGGGCGCTGCCAGCGGAGTGGCCACCAAGTACCTGGCGAGAAAAGAGGCCCGAATCCTGGGAATCATCGGCGCGGGGATCCAGGCAAAGACCCAGGTCTGGGCCGCAAAGACGGTCCGGCCCATTCAGCAGGTGAAGGTCTTCGATGTGGACCGCGCTCGGTGCAGCTCGTTTGTGGACGAGATCCGGCGAGAGCTGGGGGTGGAGGCCCGGGCGGCACAGACGCCGCAGGAGACCGTGGAGGGCTCCGACATCGTGGCTGCGGCCACCACGTCCCAGGAACCGGTTTTCCGGGCAGAATGGCTCCCCGCCGGCGTCCACATCAATGCGGTGGGAGCCAATTCCCCAAACAAGCGGGAGGTGGACCCCGCCACGTTTCGCAAGGCCAAAATCGTCCTGGACTTTCAGGAACAGGTCCTGCAGGAAGCAGGGGACGTGATCTCGGCACTCTCCTCCGGAGCCCTCTCGAGAGCCGATTTGTACGCGGAACTGGGAGAGATCGTAGCGGGGAAGAAAAAGGGCAGGACCGACGATGCGGAGATCACCCTGTTCAAGTCGGTGGGCGTGGCCATCGAGGATGTGGCCACCGCCGCTCTGGTTTACCGTCGAGCCAAGGAGCGTGGCATCGGCACCTCTGTGGAGCTTGCTTGAGGATCGAGGACCGAAGATCGAAGATAGCGGTTCCAATTCGATTGAGAACCGAGCGCTTCCAGTTTCGGTTTAGCACGAGGAGGAAGACGATGGCCACCCCAATAGATTCCCTTCTTCGCGAGCAGTTGCTCGATCGACGCGGCAAGCTTGAGGGCGCTATCGCCGCGTCCCGCGAGAGCGAAGAAGTCCTTCGGCTTCTTCGAGAGGTGGATGCTGCTTTGGATCGTGTGGATCAGGGAACCTACGGCTTGTGTAAAGC